>VGXU01000068.1 GCA_016873215.1 Planctomycetota bacterium
AATCGACAAAAACAGACGCTTCAAAACGGCCAAATTCTTCATTCTTGTCTCACCCTCAATAGAGGATATTTCGCCTCCCCAAAACACAGATTCGTGCTCTATACTACATTCTCACCCTATTAAATATTCTAAGAATAATGAAAGGGGTCAGGTAAATTATTTACCATCAGATTGGAATAAAGCCCATAATTAGACCAGATTGTAAATTCACGAATCGGATCTTGCAGGCTGATGTTTTGAACTTCATAGACCGCTTTCCATCGTCCCAGTCCTAAATTCTCCAAACAGAACAAAAGTATTGTATAGGATAAGGTATCTTTGTTTTTGCCTCTTCCCCAGTATCCAATTTCAGATATTAATTATAGCCTAAAGTGAATTTGATGTCAATAATTTCCCTGATTTTTTTGAGGGGAAATAAAGGGGGCAGGTACGCCTTTCTTGTCCGTCATAGCTTTAGCGACGACGGATGATTTTTAACTTTTGCCCTTTGTCTTTGTTCCACCTCTGCATCCCTGCATACCTGTATATCTACATACCTTTTGTCTCTTGCCTTCTCCCTTTTTTCTCTCTGTGACAATCTGCGTCAATCTGTGGTTTATGTTATTTCAACACAATTGCGATTTCACTATCCTGCTATATCTAAAAATCTTAAAAATACTTAACCTCTTTTACGATAAAGACTTACAGCTTTTCCGCTCCTCGAAAAAACACAAATTTTCGACACCGGTGTGCAAGTCCGCCCTATATAAGAGGCGCCTCTTTTGCGCCCCGTGGTTCTGTCATTCCGGCGAAGGCCGGAATCCAGATTTTCTACGAACCACGAACTAAGAACTATGAACCTTGAAAACAAAAGGAGTATGTGTATCATGTTGTCGAAGAACTTGACAGAACAAGAGGCCCGTCATTCCGAACCCCTTGCGGGTGAGGAATCCGCTTATTTCAGCCGTCGGCCCTGCCGACTCCTTAATTTTGATTTTTGCACTTTGATTTTTGATATCCAAAAAATGGTTCACCATCATTTTTTGGAAAAGCAAACCCATTTCAAAAATCGATAACTTATTACAAAGAAAGGACTAATCTAAAAATCACCTAAAAAAAGCAAACCCAAACAAACCCATTAAGCCAATTTGTCAGTAGGGCGGAGCCGCTTAAGAGGGGGGCAGGGTGGTGGTTGTGGGTGTGGCCGGGGTGGGCAGCGGCGTCAGTTTTATCTGTGCCTGCTGCGGCGGATTCGGAGCCTCTATCTGGCCGGTCTTCACAAACTCCGGCGGGAAATTATAAATCACCGGCCGGGCCGGGATTTCGCTGAGCGTCTCATCGCCATCCCGCACTTCAACCAGAATGTGATAACGCTGCTTTTTGTATGCATCAAAGGCCTTATCCGTGGCCCGGATGTTGCGAATCGTTTTCAGTTCCGTTTCGTTGACTAATTCAATTTTGTATTTAGTCAGCAGCGTCGGGCTGGCGATATACCCAATCATCGGCTGAATGACCTGCTCCTTGAGCGGCTCACTGGCCGGCAGCGTCAGATTAATTGTTCTCTCCGCGTATTTCCGTTTGCCCGGCGCGATTTCCACATACGGCCGTTCCGATACCGGCAGCCGACGCGCACGATCCATCTGCTGCGCCGTGAGCATCACATACCCCGGCCCCGTGTAATCCTTGCGAACATTGATTTCCACCTGTGCCGGCTCGATAGATTCATGTTTCACCGCGGCGCCGTTTTCATCCACGCACTGCACCACCAGAAGCTTAGGCACAAGTTTTTCCACCTCAACGTCGATTTTTTCAGGCATACACGATTCAAACGTCAGGGCATACTCTCCCATCTTGGGATGACTGCGGAAATACTCGGTCATATCCAGTTTGAACTTGCCGCCGGCGTCATGCCCAAACTCTTTGGGGTCGTAAAAAAACTCCAGCTTTTCGCTGCGATACCGCTGTACCAGCTCGGAAATTTTGTCCGGCGACCCGCGGAGCGTCAGCTTGAGGTTGTCAACCTGCTCCTGGCCGTCGTTATAGGTGATCCAGAAGTCGTCCGATGCCGCGGGAGCGGTTTTTAATGTGACCATCCATGTATGTGGGGTTTCGAGAGATAAAAACGCCCACGCCCAGATGAGCAGCGTTAAAAATATCACCGCCAGAAATTTTTTAATCCAGTCCATATCCCGCTATACCGTTGGAGGCGTCTGTTCGTCCGAATGAATAGAGTCCTGTTCGTTCTGTTTCCCGTGTCCCAGCCGTTCCAATAAGGGAGTCGCCTTGACCATCGCCGTGTTCAGATGTCTTCGCAGTTGTGCCTCGGAAATATTGCGAAGAAGCTGGCCGTTCATCGCCAGAGAAACAATGCCGGTTTCCTCGCTGACGACAATGACCAATGCGTCCGAGGCGGTGGAAATACCAATCGCCGCGCGGTGGCGGGAACCGAGACGTCCGTGTATGGTACTGTCGGCTTCGGCCAGCGGCAGTTGAACTCGGGCCGCGACGATGCGGTCGCCCTGAATCAGAACGGCCATATCGTGCAGCGGAGTCCCTTCGTAAAAAATGGTCTTGAGCATCTCGCTGGTGACTTTCGCGTCGATTCGCACGCCGGTTTCCGCGAATTCCCCCAGCGGAACCTGCTGCGAAATGGCGATAATCGCGCCGGTTTTTTCCGCGGCCATTTGTGTGACTGCTTCGATGATTTCCTCTACGCTTCGGGTCAACTGCTGCGGAGAACTGGGAGAAAACAGGTCTGCCTGGCCGATACGAATCAATGCCCGCCGCAGCTCCGGCTGAAATGCCGTCACCGCGACAATCAAAACGGCGATTAAAAATCCGCTGTAGAGATAAGCAATTCTCGCCATTCCGAATTGCCGCACCACCAGATTCAAAATCAGAGAACCTACCAGAAGAACAAATATCACCCCGCGAAAAAGACGTTCGCCGCGAGTTCCTTCCAGAAAACTGATCACGATATAAACAAACACCCCTATCAGCAGAAGTTCCGCCAGGACAATCAAACGTTCAGAAGGTCCAATATTGACGATATACCGAATAATCGCATTCAAAGTCTATACCATCCATAGCTATGCTATCAATATACCACAACCCTTCTTGCCGCAAACCCGACAAGCGAAACGAAAAACGGCCGCTCTAACGCACAATCGTGTTACCTAACCGGCTGGGTCGATCTATCATCAGAAATTCGTCAATATCTTTTTGCAGCATCAGCCAGTTGGAGCCGACGTAATTTACGTGTTCGCGGTGTACTTCCTTGGCGGTCATTCCGGGAGAGCCGGCACATCCGACCAGAGTCAATAAAAATCCTCCAACCGCGAAAACTGCACAAAGATTAAAAAACCGGATTAAATTTAACGATTTCATTTATGACCTCAGATTTTGTGGTTTTTACTGTTTTGCAGGTCCAAAACGCAATAACACCTGCATTTTCAATATGTTGAATTTTATCCGGCCAAGTACAAATTGTCAATGTCAAAAACCGTCTTAAAGGTTTTTACGGGCTATCGACTATCTTACATTAAGCCATCTGAAAAGCGTAACCCTGCCCAGGAGGTAAGCCGGCGGTCCAGTCTGACAGGTCGGCCAATCCAAAAGTTTCGAAAAATGTGCGGGTCGATATATATTTGACAATGCCGTATTTAGAGGACCATGGCTATGTTATCGCGGGAACAACGGCTGGCGGAGGTGTATTTTCCCGATGTTCGATTGGCCGATAAATTTAGGTGTGCATTTTTGCAATTCTCCGGCTCATTAATTTTCGTTTATGTCCCTAAATGGCATTTTTTTATTAAAAGACACCATAAATAGACAATACAGCGGAAAGCAGTTTCGTGTAAACCATTGTAAAATAACTAAATTGACCAAGTGTCATATAAAATATTTGTAAAATTTCAGCCCCGACTTTACAAAAGCTGATTAGTTTTGGACGAATTATCTTGCAGTTTTTACATTGTAAGGTCAAAAAACATAAACCATACTAAGTGTCTAATAAAAAAACAGTCTTGCTATTTAGGTTTTTACCTCGTATAATACCAATGGATGAGCTGATGACGAAAGAATTGAGGAGTTTCAAATAATGACTAAAATACCTCCAGTAAGTGAACTGAAAGGCAGGACTATAGGACGTATTCTTATCAAAATGGGCCTATTGACCCGTGATAAGGTGCACGAATGTTTGAAAGTCCAGCAGGAGCGAAAAGGGCAGGTTAAACTGGGGGAAGTCTTCATTGAAAAAGGACTCATTACACACAGAGATTTACGAATCGCCTTGGCCGGGCAACGCGGCATGGAATATGTGGACATCGCAAAGATGGAAACGCCGCACGAAATTATTGACCTGGTTCCCGCCCAAATGGCCCACAGTTATCGTATTTTTCCTCTTAGCTATGATAAATCCGCCAATCGAATCACCGTCGCAATCGACAATCCCGATAATTTCCGTGCCACCGACGACTTGTCAACGCTATTGGGATTTTCCGTGGAAGCCAAGGTGACGGATACCGAGGCTTTGAACGCGGCGCTGGATAAGCATTACAAAGAAGACAAAGATGGTCTTAACGAACTTATCGGAGAAATTGAGGGGGACAAGACTCTCCAGCAATTCCAGGGACGAGGCGAAAGTATCGACCTGGAAGATATTAAAGAATTGTCCGAATCGAATCCGGTCAAAAAACTCCTGAACCGGGTTTTACTTCAGGCTATTCGTGACAAGGCCTCCGACATTCACTTCGAGCCTTTTGAAGATGAGTTCAAGATGCGTTATCGTATCGACGGCGTGCTGTATGAGATGATTCCGCCGCCCAAAAGCATTTCGCTGGCGCTGGCCAGCCGTATTAAAGTTATGGCCAGCCTCGACATTGCCGAGAGACGTCTTCCGCAGGACGGACGTATTTCGCTGGTCGTGGGCGGAAATCCAGTGGATTTGCGAGTGAGCGTTTTACCAACGATGTTCGGTGAAAGCGTTGTGCTGCGTGTTCTGGACCGTACCCAGGTCGACCTGCGGCTGGATATGCTGGGCATGCTGCCGCGAGAACTGGATATGGTCAATCAGTTGTGCGAGAAGCCCAATGGGATTGTTATTGTTACCGGTCCGACCGGAAGCGGCAAAACCACCACGCTCTATTCCTGTCTCAAGAAGCTGAATGCAATCGACACAAAAATCATCACGACGGAAAATCCTGTCGAATATGATATTGACGGGCTGATTCAGGTCCAAATCCGGCCGGAAATCGGCCTGACATTTGCCAAGTGCCTGCGGTCCATTTTGCGTCAGGACCCGGACATTTGCATGGTCGGCGAAGTCCGCGACCTTGAAACGGCGGAAATATCAATCCAGGCGTCGCTGACCGGCCACCTTGTCTTTACGACGCTTCATACCAATGATGCCCCCAGCACCATCGCGCGTTTGGTGGACCTGGGACTGGAGACTTTCTTGATCACCGCCACTATCGAAGGCATTGTTGCCCAGCGGCTTGTGCGAAAAATCTGCGTCCACTGCAAAACCGAATATACCCCCACGGAAGAGCAGTTGATGGAACTGGGTTTGACGCCGGAAGACGTTCGGGACAAAAAGTTTTTCTACGGGAAAGGCTGCGAGAAATGCAACAACACGGGGTATCGCGGACGTCTCGGGTTATTTGAGATTATGCTGTTCAACGACGAAATCCGGGATTTGATTATGAATCATGGTTCCACCGGAGTGTTGCGCGAAGCGGCCCGCAAAGCGGGGATGAGAACATTGCGGGAAAACGGCTTAACATCGATTTTTGACGGAATTACAACGATTGACGAAGTGTCCCGCGAAACGCTGGCCGCCGAAGAATAAATCACGGCGGGCGAATGACGCCGTCTTTTAAAAAGGAAAAATGGCATGAAACAGATAAACAAATGTAAAGCGGAAAATCAGTAAAAGGACAATACTATGCCAGTCTTTGAATACACGGCGCTGGACACAAAAGGAAAAGAAGTCAAGGCGGAAATCGAGGCCCTGAGCAGTAAAGAGGCTATCAGCAAAATCCGCAACAAAGGGTTGTTTCCGACCAAGGTCAAGGCGCAATCGAGCGGGAAAAAAGTCACGGCGAAGGCCGCCGCAGCCCCGCAAAAACGCAAAGGCGGAAACAAAAAAGTCAAAATCAAAGCCGTCACGCAGTTTGCGCGACAGCTTTCGACGCTGCAGGACGCCGGTCTGGCCATTCTGCGTTCTCTTCGCATTCTGGAAGAGCAGTTGAAAAAAGGGCCGTTCCGGCGGATTATCGGTTATGTCGCCGATGACATTGAAGGCGGCGCCACGCTGTCGGAAGCGATGGGCAAGTATCCGCGGTGTTTTAACCGGTTGTTTGTCAATATGGTCGCGGCCGGCGAAGTCGGCGGCGTTCTGGACGTCATTCTCGACCGCCTGGCGGACTTTATGGAAAAGAATGAGAGACTCAAATCCAAGATTAAAGGCGCGATGGTCTATCCGATCGTGGTGATGACCGCGGCGCTGTTTATCGTGATGGGCCTGATGATTTTCATTATTCCGACCTTCACTGCCGTGCTGACGGATATGAGCGAAGGCAAAGGCAAGCTCCCGACATTGACTTTGAAACTGATGGCAATCAGCAACTGGTTGATCGGCGGCAAGGGGCTGAATGCCGGCATAGTGGCGATTTCACCCTTTATCATTATGTCGATTTTCAAGATGGTCCGGAAATTCAAATATGGACGGTTTGCGATAGACTGGCTGAAATTGCATTTGCCGGTGGTGAAAAAAGTTGTCTATAAGACTGCGGTGGCCCGCTGGACGCGAACGCTGGCGACGCTGATTGGGGCCGGCGTTCCGATTCTGGAGGCGATTAACATCACCCGTGAAACGGCCGACAATGAAATCTATGCCCGAATGCTGGGTAAGGTTCACGGCGCCATTCGGCAGGGTGATACTTTCGCCAACCCGCTGCGGCAAAGCAAGACGGTGGACTCCATCGTGGTTAATATGGTCGATGTCGGCGAGGAAACCGGCGACCTTGATAAAATGCTGATGAAGGTGGCCGACAACTTCGATGAAGAGGCCGACGTCCTGGTCTCGGCGATGATGAGTATGCTGGAGCCGATTATGATTGTCACGCTCGGTCTGATTGTGGGAACCATCGTGCTGGCGATGTTTTTGCCGATGGTCAGCATCATCCAGGCGCTGATGTAAGAAAATTCAAATGTTAAAACCCAAAACTCAAAGTCAAGGACTCCGCCGAGGGCGGATGGAATTAAGGATATAACGAAAACGGCATTATTACTTTCGGAAAGGAAAAAGCGATGAAACGTACGAATCAAAATCAGGGGTTCACCATTGTGGAAATGCTGACGGTGATGGGCATTATCGCCGTCCTCATCGGCCTGTTGATTCCGGCGCTCAACCAGGTCAAGGACTTTTCGCGGCAAATCCAGCAAAAAGCGCAGTTTCACGGTATCGAGGTTGCCCTGGAAATGTTCAAAAATGACAGTGCATTTGGGACATACCCGGAATCGAATGACAATATTGACAGTTATGATGGCACCAAAAGCGTAGCCGCATCAGCCTGCGGCTCAGGTGCTCTTGCGGCCGCGACGGCCTATTGCGGCGCCAATAAGATGGCGGAGGCCCTGATTGGACTTGACTATCTGGGCGTTCACCCCAACACGGCACTTCGGGCGGATGGGGGAAATTGCGTGGTTGATAAAACCAACACTCAGTTAGTCTATCCCGTTTACCATTTAAGTACGAATTATTCCCCCGCATGGGAAACGATAGATGAAAATCTCAAGGCCCGCAAGGGACCTTTTATCGATCTGGAAAATGCCAACGCTTTCCGGATGGATGAGGTATATGGGACAGGAGCGGGGAAGCTGGGATTATTTGCCACCAGTACTTATACGGAACCCACTGAAGGTGTGGCATATTATCCGCTGGTATTGTGTGATATCTTCAGCAAAAAGCGCAGCGGCACCGGTAATAAAAAGACCGGGATGCCGGTTTTGTATTATCGTGCCCGCACGGCGTATACACAACAGAATTTTAATAACGCGAATGCTATCAGGGACGACATTTATTATTATCCGGACAATCTGAACCTGCTTGCGCTGGGAACACCGGAAGATGCGATAGTTCATCCGCTGTATGCCAACGGCGGCGCTGCTGCCGACTTGCAGTCATTTGAAAGTATTATTCTCAATAAACAAGTGACGACCATCAAGCGGCCTTATCGGGCGGGGACATATATCCTGATGTCCGCCGGCAAGGACGGATTATACGGTACCGGGGATGATATTTTGAATTTCGATAAAGGTTCTGAGCGATAACTGGTATTGACGGGGAAACGGCTGATAGTTTTCGCCGAGGGTCCGAACGCATCCGGATGAAAAAATAGATGCAATAGTTCACGGAGAAAAAGTAAAAGGCAAAAGGCGTCCGCCTCTGGCGGACCTCGACGCGAAATGACGGTTTTCTGTAATGAATAACGGTGACGCCGGTGAAAATGATGTGAAATGAGTACCGATAGAAAAAAAGCGTTTACGTTAATCGAAGTTCTCGTGACGCTGGCCATTATCCTGATTTTGGCCGGGGCGCTGCTGACGGCGGGCAAATATCTGCGTGTCCGCGCCGAACGACAACTGACCGCCAGCGCAATCGAGGTCATCGGTACGGCTCTGCAGCAGTACTACGACCAGACGGAAAAATTCCCGCCGATGATATATAATGCGGACGAGTTGAAAGCAGTGTTGTCGGCGACAACTGTGACGGTTATCCCCCCGGGAAGCCAGCCGACGTCGCTTGGCGAAAGCAACCTCTGGTGGTGCAGTCAATCGCTGTTTTATTTTCTGGACCGGGTTCCCCAGTCCAAAACCGTTCTGAGCGGGTTGTCGAACCGGATGCTCACCAACAAAGATAAGAATGGGGTGGGTCTGCAAGTTCAGATTTCTTCCGGCGGGACAACGGTTACATACGACTGGGTGCGCTTTGTTGACGCATGGGGAACAGCTATTGCATATAAGTACATGACCGGCGATGCGTTTCCCGTACTGGTATCGGCCGGGCCGGACGAAACGTTTGATACAAAAGACGACTTGAAAAGCCAGTGAGAAATGTTCAATATTTAGTTTAATCAGATGAATTCTTTCTGTTGATACAGTGCCGTCAGGCAATTATTTGCGAAGGATAAGAATAATGAAATGGATTTATGCAAAAGCAAGCCCAAAGGCGTTTACGCTGATTGAACTGCTGGTGGTGATATCGATTATCGCGACACTGACCGCGATCATGTCGATTGGCATCCGGGCGGCGATGCGGCAGGCCAGAAATCTGCGGCAAAAAGTTGAACTTAAGGCGATGGACACAGGGCTGGAACTGTTCAGCAAAGAATTTGACGACTACCCGGAATCGAAAACGCTGCCCATAGGCGGCGCCGCCAACTTAGTCTGCGGAGCACAGCATCTGGCCGAGGCGCTGGTGGGGCGGGATAACCGCGGGATCGAGCCGCAGACGGGATGGTATCCGCCGAATGACCTGTTATACAAACCCAATATGGACCTGGAAGTTCAGGCGACGTTTTATGACGTTGCGAAAGCGGCGAGCCTGAACCGGCGCAAGGGGCCTTATGTGGAGCTGAAGCACAGCGGTATTTATCTGATTTCTGAATTGTGGCAGAGCGTGACCGCGCCATCGCAAATTTATACTTCCAGCGGAGCGACCAATAGCGGGCGCAGCCCGGTGATTACGGATACCTTTAACACCAACTCGATTACTTTGAACGGCGCCACCGTAAAAGTGGGGCAGCCGGTGCTGTATTTCAAGGCCGACGGTTCCAAACGATTCCGCATCAGCGGCGATACGCCGCCGGTTCCCGTGACCAACCCGGCAGCGACCGAATACGGCAAGTGGATTTATAATTTTGACGACAACCTGCCGTTGGTGCAATTGCCGGTAATGACGGATCCGACGCTGGAAGACAAGGATTTCAAGGATTCCAGCGATGCCTCCAAAACAATGGCGCAGGTCTTTTATGAGCAAATTACGCAGACCGCCGATGTGGATCGCAAATATTATAAACCGTTCAACGCCAACAAGTTCATTCTGATTTCCGCTGGATGGGACGGCGTCTATGGCACCAAAGACGATATTACCAATTTCGATTACTAAAAAGCAAAAATAAAGGAGAGTGGAGTTTGCGGTTTTCTCCCTTTTAAGGCTTCGGGGGATAGATGAAATTTGTGGTTCTTAATGTGTGATTCGCAAGAAAAAATTTCAGAGTTAAAAACAGGGAAACAAAACAGAAGGAGAAAACAAGTTCTAAAACAGGTATAAGCGGAGGCAAAACAATGAAACGGATAAAACAAATACACGGATTTACGCTTTTGGAAATGCTGACGGCCATGGCGATTATCGCCGTGATGATCGGACTGCTGCTGCCGGCCATCGGCAAAATTCAGACGGTGGCCATGGTCGTCAAGCAGCGATCGCAGTTCAATGCTATCGGGACCGCCCTTGAGGCGTTTCGTTCGGATTCGAGCTGGAATGACTATCCGCCGTCCACTTATACCGACGCCGCTGGAGCTGAGACCGGCAGTGCCGATTATACCGGCGCGCAGAAACTGGCCGAGGCGCTGATTGGCTGGGATGGATTGGGTTTTCATCCCCAAAGCCAGTGGCGCTCCGACGGGCTTCAGGATACGAATTTT
>VGXU01000069.1 GCA_016873215.1 Planctomycetota bacterium
AGAAAGATTGACGTTCTGGTGCACCCGGAATCGGTGGTGCATTCGATGGTGGAATATGTCGATGGTTCGGTGATTGCGCAATTGGGCGTGCCGGATATGAAGACGCCGATTCAGTATGCGCTGACGTATCCGCACCGCGCGGCGGGGATCGCGAAGGGTTTAGATTTGGCGCATCTTGGGAAGCTGACGTTTGAGGTTCCCAACCGCGCGATTTTTCGTTCGCTGGATTTGGGATTTGAGGCGGCGCGTCGGGGCGGTTCGGCGCCTGCGGTGCTGAACGCGGCGAATGAAGCGGCGGTGGAGGCATTTTTGGCCGGTCGCATCCGGCTGGGAGCGATATTGGAGTTGGTGGAGCATTGCCTGAACGGGCATTGTGTAAAGCAGAATCCGAGTCTTGAAGAATTGATGGAAATTGACACCTTAACGCGTAGCGAGGTATTGAACACATTAAAGAGCCGCCGGCCGATGACTGTGTAGGTTGGAGCTATAATTTCTCCGGAGACCCCAAATGAGTGAACAAAACGTGAATCAAAATCAGAACCCGCAGGCTAAAAAGCCGAATCCTTTGATGAATGCGATGCTGGTGGTTGTCCTGGCGGCGGGAGCGGTTTATCTGGCCGTTGAGAATCCCGCCGCAGCGCGGAAGATTCTGCTGGCGGCACTGGGATTCGGCGCGGTGATAATGATCCATGAGCTTGGGCATTTTCTGATTGCAAAGCTGTGCGGCATCAAGATCGAGATGTTTTCGATAGGCTTTCCGCCGACGCTGCTGAGTTTTCAGAAGACGGCGAAGGGGTTTCGTATTCGTGTTTTGCCGCAGTTTGGAGCGGATGAGACGGCCGCAGAGGATTCGGGAACGGCGTACTGCATCGGGCTGATTCCATTCGGCGGGTTTGTGAAGATGCTTGGGCAGTCTGATTCGGGAGCGGTAGAACAGACGAAGAACCCGCGGTCGTTTGCCAACAAACCGATATGGCAGCGTATCGCGGTGGTGGCCGGAGGCGTGGTATTCAACGCAATCGGCGCGATGATTTTGTTTATGGCGCTGTTTCTGTATGGGCTGGAACTGACGCCGCCGATTGTCGGGAAGGTTATTCCGAATTCGCCGGCGGATGTGGCGGGGCTGAAGACCGGGGACCGAATTGTGGAAATCAACGGGGAAAATTTCATCGATTATACATCGGTCGTTCTGGCGGCGGCATTCGCCGACAAAGACCGTCCCGTAGAAATGAAAGTGGAAAAATCCGACGGTTCGGTCACAGAGGTGAAATTAGTATCGGAAAAACAAATTAACAATACTACGGGCCTGCGGGCGTTCGGCATCGGTCAGCCGACGTCATCGACAGTCAACCGGCGCATGAAAGACCCCAAGAAAATCAAATTGCTTTATGAGACGGCCAAGTTCCGTCCGGGCGACGTGATTACCGCGCTGAATGGCAAGCCGCTGACGAAGCCGTGGCAGTTGGACGCGTATGCGGCAGCGGCACTGACTCCTACGGCTGTACTGACGGTATCGCGCTGTTATCCAGCAGGCAGCGCCAAAACCACCGCCCAGGTTGAGGCGCCGATGGTTTGCATCCCCTACTATCCGAATTTTCGCAATGAATTCGATCTGGCCAACGTGTATTCGATAGTGCCGCGGCTGAAGGTACTGGCGGTTTCCGAACCTCCGACATTCAGCGGAATGACGAGTAAAATCAAGCATTGGCTGGGCATCAAGGACGAAAAACCGCAACCGGATAAACCGAGGCTGAAAGAAGACGATATTATCATTCAGGTCGGCGATGCGGTCAACCCGACTTATAAGGATTTGCGTGACCAGACTGTTTCGCACAAAGACAAGCCGCTGCCGCTCGTGGTGCTGCGTAAAGACCCAGCGGGGAAACTAACGTCAACGACAATTGTGATGGAGCCTTCGGTCAAAGCCGGCGATAACGGACGAGTGACGCTCGGATTTGTCCCGGCGCTGGATATGGAGCACGCGGTGGCAGCGCATACGATTGAATCTTCGACGGGTCCCGGGGCGCTACCGATACCGGCGGGGGCAGAAATCACGAAGGTGGACGGGCAGGCGGTAAAAAGTTTTTATGACGTGATTCGGCTGATTCGTCAAAACAGCGGACAGCGCATCAGTATCGAGTATCTAACCGGTGCGGACGCGGGCGGAATCGGCTTCGATGTGCCGGAACAGGACGCGATTCACATGCAATCGGAAATGCTGCTGGCGGCGGAGTTGGAATTTTACCAAGAGACATATAAAGCCAAGAATCCCTCGCAGGCGATTTTCTGGGGCGTTAAAAGGACATGGCAATTTATTGAGCAATCTGTTCTTACTTTCGCGGGATTGTTTTCTAAGACTGTGCCTGTGTCTTCGCTAAGCGGGCCTGTGGGGATAGCATCAATCAGTTATAAGATGGCGGGGCAGAGCATCGCGGACCTGTTGTATTTTCTGGGTCTTCTGAGTTCGTGCTTAGCGGTGATGAATCTTCTCCCGCTGCCGATTGTGGACGGTGGAGTGATATTGCTGCTGATTATCGAGAAAATCCGCGGCGTGCCGCTGAACACCAAAGTCCAGGAAATCATCACCTGGGTCGGGCTGGTGTTTCTGCTGTCGGTGTTTTTGTGGGTAACGTATAACGATATTCTGCGTTGGGTTGTATTCTGGAAATAATGGTATCATTTTGCCCGGCTTTTGTCGCTTATGAAAATCAGTGTCGTTATCGCTGCGTACAACGCCTCGGCCACGATTGAGCGTGCCGTGCGAAGCGTGCTGGCCCAGCACCGGCGGGCGGATGAAATACTCGTTGTGGATGACGGCTCGACAGACGGGACGGCGGATATTGTCCGGCGATTCGGGTCGGAGGTGCGGTTAATCAGCCAGGCCAACGGGGGCGCAAGCGCGGCGCGAAACACAGGGATTCAAAGCGCCTCCGGCGAGTGGATCGCGTTTTTGGATGCCGATGACGAATGGCTGCCGGAAAAGCTGGATCAACAGTGCCGTTTTTTGCTGCGTCAGTCGAATATTGCATGGTGCTATTGCGACCTGATTTTCAACCATCCCGGCCTCAAGCGACGAAAATCGGCTCATCCCATACGAGATTTCATCCCGGAAGAAAACCGGGGTGGGATTGTTTTCAATGATTATCTGGCCGCATATCCGCAGGGTTTTTTTGTTTCGACCATTACGGTGATAATCCGCCGGGATGTATTGGAGCAGACCGGAGGATTTGTCGCGGGGATGAAACGGGCACAGGACAATGATTTATGGTTTCGTATTGCGTATCAGTATCCTGAAATTGGATACGTCCCCCAGGCGCTGGCGATTTATCATCTTGACACGGTCGGCAGTTCGACCAAGGTCAATGTTCATTACGAATTTATGATTCAGCTTGTCGAACGCCATCTGGAATTATCAGCACGGTATGGCCGGCGCGAGGCATTTATGCCCTGTATCCGCCACATGCTGGAAGTCTGGATTCGGGAATTGATTCAGGACGGTCACGGTCGTGAGGCGAGAGACCTGATGAGCCGTTTCGGGACTTATCTTTCGCCGCGGTTCGGCAGAGAAGTTCAATTTCGTCTGGCCGTACCGGTCATCGGGCCACAAGTGGCGGATTGGTATCTTCGGTTTAAAAATCGCGTCAGGTCATCGAGGTAAAAGGTTTAAAAGATGCGAATCAGCGTCATTATCCCAGCATATAACGCGGCGGCGTATATCGAAAGGGCCTTGCGGAGCGTTTTGAATCAGACCCGGTCAGCCGACGAGATTATTGTCATCAATGACGGTTCGACGGACACCACTTCCGAGATACTAAAGCAGTATAAGGGAAAAATCAGAATTATCGAGCAGGCCAATGCGGGGGTTAGCGCCGCGCGAAACACCGGGATTCGGGCAGCAACGGGCGACTGGATTGCATTTTTAGACGCCGATGACGAGTGGCTGCCGGAGAAATTGCAACTTCAATGCGAGCTTCTGGGCCGTCATCCGGAGTTGTGCTGGGCGACAGGCAATTTTCTGTTTTGCCGGTGCCAACAAAATCATTTGCAATCGCCGGGGCTTTCCGAGTCGCAGGTATCCGACCTGAGACAGCAGATGGGCGGAGTAAACTATTTTGACAGTTATTTTCAGGCGTATCGATTGCGCGCCGCCGGCAATACCAACACGATGATGATTCGCAAGGACAAACTGCGGGATGCCGGTCTGTTTTATGAGGGACAGAAAATTGCTGAAGATGAGGATGTGTGGTTTCGCCTGGCGTATCTGAATATGAAACTCGCGATCGTCTGGGACCCCATCGCGATTTATCATTTCCAGACACCCGACAGTGCGACAAAAACTATTTTACAGCCGGACGACGTGGATTCTTTCATGTCCCGTCATCACATTGAAGCTCAAAAAGCCGGTAAATTGACGGAATTTAATCTATGCGCCCGGTTTATTCTGGGCCACTGGATATATAAATTTTTGCTGGGCGGACAGGGCGGTGATGTTCGATATTTATTAAAACGATATGCAAGGTTTCTGACTCCGTGGTGCCGAGTGACTTCGTATATCGGGTCGTGGTGTCCGAAATTGTGGCGATGGAATGAAAGACGGAAACATCCGGAGATGAATTAACCCATATGGCAGCAATTGACGTCATTATGCCATTATATAATAAGCAGGCGACTGTTGAACGGGCGATTCGTTCGGTGCAGTCGCAGACACTGGCGGACTGGCGACTGATTGTGGTTGACGACGGTTCGACGGACGGCGGGGCTGAGATCGTCCGGCGGATACAGAAAGAGGACGGGCGGATTGAATTGATTGTACAGGCCAACGCCGGGCCGGGCGCAGCACGTAACGCGGGCATTCGTGCCGCAACAGCACCGTATGTCGCGTTTCTTGACGCCGACGACCTGTGGTATCCGTGGCATCTAAAAACGGCGATGGCGGCCATCCAAAAAAATAACGTCGCAATGGTCGGAACGATGTATTACGAATGGCCCGCACAGATTGATATGACGGCGTACTGGGCGCGCTGCGGCGTTGTACCAGGGGTTTATAGATTGACCGGGAATGAAGCCGCCGAAAAAATAGAGTCGTTTTTGTATTTTTTCACGATGGATACCACGGTCATACGAACCGAGACGACTCGGCGATATGGCGGATTTTTTGAGTCGCGGTGCCGATACGGCGAAGATACCGTTTTGATTGCCAGCATTATACTGAATGAGGCGTTTATGGTTTTAGGCGGAAAACCGTCGGCCCGCTATAATCGACAACACAGTGAATTAACCGGCACGGCCAATTATCCGCTGAATCCGATGCTGCTGGAGCCAGACATTCTGCTGAAATACTGTCCCGCGACAAAAGAGCCTTTTGCACGGGAGTTGCTAGCCCGGATGGCTTTGCGAAACGCGTACCTCAAGGCGCGTAACGGACATAAGGCCGAAGCGTTAAAACTGGTGGAATTGCATCCGCAGATGAAAACCTTTGGCCGGGCGTGGCGTCGGTGTCAATTTGCGATAACGTTTAGTAAAATTTTGCCGTACTGGGTTCGGTTTAAATGCCGAGTGGGGCCGCCGGTGCGAAGGTTTTGCAGACAGTTGGCGTATAAACTCAATTTACTCCAACCGCCGCCGGTAATTACGGAAGTCGATTCAACGGAAAGCAAGAAATGAGAATCAGCGTTGTCATCCCGGCCTATAACGCGGGCGCCTGTATTGAAAGAGCGATTTGCAGCGTACTGGCGCAGAGCCGTGCCGCGGACGAGATTATTGTCGTCGATGACGGTTCGACGGATAACACGGCTGAAATTGTTCGACGGTTCACAGACCGCGTTAAACTGATTGGACAGGTCAACGCGGGGGTCAGTACCGCGCGCAACGCCGGGATTCGTGCCGCCGTTGGCGACTGGATCGCGTTTCTGGACTCCGACGACGAATGGCTGCCGGATTATCTGAAGATGCAAACCGAACTCTTGAGCCGAAATCCCCATCTGGTCTGGTCGGCAGCCAATTATGTGACTTGTTATGCCGACCGGCGGGCGGCGGAAATCCCTCCGGCTTTCGTCGAAAAACTGCTGGGGGGCAAAAATTATTTCGACGATTATTTTGATGCGTACCGCAAAGGATTTATCGGCTGTTCAGACACCATGCTGATAAGAAAACCCCTGCTGCTTGAAGCCGGTTTGTTTCCGGTGAATCTGCACATTGCCGAGGATATCGATTTATGGTGGCGAATCGCATACCGGTATCCGCAAATTGGTTTTCTCCCTCAGCCGCTGGCGATTTATCACTTGGGAACGCCGGAAAGCGGCTCCAAGCAACGTATTGACGTATCCGTGTACGGCGATTTCATCCGCCGCCATCTCGAATTGTCGGACCATTATCATTGCAGAACGGCGTTTGAGCCGGCCGTACAAAAAATGCTTCGGCTGTGGATTCGAGGGATGCTCTTTGACGCCCGCGGGCAGGATATTCGGCAATTATTGAAAGCGTTTCCCGAATTATATCCGGGCTGGTATCGCGTGTGGATGACCCTGCTGACGGTATTTCCCACAGCGGCAGCTTCGGTTTGCCGGGGGATATCGAAAGTGATTCGTACCCTGAATTTACGCAGGCGCGTAGTTGCCCCGCCCCGGCCGGTTCAGAAATAAGGTTTTATACACTTCAATAATCTGTTTGATGTCGTGGTTTTTTTCGGCATAAAGCCTGCCGTTTTGTCCGAGTTTGGCGGCCGTTTCCAGCATCAGCATCTGTCGGGCCATTTTCAAAAATTCGCCCCAGTCGCCCCGGGCGCAGAGGCCGCATTGATGGCGGTTGAGAAAATCATCCGGATTGATATTCAGGCTTAAAATGGGCGTTCCGCTTTTGCAGGCCTGGACGAAGGTGTTTGGAAATCCTTCGCTGTCGCTGGTATTGATATAAAGAATCGCTTTTTCGAAGAACGCTTCGATTTGTTCAAACGGCAGGCCTGGAATAAACTTCAGATTCGGCACTGACGCCGCAAGGTGGACAAGGTTTTCATAATGCTCGTCTCTGGCGGCACGAGAACATATCATCAGAAAAGAAATATCGGGAATCGACTGGGCCAATTGGATAAACAAATCCGGTCTTTTGACCTGTTCACTGCGTCCCACCCATAGAACAAATTCCCGCCTCGCCGGCTTGACTTCCCGAAGTCGACAGGCATTTCGGATCATGGTCGATTCTAATCCGATATTGGAAAATCGGCGCTGGTCTTCCTGATTTTGAACGATGCGTGTGTCGGCGGCACGAAAGGCCCAACGAACCAGCCATCCGCGAAACGGATGCCGGCGAAAATAAGTTCCATTGGTTTCGTTATTACTGGCCGTGCGATAAACAAACCGTCTGTGGCGGAGCTTGCAGAACAAAGCGATTGTTGTTGTCAAGAGCGAGCATGCTTCCTGTACATAAATATCGGCATCCGCCTGGCGAAGGGCTTTCCAGATTTTACGGACATTAAAAAAATAACTGCGGCGGACATCCAGACTTTTAATCAGCATGACGTTCTGCCGCTGTTCGATGGGCGGCTGGCCGTAGTCACCGACGACAAACCGCACATCAAAGCGCGGATCAGCCGCTAATTCTGTCGCCAGCAGATATAAATCCACCTCCGCCCCGCCGAACACCGCCTGTATATCCGGATTAAACAGAGGATATGCAGAAAGCGAAATAAAACAGACCCGAAGGGACCGATGAGGACTATCCACAATGGTTTGTGACGTCGTTTGCATGGCTGTTATGTTTCCTTGCTGACCAGGCTGCGAAAAATTGTTTTGTATTGTTCGATGATTTTTGTAATGTCATGCGTCTGTTCGGCGTATTTTCGGCCGTTTTGACCGAGTTCGAGATAACGGCTGTGTTCCAGCAGAAACGCCAGTCCCTGTTTGAGTTTTTCCATATCGGCGCCGCAGGCGAGGCCGCAGTTATAGCGGGTCAGGAAGTCATCGGGGTTGACAGCATACGACAGGATGGCCGTTGCGGCAGCCGCCGCCTGGACAAACGTGTTGGGAAAGCCTTCGGAATCGCTGGTACTAACGAATACTTTTGCTTGAGAAAAATACTTGTCAATTTCTATATAATTTACCTGTGGAATAAATCGGACATTCGGAATAGCGGATGCTTTGCGTTGAAGTTGTTCGTATTGGTTGTCCTCAGTTGCCTTTGGACAAATCATTATAAACGTTTCCGCAGGGAAGTAAGACGCAAGAGTCAGGAGATGCTCTGGATGTTTAAACCTGGAACTCCGAGCAACCCATAAAACATACTTACGATCCCCAGAGAAATCATGATCACATCGTATCGTATTGGGGAGAACTTCAGACTCTATACCAAAATTAGTTTTTAATTTTACCTTGTCTGAATGGTTTTGCGTGACAAGATGATCTGTTTTTCGTAAAGCCCATAGAAATAACCGTCCCAAAAACAGACGCTTACTCACATAAGTTCCATCTGTCTCTCGGGAATGTGCCGTTCGGTATACAAATTTTTCCCCGTGAATCCGGCAGAATAAAAAAACAAGGAAAGTTCCCCATGAAACCGCCTCCTGAACGTAAATATCCGCATTGGCCTTTTTCATTGCCCGCCAGATTTTCCTCGCTCCGGATAACTGATTTTCACGAAAGGTCAGGCTTTTGAAGACGGTGATATTGTCGATTGTCTCTTTTTGCGGTTGCCCGTAATCGGCGACAATGAAACTGACCTGAAATGCGGGGTCTTTGGCCAGTTCGACGGCCAGCAGGTATAAATCGACCTCCGCACCGCCAATAACACCCTTGCAGACCGGATTGAAAAGCGGATACGCCTTGGGGGCAACAAAGCAAATATGTATTGGCAATGGAACAGTCATGGGGCCGGTGATACTCCGTCTTTCAAAAACACAAACTCATTACAGCCCGTAGGCACCGCAGGTTTAACAAATTTGACGCACGTAAATCCGCTTTTCTTCATCTTGTTGACAACATCCTCTTTGTCGGCGTACTCGTATGGATAGCCGCCAACCCAGTCTACAACATCATGATAAAAACTCATCCCTCTTTTTTTCTTCACGAAAGGATTTTTCCGTGTTACGATCAGCTTGGCCAATGCAATAACCATATAAAAAAACCATATCATAAGCCGCTGAATCGGTTTCGGCATGGCATTATAAAGCCGCTTGATTTGTTTCCACGCACCGCTCGACCGGTGTTTGTTATAAATAGCGATCACAAAAAGACCGCCGGCAGCGACACACCGCAAAGCTCTGTCGATAGCGCTATCCATATCGCCGGTGTGATGTAAAACGCCCCACGAATAGACAATATCAAACGTACCAAACGTAAATATATCGTCATCGAATATCGACGTATGAAAAAAGGATATGTCGTTTTGCGGAGCAAATTTGTCCTTGTTCGCCATCGATGCCGCAACGCTTTCTTTAGAGATATCAATACCGATTACTTTCTTTGCTTCCAACAGCGAAGCGGCTATAGCGAATATCCCGCTACCGCATCCAATATCCAAAAAAGAGCGGTCTTTAATATTGTCTGGTCCAATAAGATACCGTAACGATTCTACGGCGGCCTTGAATTTATCCGTATCCAGTGAATTTTGGGAAAATGACTGCCAATTTTCACCGAAGTTAAAAGCGATATTTTTCTTCTCGTCCATTCGGGCACTACCCGTAGTTAAAATAAGCAGAAATCACGGCCTGCGCGCTGTTCCTTTAAACCAGCCTTCGAATTATAAACCAAAATTGTTGTTTATGGTATAAAAAAAGGCACAGGTTTAAGACTGTGCCTTATCCTTATGAGAAGTATAAATTATTTACGGCGGCGCAAACCGAGCAACCCCAACCCTAAAAGAAACATGGTGGCCGGTTCGGGGATCGCGGAAATTTTATAAATACCAGCGGCCTGAGATGTCCAATCGTACAGGTACATCGCCCCATCTTGACCGAAGGTAAACGGCATTAAACTCGTATTTCCCGCAATAAAAAGAGAGGCAATACCGTCCGGAGAAATTCGGTAAATACCCCCATCGGCTCCTCCATTTTCCGTAATTCTGGCAAACAAATTGTTGTCGAACAATCCTATGTCATCAAAATCAACACAAAAACCACTGACTAAATCTGTTAAATTGGAACCACCCCGAGCGATAGAAGTTCCGTTAGGAAAGATTTTGAATATCCCGCTTTTGTCAGGATTGTAAGGGTACCATGTCCCTACGATCATTCCATAATTATATGCCACGGAATTTGCAAAACCAATCCCCTGAATAGATCCGCTAAGATTGTAGAAACTATTGCTGAAAATCGTTGAGGTTCCTGTTGTGGAAAGTGAATAAATCCTGTCTTGGGCTGACGTGCCGACGTATAATTTATTGCCATATTGCCCCGTCCTGTCATATTCAATTGCCTCAACGCCGTTGAGTGAACAGAAGTCAGTTTTATTCCCATTCATGTCAATTTTGACTACTTTGTTACTACC
>VGXU01000070.1 GCA_016873215.1 Planctomycetota bacterium
TTTTCTCCTAACTTAAGGAAATTCAGATAGTTTATTGTCTCTGACTAATATCCGGAACTTTTATCTGTCGCCGGAAGGCAAGATTGATTGTCGCTGATCAGCAGCAGCTCTCCGGCCATGGCTGGTATCTGCGGGGGCTGTGTGAATACTACCTTGACACGAAAGATCCAAAAACCAAGAAGATGATCGAGGACGTGGTAAACAACTTGGTCTTGCCGACCCGGGGCAAGCATCGGGTCTATCCCATCGATCCGAATCAGCGTGATAAAGAACAGGGGGGCTACTCGGGGACGGTTATAGCCGAGCAGGGCATCTGGCGGCTGTCCTCGGATATCGGCTGTGATTTCATTTTTATGGATGGAGTTATTCAGGCCGCAGAGGTACTGGGCCGCAAGGATTTGTATCCGATTATCGATGAGATGGTGGATCGGTTTCTGGAGATCGATCTGGCCGCCATCAACGCCCAGACGCATGCGACTCTGACGGCGCTGCGGGGGCTGATTCGCTATGCCGGGTTGACCGGGCGGGCGGACTTGATTGCCGAATCTGAAAAGCGTTTTAAATTGTATGTTACCGAGGCATCTACGGAAAACCACATGAACTATAATTGGTTTGGCCGGCCGACCCACACAGAGCCCTGCGCTTTTGTGGATGCATTCATGGTTGCTGTGCAGCTTTGGCAAGCAACCGGCAAGACCGAATACCTGGAAGAAGCGCATAAGATATATTACAATGGCATCTGCCATGCGCAGCGTGCAAACGGCGGTTTTGGTTTAGAGTATTGCTCAGGCAGTACGGATGCGTTTTTGAAAATGCAGGCTGCGGAAGCATGGTGGTGCTGCACGATGCGCGGCTCAGAGGGCCTGGTCAGGGCGGCGGAGTACAGCTATATGCAGACCGGCAGTACGCTGATGCTGCCATTCTTCAATGACGGACAGGTTGAGTTCAACCGGGGCCTCTTTAAGGTGCAGACGGGTTATCCCTATGAAGGCAAGGTGACCTGCAAGGTCATCAAAAGCCCAGCACACGGCACGGCCGTTTCCTTTTTCAAGCCGTCCTGGGCAGGCTCGGCGGCAGTCACGTTTAACGGTAAGAGCCAGGAAGCCGCCGAGCACGGCGGTTTTGTCGTTTTTAAGGGCCGCCTCCGCTCCGGCGATATCCTGGTCTATACATTTGACCAGCAGCCCTATCTGGCCCCGATGTATAACCGAAACACGGTCGCCGAATACGAGAAGATATACTATGGGCCGCTACTCCTGGCGGCCGAGGCCCCCAAGAGCAAGAAGGAGCAACTGCTGCCAGGACGAGTGCAATTCACTTGGGATGTCCAGAAACAGTGTGCCCAGGTGAAGGGCGCCGACGTGATCCTGCGTCCGATCACCGACGTGATTGACTGGAACTATTCGGCGGACTCTTATGCCCGGCAGATTTTATGGAAAATGGCGAATTAGCAGTCTTGGCCGCTTTCACACGAATTTGATTGCGTGATTAAAATCGATTCAACCCAGATTCATTCACCTCTTGAACAGGATGTGCTAAAGCGAACCTAAAGCGGAAAAATCAAAAATGAAGTGGAGCTGTTACCATGATAAGCGATACTGTAAAGACCCGACGTGAGTTTATCAAATGGACCGGTATTTCCGGCTTATCTCTACTGCTGCAGAATTCTTTTGGCCGTACCGGCTCTTTGTCTGAACGGCCTAATATCGTCTGGATCATCGCCGAGGACATATCCTGTGATTTCAGCTATCAAGGCCAATCACTGGTTCAAACACCCTGTGTTGATAGATTATCGCGGGAAGGAGCGGTCTTTACCAATGCGTACGTTACGGGCCCCGTCTGCTCGGCCAGCCGGTCGGCCCTGATTACGGGAATGTACCAGACAACCATCGGTGCCCACAATCACCGCAGTTCCAGCGGGACGGTCAAGCATAATCTGCCGCCACAGATAAAACTGGTTCCGGAGCTGTTTCAGAAGGCCGGGTACTACACCTGCAACACAAATGAGAAATTCAAGGATTATGGCAAGACCGACTACAACTTTGAATTCGATAACAGGGCAATTTACGATGGCCCCGACTGGTCGGGGCGCAAGCCGGGCCAGCCGTTCTTTGCCCAGGTCCAGCTGCGCGGTGGCAAGCTGCGAAATGTGCCCAGGTGGTACGAGGAGGTCAAGACCGGCCTGGACCGTCTGGTGACGGTGGACGAAGTGACGGTGCCGCCATACTACCCGGACGATGTGGTATTCCGGCAGGATTGGGCGGAGTATCTCAACAGTGTCCAGTACACCGATAAAGAAGTCGGCCAAGTCCTGGATCGGCTGAAAAAAGAAAATCTGCTCGACAACACTATTATTTTCTTCATAACCGACCACGGCATCAGTCAGGCCCGCGGCAAGCAGTTTCTTTATGATGAGGGAGCCAAAATACCGCTTGTTGTGTGGGCTCCGGGACGGATCAAAGCCGGCACAGTTCGAAATGAATTAATCGTCCACATTGACATGGCGGCAACATCTCTTTATTTCGCAGGGATTGATATCCCGTCTTATATGCAGGCCCGCCCCCTGTTTGGACCGCAGGCCCAACCGCGGGAGTACGGAGTGTCGGCCCGGGACCGCTGTGATGAGACGGTGGACCGCATTCGCAGCGTTCGCAAGGGCAATTACAAATATATCCGCAATTTTTATCCAAAACGGCCTTATCTGCAGCCCTGCGCCTACAAGGACGCTTATAAATTCATGAAGGATTTGCGGCAGATGTACAAGGCGGGCAAGCTTAACGCGGTTCAATCTCTTCACTTGGCCTCGACCCGGCCGGAGGAAGAGCTTTATGACCTGAGTGCGGACCGGTGGGAGGTGCGTAACCTCGCCGCCGAGCCAAAGTGCCAGATAATTCTGCGAGAGATGCGCTGCATCCTGGCCAACTGGATTATCGAGACGGATGATCGGGGCCGTTTTATGGAGTCGGAGGCCATGTATGACAGCGACATGCGGGTCTATATCGACGACCAGAGGCGATCAGGCAAACTGGAGTACGCCGATCAGGTCGAGGCTAATATCAAGCAGATGAAGTTGTGGGCCGCCGAAGGCAAGTAGACTTCTAATAGACTTTTTGACTGACGATATAGGGGTAAAGATGCAGATCGCCAAACAAACTGAATTGGTGAACAACAGTAACAGGGAATACAGAAAGATGAAAAGAATTGTGATGGGGATGGAAAAAACCTGGTATCTCGCACGCCAGGTTTTCACCATTTTGGCGGTTGTTGTACTCATGACTGCTATGACAGCAAAAGCAGGATCCAATTGGAAGGCCCAATGGATCGGCCTGGAAGGCGACAGCCGGCCGAATACCTGGTATTGTTTTCGTAAAGTAGTACAACTGGATAAAACCCCGCAAAGCGCGATAGCCAGGATTGCCTGTGACAGCAAGTATTGGCTCTGGGTCAACGGTCAATTGGCTGTCTTCGAGGGCCAGCTCAAGCGAGGCCCCACGCCGCAGGACACCTACTATGATGAAGTGGACCTGTCGCCCTATCTCAGGAAGGGCCATAATACCCTCGCCGTGCTGGTATGGTACTGGGGCAAGCATGGTTTTTCCCATAACAGCAGCGGCCGGGCGGGCTTGTTGTTTCAAGCGGATATCAATCGTAAAATACTGGTCAGCGACATCGCTTGGAAAGTCAGGCTTCACCCGGCCTACGGGGCGACGGAGGAGCCGCACCCAAACTTTCGTCTCTCCGAGGCCAACATCCATTTTGATGCCCGGCTGGATATGGCCGGGTGGCAGGAGCCTGATTTTGACGACTCCGCCTGGCAGGCTGCCGCTGAATTCGGCAAGCCGCCTGTGAGTCCCTGGAACCGACTGGAAAAGCGTCCCATCTTGCAGTGGAAGAACATTGGCCTGACTTATTACGAGAGCGTCGAGGAAAAGGTTAATACAGATGGAACCAGGTTGGTAATCGGCAAACTGCCGTACAATTGCCACGTGACACCCTATCTCAAGGTCAAAGCTCCGGCGGGGTGCAAGATCGATATCCGGACGGATAACTATCTCGGCGGCGGAAAACCGAACGTTCGGGCGGAATATATCACACGTGACGGGATTCAGGAGTTCGAGTCGCTGGGCTGGATGAATGGGCACGACATGCGGTACACCATGCCGCAGAATGTGGAAGTCATCGCTGTCCAGTACCGCCAGACCGGCTATAACGCTGATTTTGCGGGTCGTTTTAAATGCAGCGATGAAAAGCTTAACATCCTCTGGGAGAAGTCCAGGCGGACCTTATATGTGACGATGCGGGATACGTACATGGATTGTCCGGACCGGGAACGCGCCCAGTGGTGGGGCGATATGGTAAACGAGATGGGCGAGGCCTTCTACGTCTTTGACGTCCGAAAGGGACCGTTGCTGGCAAAGAAGGGCATCTATGAGCTGGCCCGCTGGCAGCGCAAGGACAAAGTTCTTTATTCGCCCGTGCCGGCAGGGGTGCCGGGGCCGGACAACCTGGACCGGAAGGTAAATGATGGTACGTGGAACAAGGAGCTGCCCTGCCAGATGCTCGCCTCCGTTGGATGGTACGGCTTTTGGACATACTATTGGTACACCGGCGACAAGCAGACCATCGTGGATGTGTATCCCCATGTGCGGGATTATCTGAGCCTGTGGAAACTCGGTAACGACGGCCTGTGCATCCACCGCCAGGGCGACTGGGATTGGATGGACTGGGGCGACAACAAGGATGTGCCGGTTCTGGAGAATGCCTGGCTTTACTTGGCGATGAAGGGAGCCGTTGAGATGGCCAGGCTTTCTGGTAACCGGGCGGATATTCCGGGCTACCGGGCAACAATGGATTCCATCAAAGACAACTTCAACAAGACTTTCTGGCAGGGCGACAAATACCGCAGTCCAGGCTGCGAGGGTCAGACCGATGACCGCGCCAACGCCATGGCAGTCGTCGCCGGCCTGGCGGACCCGGCGACCTACCCAGCTATCCGCGAAGTGCTCAAAACCCAGTATTACGCCAGTCCTTATATGGAAAAGTATGTTCTTGAATCCCTGTACCTGATGGACGCTCCTCAGGAGGCGATCGCACGGATGAAAGAACGCTGGGCCGAGCAGTTGGACAGCCCGATCAGCACGCTGTTGGAAGGCTGGGGCATCGGTAAAAAAGGCTACGGCGGCGGTACCTACAACCATGCCTGGTCCGGCGGTCCGCTGACGGTTCTGAGTCAATACGGCGCAGGCGTGGCTCCCACCCAACCCGGTTTCAGAAAGTTTGCTGTTTTGCCGCAAATGGCGGATCTGAAAGAGATCGAGGCCGTCGTACCGACCCGGTATGGTGATATCCAACTTAAGATTCAAAAAGCTCCATCCTTTAAGATGGAACTGTTTGTGCCTGCCGATACGGTTGCGGAAGTTGGAATTCCCAAAAACGTAAATCCATCCATGATCCAAATCAATGGCAAGACTGTGTACCGCTACGGCAAAGCATCTTCAGATAGTTATTTGGGAGAAGATATGCAGTGGATCAGGTATTCGGTCAAAGAAGGTCAGTGGACGTTCGAGGCAAAGTAAAAATGCTGATTCAAGAGATTCGCGCCATTCCCGTTGAAACTGCATGAGGGAATTAATTGGCTATATACAATTCCATCCAGAAGCAGTATTATTTACTGAAAATTAGTTCAAGAGCGGATTCGATGGAGTAACGACAGAAATCGCAAAAGAATATTGACAGCAAAATTAATAGCACGGGACAAAGATTGAATTGAAAATTGAAATATGAATATCAGAAATGCCGATATGTTACATCTATTGGAGACAGATATGAAACGATATAAAAGGAATTCGATGATGAAAAAAGTATTTACAGTTGCGATTGTACTTCTATCGGTAAGTTTTTCGGCATGTGCCGCGAATCGATATACGGTTCATCCGCAGGATACGGATCAGGCCCTGGTCAATCCCGGCATGGGATGGACCATGCATTTTTACTCCAATCTTACAAGTAACTATGGATCAAAACTTGCCCCCTCGGACACGCTGGATGATTTTCCGGGCTTATCCGTTGTCTATCTGCGTGTTCCCTGGGCTTATCTTGAACCCGAAGAGGGCAACTATAACTGGGCATTACTGGATACCCCGGCGCAGCGATGGATTGCCAGGGGAAAACGAGTTGCTTTTCGATTTACCTGTTCAGAAAACTGGATGCGTTATGCCACTCCCAAGTGGGTTGAGGAGGCCGGCGCAAAAGGGACATACTATAACACTGGCAAGGGGCCCGACCCTGATGGTGATTATTGGGACCCTTTTTTTGATGACCCCGTATTTTTGAAAAAACTGGATACGTTTTTGGCTGCCGCCGCCGCTCGCTATGATGGCAATCCTCACGTTGATTTTATCGATGTGGGAACCTTTGGTCTCTGGGGTGAGGGGCATACTTATGGAAGCAGTAAACAGGATAAAATCGAGGTACAGAAGCAGCACATTGACCTGCATCTGAAGCACTTCAATAAGACTTTACTTTGTATTAGTGATGATTTCGCCGGACATAACAAGCCGGGCAAACAATTTCCCATCACGGACTATGCTTTGAGTAAAGGAGTGACGATTCGTGATGACAGCATCATGGTCCAGCCGCCGCCCAATTCCTGGTATCATAGCGAAATGGCCCAGGCATTCTGGCCGACGCTGCCGGTAATTCTGGAGCATCAGCATTACGGTATTTCGGTGGCGCACAAGGCCTGGGACGCCAATCTGTTCATAAAATCGATTGAGGACTATCATGCCAGCTATATGTCCATCCACTGGTGGCCGCGTATTCTGCTGAATGAAAACAGAGAGACCATCGATAAAATAAACATGAGAATGGGCTATCGACTGATGCCGGTTGAAGTAAGCTGGCCCAAAAGTGTTTTTGTTGCTAAGCCGTTTAAGGTTCAATGGACCTGGGTCAATAAAGGTGTGGCGCCTTGTTATCCCGGTGGTTATCCGGCGCTGACCCTCAAAGATGTGGAGGGAGGCATTGTTTCAGTCCTGTCCGATGAAAGCCTGAACATGCGGCAACTTAAGGTTGGACCTGCCGGGAATGCACCGTCATTGAAACACGAAAGTACATTCACTGCGGGGCGTATCGCTCCGACAACAGATCCCGGAACGGTTGATGTATATATCTCGGTCGGTGAACGTGACGGAACTCCCAAGATCGCTTTGCCGTTGCCGGATGACGATGGCCAGCACCGCTATCGGATTGGAAAGATTACGCTGGCACTTGAATAAATGGGAAAATGATTTCCATGAACAAAGTCAAAAAAAATCCAAAGAAACTATTTATTCGCACCACTATTCTGTTATCACTGATAATACTATTTTCTTATTCAATGTCGGCTGAAGCTGTTCTCATAGAGGCGGAAAGCTTTCAAGACACTGGCGGCTGGGTCAATGATCAGCAATTTATGGATCAGATGGGGTCGCCTTTTTTGCTGGCTCATGGGCTTGGCGAACCGGTGAAGGATGCTAAGACAACCGTTCAGCTCCCGTCGAAAGGCAAATACAGGGTTTGGGTTCGTACCCGTGACTGGGTGGCCCAATGGAAAGCACCGGGAGCTCCGGGCAAATTTCAGGTTATGATAGATGGTAAAGCTGTTAAGACGATTTTTGGTATTGAAGGAGTAAAATGGCATTGGCAGGATGGCGGCGTTGTTGAGATTCGACAAGACACGGTTGAACTCAGACTTCATGATCTTACCGGATTTGAAGGTCGATGTGATGCGATTCTATTATCTGCTGACATAGATAATATTCCACAAGACGATGCCCCAGCCACTTGGCGCAGAGAATTACTTGGAATATCCGAAACGCCTGAATTAGCTGGCGAGTATGACCTGGTTGTCGTTGGCGCAGGTATAGCGGGGATGACAACGGCGATTTCCGCCAGTGAATTGGGACTAAACGTAGCGTTAATCCATAATCGTCCCGTTTTGGGCGGCAACAGCAGCTCGGAAGCCAGAGTTGGGCTCGTCGGAAACCTTTGCTTTAAGCCGTACCCAAACGTTGGCCTGCTGACGAAGGAAATTTCATGGAGTTATGGCGGCACAGAAAGAAAATATCGATTTTCAACTCCAGAGGAAGCACAGGCATATCAACTGAAGAAGCTTAAGGAAGCAAAAGTTGATGTATTCTTGAATTACCATGTCAATGCAGCTAAAACTAATACTATGGGGCAAATTACGGAAGTTAGTGCTCAAAATATCATAAACTCAAAGCGTTTAACTTTCAAAGGCAGATGGTTTGCGGATTGTACCGGGGATGGCACTGTTGGATTTTTGGCAGGTGCAGATTTTGATATGTCTCCGGTTCGCATGGGCAGCACGAATCTTTGGTCAATTACAGATACCGGCAAATCTTCGCCTTTCTCCCGCTGTCCGTGGGCCATTGACCTGACGGAAAAACCCTTTCCGGGCAGGCGCGGCAAGTGGGAATGTCCGAATTGGCGTTTCAGAGATTTTGGAGCTTGGTACTGGGAAAGCGGATTCGAACATGATCCTTTTAAAGAAGGTGAGCATATTCGCGATACGAACTTTCGTGCCATGTACGGTGCGTGGGATTGCGTTAAAAACATCGATAAAGATTATGAAAATTACAAGATAGCCTCAGCGGCATATATTTCAGGCCTGCGTGAATCCCGCAGATTGCTCGGTGACGTTATACTGACGGTGCAGGATATGAAGAGCAGTAAAGCATATCCTGATGGCTGTGTACCCGCAAGTTGGAATTTAGACGTACATATTCCTAATCCATGGTTTACGGATAGAGTTGCAGACAAAGAAGGATTTACTCTGGACCCCTTTATTGCTGATGCACCGATGGGTGAAAATACGCGATACAGCCCTCGTCCTTATTGGATTCCCTATCGCTGTCTTTATTCACGTAATATTCCAAATCTCTTTATGGCAGGCCGCGATATCAGTGTAACCAAATACGCACTCGGAGCGGTCCGTGTTCAACCTACTACCGGCATGATGGGTGAAATTGTAGGAATGGCAGCCTCAATCTGCAAAAGTACGATACAACACCTCGTGGAGTTTATGAAAATCATCTGAATGAACTTAAAACGTTAATGGAAAAAGGCGTTGGAAAAAAATTCGATACGAGACTTTAATTTCAGAATCATAACATTTTGTGGACAACGATTCGGATGAACAAAGTCAAAAAGGATTCAAAGAAAATATTAATTTAGAGCCTCTAACAAAATGAAAGAAAACTAACGTTTATATCCGATAACATGAGTAGCCCAAATACATGGAGGTTACTCATGGCAAAACCTATACTTGATGACAGATTATGGGAAATCATAGAACCAATACTGCCAAAGAAGAAACGAAGGTTCAGATATCCTGGCCGAAAGCCGGTTTCCGACAGAGATACGCTAACCGGAATCTTATTCATTCTCAAAACTGGTATTGGATGGGAGGACCTGCCCAAAGAAATAGGGTGCGGTTCCGGAATGACCTGCTGGAGAAGATTGCGAGACTGGCAAAAAGCCGGTGTATGGGACGAAATACATCGCACGCTGCTGAACAAACTGCACCAAGCCGACCAAATAGATTTCTCTCGTGCCATTGTCGATTCGTCTTCCGTGCGTGCAGTTTTTGGGGACACGTTCACAGGGCGGCAATGTTGGTCACATCAGCAGTTGCCCTGGCGTTCTGGTTATTGAAGATCGCCTGATGTTAGAGATTGCGAGCCAGTTCGAGGGCTGCGGAGTAATCAGTTGTGGCGAATTCTGAGCCGAGGGGAACGAGCGGGCGGGCGACCGGTTTGGTTTCCTGAGGCAGTTTTAATAAGAAAGTTACAATGGCCTACAGGGTTTGAAAAATCACCAAAAGAAATTTTGTAAGTGATTTATTTACAATGCTGTATAAAACTGGGCCCTGTAGGATTCGAACCTACGACCAAGGGATTATGAGGCGAGTCGGTGCCATTGTAATTCCTTGTGCCATCTTAACTTATATCATGTAACTTTTGTTGTTGTAACTGCTTATACGCTCTTGAATATTCATATCATATCACGTTGTTTCGCAGAATAAAGCTCAAAGTTACAAGGAAAGTTACAATTCACAAAATTTTTTATCTCGGCTTTTTGTTTTTCATTTCCGCCTTGATTTCATCGACGGCCTTCATGATATATTCGACTTTTGTCTCGATTCGAATAATCACCTTTTCACTGTCAGCGGCCTGTCCGGAGACTGTCTCTATCCGCTTGTTGAGCAGTTCAATGCTGGTTCGGTTTTCGGCAATCTTAGCATTCTGGTTGGCCCAGGTGATCCCCCAGCCGACCAGTATGGAAGCAATCCCAAGGGG
>VGXU01000071.1 GCA_016873215.1 Planctomycetota bacterium
GCGATATACTTTTTTCCATAGTTCGCGTTCCATAATCATCTCCTTTCTTTTTGCAGATTGACAGGAGTATTATGAACGCGAACTCTTTTTAGCGCAACAACTTATCTCGCCATGCGCAAAATCCTCTTGCGCTGGGGGCTTCCGTTTGGGTAATACAGCAGCGGCAAACGCAAGCGAGCCGATTTTTTGTGGTGACGAAAACACAGCAAATACCTTTTTCCAATTCCATTTGCCGGGCCAATCAGATAATATACCGACCGTCGTGCAAGCAGTTGTAATGACCGCAAAAACATAAAGGGAAGGCCTGTACGCTGTCTCTTTTCAGGAGTGACAACATTGCAAACAATTGAAAATGTTCTCAAGGCAATCTGCGACTTCGTATGGGGGCCGCCCCTTTTAATCCTTCTTTTCGGAACGCATCTCTACCTGACTATCCGTCTGAAATTTATGCAGCGATACATTTTCAAGGCAATCCGGCTTTCCTTTTCACGCCCGGAAGGCGGCGCCGGCGATATCAGCAATTTCGGCGCCTTAGTCACCGCGCTGGCGGCAACCATCGGGACGGGAAATATCGTCGGCGTCTCGGCCGCCATCGCCGCCGGCGGTCCCGGAGCGGTTTTATGGATGTGGCTGACCGGCATATTCGGTATCTCTACCAAATTCGCGGAGGCCGTATTGTCCGTCAAATACCGGATCACCGCCAAAGACGGTTCCATGGCGGGCGGACCGATGTATGTACTCCAGTACGGCATGAATGCCAAATGGCTCGGCGTGGTATTCGCTGTGTTTACCGCCATTGCCGCGTTCGGGATAGGCAATATGGTACAGGCCAACTCGGCGGCATTGCTGCTCAAAGACACGCTTCATATCTCCCCGTGGCTCAGCGGCGCGGTAATGACGGTCATTACCGCGATGGTCATTCTCGGCGGCATCAGGTCCATCGCCAAAGTGTGCGAAGTGCTTGTGCCGGTTATGGCGATTTCATATATTTTAGGATGCCTCGTTATTCTCGGCTGGTGTTATGAAACTATCCCGAATACCATTTCATTGATTTTTAGTTCGGCTTTTACCGGCCAGGCCGCCGTCGGAGGTTTTATGGGGGCCGGGATGAAAGAGGCGATACGGTACGGCATCGCACGAGGACTGTTTTCCAATGAATCCGGCCTCGGCAGTGCGCCGATTGTCGCCGCCGCCGCGCAAACCAAAGAACCGGCGCGTCAGGGACTTATTTCATCCACGGGAACATTCTGGGATACGGTCGTTGTGTGTGCATTAACGGGATTGACCGTCGTCAATTCAGGCGGCTGGCAAAAAGGCCTGGGCGGCGTGGAATTGGCAAAATATGCATTTTCGGTCATTCCGACTTTTGGGCCGGGGATACTGACATTCGGACTTTTTACCTTTGTGTTTTCCACGATTTTGGGCTGGTCCTATTACGGCGAAGAAGCGGTGGAGTATCTGTTTGGGCTTAAAGCTGTCAGACCCTACCGCTATCTCTGGGTGGTATGCGTAATGATTGGTTCGCTTGCATCATTGGAGATGGTATGGACATTTGCCGATATTGCCAATGCCCTGATGGCAGTCCCGAATTTGATTTCACTGATTGCGTTGACGCCGGTCGTCGTCGCCGAAACCCGAAGGTATCTGGGGTAATATACAAAACCTTTATGCTTGAATCTATTCCTTCGTCAAGGTATGATGACTATTATAGAAAATTCAGGGGGCTTTTTCTACCCCCACGCTGTCTCTATTTATCCTTTATAAAGAGTATTGTATGAAAAATCGCTGGCTGATCGCGGCAAGTGCCGTTGGGATTCATATTTCCATTGGGTCCGTGTACGCATGGAGCGTGGTTTCCAAGCCGATGATTGCCGAGTATGGATGGACGCTCAAACAGGTTTCGCTGACATTCAGTATAGCGATATTCTGCCTGGGATTCTCTGCGGCATTTCTGGGACGTTTTGTAGAACGATATGGGCCGCGGAAATCGGGAACGATATCAGCGATCCTGTTTGGCGCGGGTCTTGTGACGGCCGGGTTTGGGTGCCACTGCAAGAGTTTATGGCTGCTGTATGCGGGCTATGGTGTTCTTGGCGGCACAGGTATCGGCATTGGCTATATTGCACCCATCTCGGCATTGATACAGTGGTTTGCTGAAAAAAAGGGCCTTGCAACAGGCCTTGCAATTATGGGATTTGGTTTTGCATCGCTGATTTGCGGGCCGTTGATGCAGTTTATTATGAGCCATTGGGGAATTCCAGCGGTGTTTTACTGTCTTGGTGCGGTGTATTTTGTGATGATTTCGGGCTGTTCCCAGTATCTTGCGATGCCCGAAGGATATACAACTGTCCGAAAAGACGCCGCTAATTTTTCGGCAGCCACGCTGCTGACAGACTGGCGGTTTTATTTCCTGTGGTCGGTTTTCTTTATCAATATCGCATGCGGGATATCGCTTTTATCTGTGGCGTCGCCTATGGCGCAGGAAATAGCGGGCCTGAGTCCGGCCGCTGCAACGACCCTCGTAGGACTGATTGGCCTGTTTAACGGCATGGGACGTATTGGGTGGTCGTCTCTGTCAGATCATATTGGAAGGCCGATACTGTGGGGATTGTTTTTTCTGATCCAGACGGCCTGTTTCTTTATGCTGGGGCGGGTTGAAAATCCGATCGGGTTTGCAGCAATTATATTCTTGATTGTAACCTGTTACGGCGGCGGTTTTGCCTCGATGCCGGCGTTTATCAGCGATATTTTCGGTTCACATCGCGTGGCGACGATTTTAGGCATGGTATTGACAGCCTGGTCGGCAGCGGGAATTGCCGGGCCGATTTTTACGGCGTGGATGAGAGAGAGATGCGGCGGCTACGAACCGATTTTTATGATTTTTGTCGGCCTATGTGCCGTATCGCTTGGGATTATGCTTTTATTTATTGGGACTGGAGCCAAAGGCATTGGCATGTGCAAATCGCCGGTTCGCGAAAGTTAAAAAGTGTGTGTTTGGTTGAGTGTGAATTAACGGGATTGACCGTCGTCAATTCCGGCGGCTGGGAAAAAGGCCTTGGCGGCGTAAAATTGGCAAAATATGCATTTTCGGTCATTCCGACTTTTGGGCCGGGGATACTGACATTCGGACTTTTTACCTTTGTGTTTTCCACGATTTTGGGCTGGTCCTATTACAGCGAAGACGCGGTGGAGTATCTGTTTGGGCTTAAAGCTGTCAGACTCTACCGCTATCTATGGGTGGTATGCGTAATGATTGGTTCGCTTGCATCATTGGAGATGGTATGGACATTTGCCGATATTGCCAATGCCCTGATGGCAGTCCCGAATTTGATTTCACTGATTGCGTTGACGCCGGTCGTCGTCGCTGAAACCCGAAGGTATCTGGGGTGATGCAGCAGCGGCAATCTCTATTTCTCCTTCACTGAATTTCATCTTTTTCTCTTTCAATACGTTCTGGGCTTATGTAATGCTCGTAAATAGTTTTCTGCTTTTTCTATATATCCGTTCATCTTTTCTTTTTGCATCCGATCTGCACAAACAGCCATAATTTTCATTCTGGGGTTCTCGGCAAACACTTTTTTCTGCTTTTGAATGAAACGCCAAAAGAGGCTGTCCCAGATATCGCACCAGGGGCCGGCTTTAAAGTCGCTCATTTTTCTGATATAATTTGATGAACCTATATAAGGCTTGGTTGTGATCATGCCGCCATCGGCGTATTGACTCATTCCAAAAACATTCGGCACCATAACCCATTCATAGGCATCGATGAATAATTCCATAAACCATCGGTACACTTCCTTGGGATGAATTTCACACAAAAGCATAAAATTGCCCAGGATCATCAATCTTTCTATGTGATGCGCATACGCATTTTTTGTCACGCGTTGAATAATCGTGTCAACCGGCTCGACGCCGGTGCTGCCGTCATAAAAGGATTGGGGTATCGTGTGTTTAAAATTCCAGAAATTAGAGGTCTTTTGCCCGGATCCCTCTAAAACATAAACGGCGCGCATGAATTCCCGCCACCCAATCAGTTGACGGACGAAGCCTTCCGTGCTGTTGAATCGAATTTTATGTCGCCGGGAATACTCAAGCACTCCCTGGAGTACCTGTTGAGGAGTTAACAGCCCGCTATTCAGTAAGGGAGATAGCAGAGAATGAAATAAAAAACTTTCGTTCGATGAAATCGCATCTTCGTAGGGACCAAAAGAGTCAAGCCGGTGTTGTAAAAAATCCTGGAGCCAGTGTTCAGCATCCAGATGAGTCACTGGATAGAAAAAATCTTCGGTACTTCCCGGGTTCTTCACAAAATATTTTTCAACATACGTTTTTGCGTCTTTGACAAACCTGTTGGATTCGGGACGGCCTAACTCGGGGGCCTGTATATCCTTGCTTAATTTGCATCGATTTTCCGTGTCAAAGCTCCATTTGCCGCCGTGAGGTTTCCCGTTTTCCACAAAAATGTTGAATTTTTTCCGCTGAGAAATATAGAAAGAATTCATGGTGTAATGTTTTTTGTTTTTGAAAAAATTCCTGAGATAAGACTCCTGACATAAATACAGCGGACTGTCCATAAAATCGAACACAACCGCTGCTTTTTTAAATTCATTCTCTAAATTGTCCTTCAATGGACAATCAACCGGATCATAAAGGGCGATTTGCCTGAGCTTGTTTTTTTTGAGGCAATTTCCAAGGCCGGCCGATTTTTTCAGTGATTGATGATCCAGATATAAAACTTCATAACCTTGCTTTTCCAATAGAGACTGGTAATACTTCAGGCCGGCTCTATGAAAAACGAGTTTCTTTTTGTGAAAATGAAAGTCAGTAAAAAAACGTTGATCCTCAAGCAGAACAATCTGATCAAAGTCGGTCGATGGCAGCGTCTTGAATAATTGATTGGGTAAAATGATAAACGCACTCGCCATGTCTGTTTCCTGCACGTATTTAAAGGTTATCACTTGTTCTGAATGGTTGAACGCCCGCCGTCGATACTGATTATTTGTACGGTTAAGCGGGCCGTGGCCGAACCAATCTGGCCTGAACCCCCACAAATCAAGGTTTTCTTTGCCTGTTTCATCTTTAATATTAACAATCTTAATGCACCATGGCGTTGGACTTTTATCTTGCCATTCTACGCATTTTTGGGACAATTACAAGCACGGCTCGGAATTATCGAGGGTTCATAAATTGGGCGAATTGATTATCGGAGACGAAAAATGGCCGAAAAAAAAATGAAGCATAATGCAGATTGCACCAGCCAGGGGCATCCAGATCATTTATGCCATCTGATGTATGAGGGTTTTCATTTTAGTCATCCTCAAGAATACAAAGCAATGGTTCAAGACGCTCAATTCAGATGTCAGAATTGCGGCCGAACAGCGAAAAAAGGTGAGCACCTTTGTGCTCCGATTGCTTTATAAATTTGACATTCTTTATCTGCTTAACAGTCTGTTAAAATTTATTCAAATAGCTCGATCGAATGGATCGTGATGACGGATTTCTATTGTCTAAGGCAGACGTTGAATGCAGGCAGATAATACCGGAAAACTCATTTTGGTGACCGGTGTGACGGGGTATGTGGGCAGTCGTCTTGTCCAAACCTTACAATCTTCAGGTTATGCTATTCGCTGTTTGATACGTCGTCCCGGAACTCTCCCATTTTGTCCGAAAGACAGAACAGAAGTTGTTGGGGGTGATTTATTAAACAGGACATCCCTTTATCCGGCCCTTACAGGGGTTCATACCGCTTTTTACCTGGTCCACTCCATGTCGAACGAAGGAGATTTTGTGCAGCAGGACCATCTCGCGGCACACAATTTTATTTCTGTCGCCAAAGAAACCGGGGTTAAACGAATCATTTATTTGGGAGGGCTGGGATCCGGTCAAGATCTTTCCCCGCACCTGAAAAGCCGCCACGAGGTTGGCCGGATACTGCGGGACTCCGGCATTCCATGCATCGAATTTCGGGCCTCTATCATCATAGGCAGCGGCAGTATTTCTTTTGAAATGATTCGTGCGTTGGTTGAAAAACTTCCTGTTATGGTCACACCCCGCTGGGTGAGGGCAGAGGCGCAACCTGTCTCGATCAACGATGTGCTGATGTATCTTATACAGGCCATCGAGGTGCCTTTAAATGAAAGCAAAATTATTGAAATCGGCGGTCCGGAAAGGTTTTCTTACCGGGAAATCATGAAGGAGTACGCACGGCAGCGCGGCTTACACAGGTTCATGATTCCAGTTCCGGTACTCACGCCTTACTTGTCGAGTTTATGGCTGAGATTTGTGACGCCATTATATGTTCGAATCGGGAGAAGATTGATCGAAAGCATCAAGAATGCGACGGTGGTACAGGATAATACCGCCTTGGATGTTTTTTCAGTGCATCCCTGTGGTCTTCAGATTGCGATTAAGCAGGCTCTTGATGCAGAGGAAAATGATTTTGTAAACTTTAGAGCTTCGAAACTATGCAAGGAAAGTTCTTCGGAATCAAAACAACATTATAACATTTCGCGAGGGGCGCGAATTTATGATATATACGCTAGAAATCTGCCATGTTCAGCCGAAATTGCCTTTGAACCGATTCGTCAAATCGGCGGCGAAAATGGGTGGTATTATGCGAATTGGCTGTGGACTTTAAGAAGAGCAATAGACCGTTTACTCGGTGGACCCGGCTTTCGAAAATCAACCGCAGATCCCGAAAATTTGAAAGCCGCAGATATAATCGATTTCTGGCGCGTGGAGAGGTATGAGCCGGGCCGGCTGCTGTGTCTAAAAGCCGAGATGAAACTTCCCGGCCGGGCATGGCTGCAGTTTGAAGCATGTCCTCATGACGCGGGTGTAATTTTGTATCAAACAGCCGTTTTCGATCCTCTTGGGCTGGCCGGGCGAATGTACTGGCACGGATTATATCCGATTCATAGATTGCTTTTTTCGGGAATGCTTAAAAATATAGCCAGGAAGATTAAACATCCGCCAGTCAACAACCACGGGTTAAAACCCGTGGCATAGCCGTTTCGGGCTTTGCCCGTCCGCCCTTGGCGGATAACTCCATCTACGGGTTGAAACCCGTAGAATTGCGGCGGAATATTAAATTGTGGACAGCGGGGGTTTTTCACCAGCCCCGCTGTCCATAGTATATTCTTCTATAGCACCCAGCCATCCCGATATTGTTTGTGAACATATTGGTTGGCTTTTTCGTTGTTGGTTACTATCATTGCCCTGCCGTCCCAGATGATTTTGGATTGCACTCTTTTGGCAATATTGCCGAGCAGTGCAAATTCCGTCAGCGGTCCTGCATAGGAAAAGTCCGAACAGGCTTTTCTGCCCTGCTTGATGGCATCGATCCAATCCTGTTCATGGGTTCCCTGAATGCGGGGGATGCTTTCTTTGGGTTTTTGATATGCTTTCATTTTGGCGGAGGGAATCAGTTGCGGACTTTCGCCATAAACGCCGCACATCAGCGTTCCGCGTTCCCCTTTGAATAAGGCGCCTCCCTCGCTCGGGAGACTTCTCCCGTCTTCCAGATCTTCTGGCCGTGGAGGTTCCAATCCCTCATACCAGTTCACCCTGACGGCAGGCATTCCTTCCCTTTCGGGGAATTGATACGTCACAATCGATGCGACGGGGTGGGTATCGTCGCTTAAATCGGTACAGGTGGCGCTGATGCTTTCCGGATAGCCCAGCTTCAATGACCAAAAAACGGAATCGAGCGTATGGACACCGCGGTCTCCCATCATCCCGCATCCAAAGTCCCACCATGCCCGCCATTTTGCCGGATGATAACAGGGATGATAGGGCCGGCTGGATGCTGGACCCAGCCAAAGGTCCCAGTCCAACGTAGATGGAACGGAGACTGATTCCTTCGGTTTTGATGCGTGGGTCGTGCTCCACCAGGCATGTCCCCACGGGTAATAGGTCAGGCTGCACCAGGCATGCACTTCGCGAACAGGACCGATTGCGCCGTCCTGAATCCACTCGCAAATTCTGCGAATATCGTCGCTGCTGCGGCCCTGATTGCCCATCTGCGTGACGACGCCTGTCTCAATGGCCACCTGAGCAACCCGGCGGGCCTCCGTGATAGTCTGGGTTAGAGGTTTTTGACAATAAACATGTTTACCCGCCTTCATTGCCGCAATGGTGATGACCGCGTGTGTGTGATCGGGAGTGGCGATAAGAACCGCATCAATCCCCTTTTCTTTTTCCAGCAGAATCCGATAGTCCCTGTACCGCTTTGCATTCGGATACTGCTGATAAACCTTGGCTGCATACTCCTCATCCACATCACAGAGCGCAACGATGTTTTCACTTTCCATGTTCTTTAGATTGCTGTATCCCATCCCTCCGATTCCAATGCCGGCGATATTGAGCTTCCGGCCGGGGGCGGATGCATTTGCTCCGCCCAGAACATGGCGGGGGATGACCGTAAACGCTGTTGCGGCGGCGGCGGCGTTTAAAAAGTCGCGTCTGCTTATTTGATCTGTCCGTTTCATGGGTCTATTCCTTAATAAAGTTTTGATCTTTTTCTCAGATAACCGCTGAACAGAAAGCGCGAAGATTCTCAATGGGAGTACCTTGCGGCACTTCGCATCCCGGCATTAAAATAAATCGTGAACCTCCTTTTTTCAGACACTCACGGGCAGCCTGGGTTACCTGTTCCGGCGTTCCATGCAGGAGCACTCCGGCGGGATTGACATTCCCGCACAGCACAACATCCGAACCCACCCTGGGTCTGGCTTCATCCAGAGGAACCATCCAGTCAATGTCAATGACATCCGCTCCGGTTTGTGACATCAAGGGAAGAATGGCGTTGATATTTCCGCAAATATGAAGTTTGACATGCCCTCCGGCCTTATGGATGGCGTCAATCAATTGCCTTTCCAACGGCAAGGCATGCCGTTCGTATAATTCAGGGCCAATCAGACTGGCGGCTGCGTCGCCGATTCCAATCATATCCGCCCCGGCGCGTATCTGGGCTGTCGCGAAATCGATGGCGTTTTGCAGGAGAATCCGGCCGGCAGCTTCAAACCATTCCGGCGAGTCGAGGAGGTCTATGATGGCGTTCTCGACACCGCGGAGATCGGTGTATTCCGCAAACGGCCCTTCAACCCAACCCAGGACACTATGGGTAGCGCCGAGTGCCGCCGCCATGGCACGCACACTTTGCACACGCTGAAGCATCCGATGGCTGTCTTCGATTTTAATCGATTTGAGGTTTTGAATATCCGAGGGAGATTTGATGAGGTAATCCAGCGGTTTGCCAACCCCTTGTTCGGGGTAATCGAACTGCATACCCAAATCCGAGGCTTCGCGCCAGGGATCGCTGATAGCGCTGATCTGGTCGAGGTCGAACTCCCTGACAACGGCTGACTGGGCTTTAACCAATACTTCTCCGTTGAGGTAATAATCGCGATAGGAATGGCCGACATGGTGGGCCGCCCAGGCCATAAAGATGGGCGTCAGGGCCGGTCTGTCATAAGGCTGACCATGCAAAACAGCATACAATCTTTCCTTTGAAGTCACGACAGTCTCCGGAAATCTGATTCGGAAAAGATGCGACAGCAGTGTCTTTGTAACAGGGAGTCTGTCTATCGTCAAATGCCTTTTTTCTTAACGATACATCTCTTCTTTAATGAGTGTCATTGTGGCGGTGCCGAACCTGATTTCTCTAATCATCCTGACGCCGGCTGTGATTGCTGAAACACGCAGATATCTGGGGTGATATTAAAATCTTCATGCTTGAATCTATCCTTTCGTCAAAGTATAATGGCTGTCATAGAGGATGGAAGGGGCTTCTCCAACAGCACCACCGTCCCCGGCTTACCTCGGCTTACCCGTATCCAGGTTCAAAATTGGAATCTGATATATTTTCATAAGATCGTCTTGACATAAGATACCCAATGTTCGGTTTATTTTGATTTATAGTATTAATCAGCTTCTGCCAATCAATCCTTGTCAGAGAATGGAAATTTGTTAAATAAACTTTTTTTGTCCCATCGATATTAGAAAATACCATAGTGGTATCCACTGATACCATTAAAGGAATGCTATGGTTTTTGCCTTCGATTTTTTCAACTTGTGTGACTTTTAATTTCGATAACAAAAAGGGCGTACCGGTGACCTTCCCCCCAAAAACAGTACCAATTGCAATTGGAGTACCGGCATGATAGAACTCTATGAAACAGGAGATTTATTATGCGAGGTAAGCGGGTCAAAGAAGATCGGATTATTGCGATACTGAAAG
>VGXU01000072.1 GCA_016873215.1 Planctomycetota bacterium
ACGCAGCTACGTTAGCGAAATACGGTAGCCTTGCATGGTAACAAAGATGAAAATAGTATGGGATAATTCGTTACAGCTACTATCTTATACAAAAGATATTTTGGTATTGAAAATAGGGAGTACTTTAGTGTCTGTAATATTGGAATAATTAACAGCCGTTGGACCTCCAAATTTAATATTATCAATTTCACCAATGCCGTTAACTGTAATTTTTAGATAATTAATCTTATGTGTCCCAACTTCAGGGGGCAAATTGAAATAATAAACGGCTTTCGACTGATCGAACCAATCACCCAGGATAAGGGTCGAACCATCTATATCAACATCGTAGTCGTCACACCCTTCAATAAAATCATAAACAGCAATTCCCTTTTGATTTTCAAACACAAGGGAAAAAGCATTATTCGAATATACGAATAAAGTCAACAAGCTATACAGAATTGCTTTACTTTTCATAATCCTATCCCTTCAAAAACTTTTTTGTCACAGCCGGGGGCGGCCGTGCTACAAACTAAAGCCGTAATTGGAAGGAAAATATAGATGTGAAAATAAATTGCATTACCATCATATTCTCCCTTCCTATGTCAAAGAACGCTTGCTTGTAAAATCCCATAGATGTCCCTGTTCAAAAGCATCGTCCTATAATACCAAATCCCTATCCCCTCTATCAAGAAAATTCCCCATTTCCCCACTCAACATTCTCCATATCCGTATTTACCACATATTTCCTATTCCCGTAGTGGGCAATAAATCGAGATGAACAGTGTCAGACAGGGCCTATTTCATTTGGGCAATGATTTAATGATATAAGTATTCTACTTCTTGTTCAGTTCTGTGCTCCCACAGTGCACTTCTCATCTGACTTTTAAGTGGGGTGTTAGTCTGGGTAATCTTTCACCCTTGTGTAGTTTTTGTCTAATTATTAAAATAGGTAAAAAACAGTGTCTATAAGTTGTTCAATTTCAACTACTTATAAACGATCTATTATGTCCTTTACATCTTACAAGCAGGAGGTCACAAGTCCGAGTCTTGTACCGCCCAGTACTGCAAGCCATTGTAAATAAATGACTTGCAATTTTTCATCCGTCCCCTTATATCCATCAAAAGGCCTTTGAGCGTAAAAAAAGCGTAAATCTTCAGCCGATTTCGAGTCGTCTCAAAGTCGTATTCTATTTGACTGTGTTGGGATATGAAACTGCCGGGGCAACGCTGTGCCTTGTAATCAAAGAGACTCAGGGCCGTCTTGAAAACTCACACTAACCGCTTGCAATTTTACCACAAGGACGGTACAGTATGGACTTTAAGACTTCTTTTGGAGAGGTGGCCGAGAGGCTGAAGGCAACGGTTTGCTAAACCGTCGTACGGGTATAAACTCGTACCCCGGGTTCGAATCCCGGCCTCTCCGTTCTACGCTTCGCTACGAACGGCAGGCCGTTCTTAGAACGGCTACGAACGGCAGGCCGTTCTTAGAACGGCTACGAACGGCAGGCCGTTCTTAGAACGGCTACGAACGGCAGGCCGTTCTTAGAACGGCTGCGAACGGCCAGCCGTTCAGTCCCTATTGGAATTTGAAAAATGTGGTATATATACATTTTGAAAATGGCCGATGGCGAGTATTATGTTGGATCAACCAACGACCTGAAAAGGCGAATTGCAGAGCATACCCGCGGAAAAGAAATTTCAACTAAATGGCGACTTCCGGTGGCATTGGAAGCTTATGTCGCAGTGAAATCAGAAGCAACCGCACGTAGCCTTGAGAAATATCTGAAAACATCCTCCGGAAAAGCAACTCTGAGAAAAAGAATTTTACCCGACGAAGCTTTAGCGTAATCGGACCCGGCCTCTCCGTTCTACGCTTCGCTACGAACGGCAGGCCGTTCTTAGAACGGCTGCGAACGGCATCGCTGTTTTTCGCTTTCTCGCAATTTCCCTGCCTCACCTTACAGGCAAAGTTATCCACAATTGGCTTAATGGGTTCGTTTCGTTATTTTGTCTAACTTTTTGGCCTCCATTTCTGCGTTTTTGATATTGATAATGCATATTTGGTCGTGAAAAAATTGGGTTCGTTCTGCGAAAATGTCTGAAAGACATTTTCGAAATCAAAAATCAACGTGCAAAAATCAAAATTAAGGAGTCGGCAGGGCCGACGGCTGAAATAAGCGGATTCCTCACCCGCAAGGGGTTCGGAATGACGGGGCTCTTGTTCTGTCAAGTTCTTCGACAACATGATACACATACTCCTTTTTTTCAAAGTTCATAGTTCTTAGTTCGTAGTTCGTAGAAAATCTGGATTCCGGCCTTCGCCGGAATGACAGAACCACGAGGCGCAAAATAAGCGTCTCCTATATGGGCTGGACTTGCGTGGCGGTGTCGAAAATTCGTGATTTTTCGAGGGCAAAAAAGATGTAAGTCATCATGGAGAATGAAGTTAGAAATTTATGGAATTTTTAAGATAAGCAAGATAGTGCAATCGGTATTGTGTCGAAGCAATATAAACCACAGATTGACGCAGATTGTCACAGAGAGAAAAAAGGGAGAAGGCAAGAGACAAAAGGTATGTAGATATACAGGTATGCAGGGATGAGGAGGTGCAAGAACTTAACTCAAGAGGATAAAACGTATTGCGAATTGAGAATGCAGAATTTAGAATTGAGAAATTAGCAGTATAAACCATGGATTAACACAGATTGTCACAGAGAGAAAAAAGGGAGAAGGCAAGAGACAAAAGGTATGCAGGGATGGAACAAAGACAAAAGGCAAAAGTTAAAAATCATCCGTCGTCGCTAAAGCTATGACGGACAAGAAAGGCAAAATTGAGGACCCGCCTTCGTTAAAACTTCCGTCTTCGTCAAAACTTCTGCCTTCGCACAAGGCTACGGCGAGACAAGCCGACAGGACGAGACGGCGGGGCAAGCAACCGGGAGGGCTGGACTAATTAAAAGGAGGAATCAAGGGTTTAAGAAGGATTGGAGTTTGTGTGAGATTTGGGCGGGGTTGCGAAGCTGACATTCCCAGATGACCAGAATCTTGAAACCACAGATTAACGCAGATTTTCACGGATTATAATGAAAGAAAGGACAGAAGGTGTTTTTGAACCTTGGCCGGGGTTTTTAGTTGGCACTCCCAGATAATTAAGACCTGCCAGCCGAGGGTTTTGAGTTGGGCGATGTTTTTTTTGTCGCGGGTTTTACATATATTCTAATTTGGAATATTCTATTCCAAGATATATCTTAATATACATGAATTATTCAAAGACAATCTATACTGCGGAATATAAATCTCTTATCGTACAGCTTAAAAAGGCACGACAACAGTCCAATCTCTCTCAAACAGAAGTTTCGCAGAAGCTTGGTGTAACTCAATCCTTTATCTCCAAAGTTGAAGCTGGTCAATACCGACTGGATATTATTCAATTGAAACAATTTGCGAGGTTATACAATAAAAAACTCACCTTCTTTTTGAAGGAAAACTGACCCATGTCAGCCTATTACAGGGCTACTTTTCAAGAATTTCTTGCCTGCTCCAAAGAGGCATTATTGGGAGCGTTAAGTCATGGGCTAACCAATTACACGTCACCTTTCAGTGAAATTGTACACGTATGGGAAAATGACATTTCTTTTTTGAAAAAAAGTTTTGAAGAAATCCTCCTGAAAGAAGCAACCGCTGCGAATTGGCATATTCTTTTGGAATACCCGATTCCACGACGAGGGAAACGGCTGGACGCTGTCATTTTAGCAAAAGATATTATCCTTGCATTGGAATTTAAAAGCGGAGAAGGAACCAGGGCTGCTCGGCTTCAATTAGAAGATTACTGTTTAGATCTGCGAGATTTTCATGCAAAAAGCGAAGGGAAAATCATAGTGCCTGTCTTGGTTGCTAAGAATGTAAAACCTGCTGAATTACCCAATCAACTACGAGAAGATAACGTTCAAACAGTATTACAAACAAGACGAGAAGATTTTTCTACTTATTTAATTAGGGCTATTAGGCACTTTTCTCAATATGCAATTGGTTTCATTGATGCAGAAAAGTGGGACCAAAGTGACTATAGACCAACACCGACTATAATAGAAGCAGCAAAAACTCTTTATGCAGGTCAAAATGTCAAAGAAATATGCCGTTGTCATGCAGGAGCGGAAAATCTAACCAAAACAACACTTGCAGTTCTCGATGCTATAAAAAAGGCACAGGAAAACCATCAGAAATTGATATGCTTTATTACAGGTGTGCCGGGGTCAGGTAAAACGCTGGCGGGCCTGAATATTGTACACAATCAAAAACTTCACGATGGAGAATTAGGGATATTTTTATCAGGTAATGGTCCTTTGGTAAAAGTATTAACGGAGGCATTGGCAAGAGATCATACCTGTCGTAGTGAGCAAGGTACCAAACTCGAAGCTCGCCGTGACATTCTCACTTTTGTACAGGGGGTCCATATATTTCGTGATAAATATATCTTCGACAGTCAAATACCTCCTGATAAAATTATTGTTTTTGATGAGGCCCAGAGAGCATGGAATGCTGATTATTTAAGTTCATGGCGAAGTCGTCGTAATAACGGACTTCGAGATGAAGGGGTCGCCTATTCAGAACCAGAAATTATCTTGAATATCATGGATAGACACCAAGATTGGGCCGTTATTATTGCGCTAATTGGTGGAGGCCAAGAAATTAACCGAGGTGAGGCTGGATTGTCTGAATGGGGGCGGGCAATTGCTGAAAAATATCTTCACTGGAGAGTAATGGTTTCTCCTTTTTTAAAGACTGGCAATCACAGCACAGGTGGACAAACACTGTTCAAAACCGTACCACAAAATCTTTATATTGAAGAAAATGAATCTTTACATCTCAATGTTTCAATACGGTCTTATCGAGCAGAACAAGTATCAAGTTTTGTACATCAATTGCTTGAATTAAAAACTCCTCAAGCAAGAGAAATAATTCAAAAACACCTTAATGGGTACCCAGTCTATTTGACACGATCTTTAGATAAAGCAAGGCTTTGGTTGCATTCAAAACAACGAGGAACTAGAAGAATTGGATTAATAGCAAGCTCAGGAGCGAGGAGACTAAAGGCATTTGGTCTCGATGTTAAAAATTCTCTTCAGGATAGCGAAGATGTTCCAAACTGGTTTCTTAATCCAATCGATGACGTTCGGGCATCAAATGCTCTGGAAGATGTAGCCACAGAATTTGCTGTACAGGGACTTGAGTTGGATTGGACATGCATATGTTGGGAAGCTGATTTTAGGATAGAAAATAATCATTGGAAATATTGTCGATTTGCGGGAACTAATTGGCAAGCTGTCAATAAGCGCGAAACGCAACAATTTATTTTAAACAAATATCGGGTGCTATTAACCAGAGCTAGAGAAGGAATGATCATTTGGATACCCAAAGGTAGCGTAGAGGACGTTACAAGGAAACCGGAATTCTATGATCAAACTGCCGACTATTTGATTGAAAGTGGCATTCCTTGTATTGATGATTAATCTCAGTAAAACTTACCTAATCTCTTCATTCTGATTTGAGAGTTGTTTTTTTATTGTATCGATGATGTATTGGTAATAATCGGCGATAGCACAGGCTTCGGATTCATCGGAACATTCTTCGACACAATCCGATGATTGTGGATAGCCGGTTTCCATATATTCTTCCGTGGCCCGCCAGACCAACATTCTTTCGTGAAGGCCGTCAAGAATCTGCCCGATATCCATACGAGATAAGGTCAGTTTTACAAATTCTTCCATAGTCAGTCCTTTCTGTTTTTGTTCAGGATGCCAGAATCAAAAAATGAGTCAACGGACTATAAGTCACGTGGGGAGGGAATTTGGAAGTTTATTTGTGCGGAGTTGAGAAGGACAAAGGCGGATGGTCGGCGGGTTCACAGCCGAGGGCGGCTGTGCCACACGCGGCGGGTTCACAGCCGGGGGCGGCTGTGCTGTACGCCGGACTATTTGGGCGGGATTTTGAGGCGCATGCCGGGACGGATTTGCGAGGGGTTTTGCAGTATATCGGAATTGGCGTCGAGGATTTTCTGCCAGTCGGCGGGGCTGCCGTAGTAGAGGCCGGCGATGGAACTGAGCGTTTCGCCGGTCTGGACGACGTGAATTTGTGCAGCCGGTTTCTGCCGGGCCGGTTTTGATTCGGCCGGTTTCGGCTGTTCGGCAGGCGGTGTCTGGACGGGTTCGGACGGTTTTGGCTCCGGCTGCGTTACCGGCACAGACGCGGAAGGTTTTGGCGCGGATTTAGGCACGGCCGGTTCACCGGCAAGCTGTTTTTGCCGGCGCTGCTGAGGCGTTTCGGAATACAGGGCGAACAGCACCCAGCCGACAAAGACCAGCGCGATGCCGATAAACATTCCTGTTCTGAGGTCGTTTCGCATTACAATACCGCTTACATTCTGCCGCCCCTTCGGGGCTTGAAAAAACGAGAAGCCATTCTTTCCGGGGGCTTACGCCCCCGGCTATTATATTTTGACCCCTTCGGGGTCCGGGAAAAAAACGTGTTTTCAATAGAGCATTAGAAACTCCAAAATTATTCGGGCGGCTTCCTCCTTCGCCAGGGCTCCAGAGGACGCTTGCGCGATCACGCTCTTATTTTATTGAGCCGGCCGGGTTATTTCGGCTGTAAAATCAGATACAGAATATACAATCCGAGCATTCCCATCCCTTCCCATCGGCCGATGGTGTGGCGTTTGCCGACGAAGAGCGTAGTAAACAAAACGATTGTGGCAAAGATGCCCGCATAGACACTCAGGTACAAATCAGCCGGCATGGGAATAGGCCGAAGTGTGGAGCTGATGCCGAGAATTAAAAGGATATTGAAGATGTTCGAGCCGACGACATTTCCGACGGCGATGTCGGCTTTTTTCTTGTATGCCGCGACCGCGGACGTTGCCAGTTCCGGGATACTCGTCCCCACCGCCACGACCGTGACAGCGATAAAACTTTTACTCAGCCCCAGCCAGTCGGCCAGCCGAAGCGCGCCATCCACGACTAATTTTCCGCCGGCAATCAAAAACCCAAGTCCCAGCAAAACCAAAAACAGCGATTTGCCGAGCGTAAGAATCTTCGCTTTGTCCTGCTCATCGGATTGATGGAGATTTTTAGCCATTCCGACAATATACGCCATAAAAATAATAAACATCGCCAGCAGACTCAGCCCGTCGGTTCGTGACAGCGTATCGCCGGCCGCCCCATCGAGAAATTTATCCAGCAGCATAATCCACAACAGTACCTGTGCCAGAAGACTGAAAGGGATTTCTTTCCACGTTGTGCTGCGCTGCACCCGCAGCGGACACAGCAGCGATGAAATGCCGAGAATCAGCAGAATATTGCAAATATTGCTACCGGTGATGTTGCCGACAGCCACCGACGGCTGATTTTGAACCACGGCGAATATATTGACCGTCAGTTCCGGCAGGCTCGTTCCGAACGCCACCACCGTCAGGCCAATCGCCAAATCCGACACGCCCAGCCGACGCGCCAAACTGGATGCACCATCGACCAGCCAATCGGCTCCTTTGACAACCAGACACAAGCCCACGACCAGCAAAATAATTCCCAGCATAAGTATTTTCCTTTCCCTTGATACGAATCATTTTAAGGCTTTTGCCGCCGATTGCAATCAAAACCGGATGGCTGAAAATCGCAGTGCACAAAAAAAGCCGGTATGCCTTTTGGGGCGTACCGGCTGAGAAATTCACGAAAGACCGCTTACGCGGTTTCTTTCTTTTTGCCTCCGCCCAGAAGCAGAATGGGAGCCGCGATGGCGATGGATGAATAGGTACCGATAAGGATACCAAACAGCATCGCAAAGTTAAAGCCGCGGAACCCGGACCCGCCCCAGGTGTACATCACAAAAACCGCCAGAAATGTCGTGAAGGACGTCAGAATCGTACGCGACAGGGTCTGATTGATACTGTCGTTGATGATTTTGGCCGTGGGCAGCGCGTCTTTGCCGCGGTTTTCACGAATGCGGTCAAAGACCACGATGGTGTCGTTGAGCGAATAACCAATCAATGTCAGAATCGCCGCGATCATATCAAGATTGATTTTGAAGTCTTCAATCAGGAGTGTCTTTCCAAAAACGGTGTTGGCGATATAAGTACAGCCGGTGACGACTCCCAGCGTAATCAGCACGTCGTGAATCAACGACGCAATCGCCGCCACACCGTAGCGGGCCGTACCGAATCGGAACCAGATATAGCCCACAATACCCAGCAGCGACAGCACAACCGCGATAATCGCCCGCGTCTTGGCCTCGTCGCCGACTGACGGGTCGATCTGCGTCACGCGGGACAGCGTGCTTTCCATAGAGCCGGCGGCCAGCAGTTTGCTCTTTTCATTCTCGATATAATTGTTCCATTCGGTTTCGCTCAGTTCACGATAGCCAGCTTCCGGATGCGAGCTGACATAGACAAACTGATTGATTTTGTCTTCCGGATTCAGCGCCGCCAGATTATCGCTGAGCAGTTCATAATGATACCACTTGATATCCTGCATATCCGGCTTGAAGCGAATGCCGCGGATGCGGTCCAGCAGTTCGCCGGCGAGGATTTCCTGGTCAAGCTTACAAACGATTTTGATGCCGCCCAGAAATTCCGCCAGTTCGCCGGTCGTATCGTTTATTTTTTCGACGGAAACGACCTGCGGCCGAAGATTTTTCTGCACCACCAGGTAATCGCCGAAGGTATTGCGAACCGCATCGGCAACCACTTCATTGACCTGCGGCTCCGAGGCTGTTCCATCCTGCCCGACGGCGGTCGAAAGTATCTGTTTGACCATCGCGGCGTTCACACGGGATGTGGAAACATTAAATGTCTGTGCGTCTTTGGCGGTGACGACTAATTTAGACAAAATAAAGTCATTTGCGTCTTCCGCCTGATGAATTCGCTGTGTCAGGGCCTCGACGGTCTGTCCCGGCTTGCTGAATGTGACGGTCGCGGTGGTGCTGTTGGTCTCGGTTGTTGTGATCTCGTATTGCAGGCCGGACTGGCCGATACTGTAAACCTTTGCCGCGGCCATGGCGGTATTGTTGATGGATCTGGCGTAATCCTGAAACTTCTTTTCCACAACGCCGCGGTCAAAACCCGTCCCCTCTTTTAAATCAATCTGAACGCTGGTGCCGCCGGTGAATTCGATATCATACTTACTGTTGACTTTTTCGTCGCGGGTGAAGAACACTATCATTCCGCCGATAATCAGCACCCCGGAGAACGTCAGAAACACCGGCCGCAGTTTCATCCAGTTGATGTTAATGCCGCCAAACAGACCCAGCATCTTTAACTGGCCGGTAATCAGATTCTTTCGCGTCAGGAAATCAAAAATCAGCCGCGTGACGAACAGCGCCGTGAACATACTCCACGCGATACCAATCATCAGCACGAGGGCGAATCCCTTGATTTCCTCGGACGCGACCAGATACAAAATCGCCGCGGTGAAGAAGGTGGTGACGTTGGAGTCGAAAATGGTGCGAAATGCTCTCGCGTAGCCGTTAGCAATAGCCGACCGCAGCGAAGAGCCGCGTTTCTGTTCTTCGCGGATACGCTCGAAAATCAGCACGTTGGCGTCCACGCTCATACCTATCGTCAGCACCATACCGGCAATGCCGCCCATCGTGAACGTACCCCGCAGAACCGACATCGTCGCCAGCAGGAACAGAATGTTGAGCACCAGCGCGATATCCGCGATAAATCCGCCGAAAAGATAATAGGCAATCATAAACACCGACACGGCAATCAACGCGGCCTCGCCGGACAGAATACCCTGCGACCGGTTATCGGCGCCGATGGCCGGACCAATTGTTTTTTCGGAGATGGGCACTTCCGACAACCTCGCCGGGAATGACCCGGCGTTGAGCTTATTGACCATATCCTCGACTTCCGTCTGCGGAAATCCTTTAGGGCTGGTAATCACGCCCGAAGAACTAATGGCGCTTTCAATGTTGGGCGCCGAAATGGCGATATTGTCCAGCATAATACACAGCGGTTTTCCAATGCTGGCGCTGGTCAGTTTGAAAAACAGATTGGCGGCGACATCATCAAACGTAAATCCGATGGCGCGACGCCCTTCACGGTCCTGCGTCGGATAGGCGCGTTTGAGTTTCCACGCCTTGGCGCCGCGGACCATTTTTTCATTTTCCTGATCACTGGCCAGGACATAAAGCTTATCACCGAACCGTCCTATAATTCGCCCCTGCCACCCGGCGGCGTAGGGCGTTTCGAT
>VGXU01000073.1 GCA_016873215.1 Planctomycetota bacterium
TGTGAAGAGCAGCGTTTTCTGCTCGGGCGAGAATAATTCGCAGGATCGAATGTCAAGAATGACAGTGACCTGGGTGTTGACTTTGTTGACATTTTGTCCTCCCGGCCCGGAGGAACGGGAAAAGATGAATTGAATCGCATTTTCGGGAATATGGATTTTTCCGCTCATACGTTTCTTATCGACAAAATGAGCGCACAATTTCACAAATCCGTGCATACAGGCACAAGAGCACTCGATGAAAGCGGAAAGAAGGGACTTGAACCGACGGTTAATTACTCCGCTTGATTCTCATCCGCCGACCACAGCCATAGAGCGGCCAGCTCGTATAAATCTTCCTGATTGACCAGTCTGTCGCGGTTAATATCGGCCGGGCAGGATGGAATTTTATACATCCAGTTTTGCGATAAAATAACAAAATCACCGCCATCCACTCGTCCATCGTGATTGATATCGGAAACACAATAAGGTTCCAGGTCCAGGCCGGCCAGTTTCAACACCGGCAGATAAGACGTCGGACTCAAATACGCAAGCAGCGGTTTGCCGGTATTGTCAAATGCCAGCCTGATTCTGTGTTCCGGCGAAGGCAGTGTACTATCCACCGGCGTATGTGTCCATCCTCCGCCGATATTGGTTGCGTAGTATAATTGATTAATATTGCCTTCGATTTTGAAATAGGCAATTCCGGCGACACCGTTTTGGTTATGGTCCAGGGCTGTCACAGTTCCCGCAGTCGCCCCTGTCGGAGTGATTACCCAGCCGATCTGGGCATCGGGATAGACGGCATAATTGACGCTGTTGTCCTGCGATAAATAGGCGACCGCAATCATTCCGTCGGGAAGAAATGAACCGCGGATCCATCGGCCCGCAGGACCTGGCAGGGATGCCCACCCGCCGTTTTCACGCACGGCGATAACATAAGAGATCGGAGTTCTGCGATAGACCGCAAGGATACGTCCGTCGTCGGCGCAGTCGATGTCGGCCGGCCAGGGAGAAACGGCTGTGTCCAGCAGTTCCTGTGTCCAATGTCCCGTCTGGATATTGTAGCTTACATAATAAAGCAAACCGCCATTGTTTATCAGGAGGTGCGGCTGTCCGCCGCCGGATAGCGTCATCGCACAAACCCGCCCGGCGGGCAGCAGACTATAGAACCAGTCATACCAATCCGCCTTGCTGCCGAAAACAGAAGAAGGCCCGGTTACAAGACCAAGGCTCAGCGCAAAGTCGCCGGTTGAGGCGATTGCAAAATAAGGATTTTTCTGCAGCAGGTAAGGATTTTCGGGAAACAGTTCATAACTATAATTTTCCGCGGCGGCGACGCAATGCGTCAGAGACCAGCCTGCGCTGCCATCGCCCCGGGTATAAACCAGATGAGCAATTCCGCCGCCATCGACGGCCAAAGAAAAATCCGTTCCCACGCTGTCGGATTTATCGAAATCCACGACATTGCGGACAAATCCTTGTCCATCAGCAGGAATACCGATGGACATCATTCCCATAAGGCATAGAAGCCCAACATATCGCATAAACCCTCCTCCAAAAAATTACCGCGGTTTGCGAAGACGCAGAGAAAAAGCTCCGCCAAGCAGCAATAATGCCATCGTGGCCGGTTCTGGAACAACAAACGGGTCGTATGCGATCCATATTCCATTGCTGGTGTTAAAAGAAATCACCGGGTTGTTTTCCATATCGAACGTAAGGCCAATGCTCTTGTCGGACAAAGGCGATGACACATCGAGGGGGAGTATATTATTCCAGAGATGTTCCGTCGTCCAGGTACCACTGCCGTCGTTATAGGCGTAGCCCAACGTTATTCCGCTATCGCCATCTGTGAGATATACCACACCAATGCCACCTTGAAAATCGGCGGCCATGCAGAAATTGTCAGAAGACATCCCGTCTAAGGTGCCATTTGTCCAGCAACCCTGGAGGCGATCGTATGTTGTGTACGATAAAAGGTTATTGGCTCTGTAAGCTATATAGGGGAGATCGTTGGCAGTCAATTGCAAATCCACCGGGCCGTTTATGGGGGGCAGATTCATAATCGGTTCGCTGAAATTCCATTGATTGCCTGTTAAGACTCCTTTGGTTCCGTAAACCAATGTGCTGTTCTGATGGAGTACCACGTTAGCCTGATTATAGCTGTCATAGTCCAGCGCAAAGAAATCCGCATCCCGTCCGGTAGAATTCGAATACCATGTATTTCCGCTGCGGGTGGATAACGTAACCTGCATATTTTCCGCGGAGCGATATAACACGGCGGGGCTGTCGTTCTGGGTAAATGCTACGGATTGCCGATAAAATGGTCCGCCACTGGCCACATTATTATAGCGATAACTCCAGCCGGAGGAGCCGAAGACCGCTACGTTTCCCAGAGAGCCGGCAACGATAATGCTCTGTCCATCGTGTGATGTGGCTGCGTCCAGAGTGCCCTGCGGACTGATACCGCCGGAACTTTGTGCCCAGCCTCCCGGAACCATCGCGGCAGTTCCATCGTTGGAGACGACGACCGGCCATGTGGCATCACTTCGCATTCCAATGGTGGTATTTCCGCCGCCGATAGGATTATTCATGGAATCCACGACATGCTGATAATACCATTGTCTGCCTGCCAGTACACTGCTTGAAGAAATGATCAAAACAAAAAACGTGATGAATACCCAAATTCGGTTTCTCATGATAACCTCCTTTAAAGATGTTTTTGACGAACAGAAAAACAGACTAAATCCACGTTATTGTTTCCGCCCGGCAAGCGTGCTCAATGAATACCCTCTCGATGACTGATTCAGCAAAGAACAACCGCGCGAGCAGTTCAATACCTCTGATATCCTTAATTCGTTCAAAAACAATTATATTTACAAAAAGCACTTTTGTCAAATAAAAACGGTAGAAATTCACAAAAAATAGGCATTGCAGACAAGAGCAATTGAGACATCACGGGGTGAGAATATGGCCGGGATGAAGCCTTATCTTTGTTGCAGTCAATTTTCCTCTGCGGGTTCTGTGGGGGATTTTGTTTTTTGTTCTTCTTTGGCCAGCAGGTCGTTGATAGTCGGTTTTTCGAGCGTGCCGTTATTGAGAATGATTTTAACATCCTCGGCGTCGAGGGTTTCATATTTCAGCAGGGCGAGGGCCAGGGCTTCCGTCTTGTCGCGTTTGGTTTTCAGCAGGTCCGCGGCGTTGGTGTAAGCTGTGTCAATCAGTTTGCGTATCTCTGCGTCGATCATCTCCGCGGTCTTTTGTGAGTAATCCGGCCCCATTGGTATCATATATCCATCGGAAGCGGCGTCCGAGGAATAATTGACCGCTCCCAACTGTTCGCCCATCCCCCATTCCATCACCATTTCGCGGGCCAGCTGCGTTGCATGCCGGATATCCGATTGTGCACCGCTGGTGATGTCCTGACAAAACATTTCCTCTGCAATTCGTCCGCCGAAACAAATCTGGAGTTCCGCAAGGCAATACTTTTTAGAATAATAGAGCCGGTCTTTTTCCGGCAGCGCGAAGGTCGCCCCACCCATGGGGCCTCGCGGAATAATACTTACTTTGTGAAGCGGGTCGGCGTCTTTGAGCAGCGACTGAATCAAGGCGTGGCCGGCTTCATGATATGCAGCGAGCCGTTTGTCCTGTTCATCGGCGGCGCGGCTTTTCTTGGCCCGGCCCCATCGGACTTTATCGCGGGCCTCTTCCAGGTCGCTTTGCTCCACATAGTCTTTATTCTGCATACTGGCGCCAATGGCGGCTTCATTGATCAGCGCTTCCAGTTCCGCGCCGCTGAACATCGGCGTTCCGCGGGCCATCCTTTCCCAATTGATGTCCGGGCTGCACTGGACTTTCTGTGCATGGATTTTCAGGATACTCAGGCGTCCTCTTAAATCCGGCAACGGAACAACGACCTGCCGGTCAAATCGACCGGGACGGGTCAATGCACTGTCGAGAATATCGGCGCGGTTGGTCGCGGCGATGACAATCACCTGGTCGTCGGTGTCGAAGCCGTCCATTTCGACCAGAATAGCGTTGAGCGTCTGTTCTCGCTCATCATGCCCACCGCTGACAAAGCCGGGGCCGCGTTTCCTGCCGATGGCGTCGATTTCGTCGAGAAAAATAATGCAGGGAGCGTTTTCTTTGGCCTGACGGAACAAATCCCGTACCCGGCTGGCCCCGACGCCGACGAACATTTCCACGAAATCGCTGCCGGAAATGCTGAAAAACGGGACATCTGATTCGCCGGCGATGGCTTTGGCCAGCAGGGTTTTTCCGCAGCCGGGAGGTCCGACCAGCAGCACACCGCGGGGGATGCGTCCGCCGATTTTTTTGAACTTTCTCGGGTTTTTCAGAAATTCGATGACCTCAGCCACTTCTTCCTTGGCTTCGTCAATGCCCGCGACATTCTTGAACGTCACTTTGCTGTCTTTGCCGGCGCGGACACGATGTTTACTGCGACCGAAATTCATCAGCATTCCGCCGCCGGAGCGCATATTGCGAATGAAGAAGAAATAAATTAATGCCGCAAACAGAAGAATCGGTCCCAGATTCCATAAAAATGGCACCCATATATTCTGTTCGACGGTGGAATAACCGACATTATATTCTACAAGGAGTTCTTTTAATTTTTCGTCTTTTCCCGGCTCTTCGGAAATCACTTCGAAATTAACCGGGTCTTCGGGTTTGCGGGCGGCCTTGCCGGCGTCATTGAACGTCCCGGTAATCCGGTCGGACTTGATTTTCACCGATGTAATATGTCCCTGTTTGACGTGATTGACGAAATCCGGGAAATAATCAATTTTTTCTACCGGATGCCAGCGGTTGATCGTCATAAACAGGGTCATAATCACCATCGCCAGCAAAAGCCAATTGAACGGTCCGCGATGGTATTTCGCTAAGCCAGAAGGCTGTTGAAGATTGGGTTCTTTGTTTTTAGGTTCCGCCATAAGATTCCAATTTTATATCCGACTGTTAAAAAACACTGGTTATTCCGGTTTGTTCTGCAATTTCTTTTTATTGACGATTGAAAAAAACTAAAATACAACAACTGGATTTCCGCCTTCGCGGGAATGACAGATTATTACCAGGGCTGTTCCATCAGTTCAACGACTTTCTGAGAGACCTTATTGATGGCCCGATCGGCCGAATAATCTATCGTTTGCCCGACCTGGGAAGAATAACTGGATGAGCCGTAAACGTTCTGGCGGTCAATCAGCACCTGTCCGGTTTTAAGATTTTTCCATGTGACGTTCACGGCAACCATTGTTTCCTGTTCCAGCGGTCTTCCCGTCCATCGCTCGCTGGCCAGTATGCCGACACCGAGGGACACTGTGCCGCTGAGAATGGTATCGGCGACATTGCGGTCAGAGACGATTTTATACGGCGTCTGGGCTTCGATGCGCTTGCAGATAGCGTCGGTCAGCGTGAATTCGTATCCGCGACGGAAATCGCTGGTATCGAACATTTCCACATACACAGTGCTTACGTCCTGCCGGTGCAGCCATGAATTGGAATATCCCTGACAGCCGGTCAGCACGCAAAGACACCATGCCATGCCTAACACGAACACACTGCGCTTCCTGCTCATAAATTCCTTCCTGTCTGATTTTCCGGCCATGGTCAATCCTCCTTGTATTTGCCGGTAAAAAACCCGATTCCAAAGCCGCTGTCCAAAAATTTATTGCCCGCGTCAAACAGTCTGCGGCGAAAGGTTTTTGCGTGCCCGCGTTCCTGCTGCTGCGCCTGCTCGGTCATCCGTGCCGAGCGTGAATCCGGCCAGGTATCCAGCACATACTGGTAATACAAATTTGCCGCCGGCAGATGGTCGGTCTTATCGTAATATCTCGCAACCGTGTAATTTTTATAAGCCTGCTGCTCGACAATGACGCCGATTGTTTCGTCGGCGTTAATCGCATGGGCTTTGCTCGGGTAACGATTGCGAAAATCTTCATAGTACGCTTTGGCGCTGACCAGCCATGAGGCATCATAGAGCGGCCCTTTGTACGCCGCGTGCAGGCACTGGGCCATCCGCAGCAAAGCTCTTTCGCCGATGTCGCCGGTGGGCCATTTGTCGGCCACTTCCGACCAGACCTCGTACGCCTCGGGATAACGTTTCTTTTTCTCATACGTTTCAGCCAGTACCGTCAGCGCCCGCAGTCCCATCGGGCCTGTGCCTGCGCGGTCGGCGATATCCCGCATGATCGTGACACCTTCATCGAAGGCCGGCAGCCGCAAAACCCACATAACCTGCCGCTTCTGTCCCTGTAAAAACGCAGTGCCGATGGAAAACAGCCGTTCGTTGGCGCTGGTATAAAAGGGGCTTTCCGGCCAGGTTTTTACAAAGGCCTGGAATTTTTTGGTTGCCTTGGTCCAGTTCTGTCTGGCGTACAGCGTCTCGGCCTCAATGTAAGCATCGAGGTCCGGCCCACCGAAATCCGCGAAATCCGCCTTGAGTTTCTGAAGAGCTTTCAATGCCTCGCCTTTGCTGCCGGAACTGAGTTTTTGCTTTACATCCGACATTGCCATAATGTACTGGCCCTGGGGGTCGTTGGCGAGGTTTTGCCATTGGCCTTGCGGGTTGAGGCGCATAGTTTCGGCTTGACAACAAAGAGCCGCACCCAAAAATAAAATGACTATCCCTTGTCTGGTTCGCATATCCCTATTCCTTGCCCGACTGTATTTAAGATACCGAAACATCCGGCATTATAACCGCTTATTCCGCCTTTGCAAACCCCTATTTTCAGAAGGGTGCCGTGGTTCTGAAATTATACTCCATAAGGGGTGTTCCGTGTCCAGTAAGCACCTAAGCCGTTAAGCAAAAAAGAGCGGAAGTATATTCAGGTGTAAATTCATTTTTTGGCTGGAATTGGCGGACAAAGCGGCTATAATCTGCCAACATAACCGAAAGTAAGGATGCTGCGCCTCGAAAAGTTTAAATAGGAACGGATTGCGATATGACAGGGCTGGTATTATGGATGGCAGTGCTGGTCGGCGGGTTTGCGGCCAATGACGGGTCTGATTCGGCCCAATTACTGGCCGGGGAAGACCTGCACATACAGGCGCCCCGGATGTGGGCCTGTCGGCAAACCCAGACGCCGGATGAGCATATACTGCTGTTTGAAAACGGATTTTCAATGTCCATCGGGGATAACCAGTTATCCAGCCGGAATGCCGTTGTCTGGCTCAGGGCCTGGGGAGGGGGGCAGCCGGGCTTTAGCTCTCAGACGTATTATCAGGCTCAGGTTTATTTGGAAACCGATGTGAGCTTCCGGCAGGGCAAGCGAGCGAAAACAACAAGCCTCGAACAAGTGATTATGGAAGATGGATACAGTCTTCTGGTTCGATTTTTAGTCAGCGGCGAGGTGTTCGCTACCGCCGACGAGCAGAAAGAACTGGCTTGCGAGGAACTTCAAAAGCAGGATTTATATCAGCGTGGGTCCGCCGAAGCCGTCAAAATTCATGACGGTCCTGAGATTGCGAAAAGTGCGCAGGTGCCGGAGTTGCCGGTAGTGCCGCAGGGGCAGACGCCGGCAACCGTCGTGGCGGCGGCCGGTCAGGAAGCAATGCCGGCTGTGGTCAGTGCGGCTGAAGCGGCGGCATCGACGGTTGTGACGGAACCGATGCAGCAGCCTAAACAGAAAGAGCCGGTCTTTACTTATCCGGTTCATGTCTCGGCGGTATGGGACCCCGAGCCGACGGTAGAAAAAATGACGAAAACGCCGGATGAATGCGATGTGATAACCGTGTCGGGCCGGTTTTATCTTTGGCAGCGGCAAAGCGCCGACAGCCTGCTGGAGTTTCAAGCCGACAGCGCCGTGCTGTTTTTCCAGTCCGGACAATTTGAGACAACGCGGCAGCAGGGCGGGCGGGATTTGGCGCAGGGCAATATCGAGTCAGCGTATCTGCGCGGCAATATCGTGATGACGGAAGGTCGGCGGACGATTCGCGCCGACGAAATATATTATGATTTTCTGAAAAAACAGGCCGTCGTCGTCAATGCCTCGATGCGGATGTTTGATGAAAAACGCGGACTTCCGATTTATTTGTCCGCTCAGCGGCTGCGGCAGGTCAGCGATTCGCTTTTCCAGGCGGAGGAAGTCGCGCTGACCAGCAGCGAGTTTTATCTGCCGCAGGTTTCGGCCAATGCCAGCCGGATCGTGGTGATGAAAGATGAAACGGTTCAACAGCGGGCCGAGGCGATGGAACGGGCCCGGTTGGCCAATACGGCCCAAGCTGCCGGGGAAAAAGATGATGAAGCGGCGAAATATGTCGGCACGATGTATAACATGAATATGAAATATTATAATACGACGGTGTTCGGCTGGCCGAAGATTCGCAGCCGGTTTGTGCGTCCGGATATCCCGCTGAGCCGGATTGCCGTCGGCAATGATTCGGAGTACGGGACTTCTGTTGAAACGCGGTGGCATTTATTCCGTCTACTGGGCCTGAAAGAACCGGCCGGAATGAATGCGGAACTGGCGGCCGATTATTTCAGCAAACGCGGCGTCGGCGGCGGCGTCGAGGGCGAATATGAGTTTGACCATTCTTTTGGCAATTTCATCGGCTATATTCTCAAGGATCGCGGCACCGATGATTTGGGACGCACGAATGACCGAAGAAATCTGGATTCGGGTCAGGACCTCCGCGGACGGCTTGGGTTTCGTCATCGGGAGTATCTGCCGGACGACTGGCAGGCGACGGTGGAAGTGGGTTATCTTTCCGACCGGAACTTCTACGAATGGATGTATCGCGAGGAATTTTACACCGACAAAGGGCAGGAAACGCTGATTCATCTCAAACAGCAGAGGGATAACTGGGCTCTGGCCATTCTGGGCAAGGTCCGCATTAATGATTTTGAAACGATGACCGAAGAAATGCCTACCATTGAATATCATCGTACGGGGCAGTCCTTCTGGGATCATCAACTGACCTGGTACAGCGATTCGCGTATCAGCCGGCTTCGTGACCGTTATGACGACGATGCGCCGGGGCATCCGAACCAGCGGTATTACACGTTCGGTTCGACTCGCAACGAGGCGGACTGGCCGTTTATGATTGGTACGGCGAAAGTTGTGCCGTTTGTGGCGGGGACATACGCGTATGAAGACCAGACGGGTTATGACCTGGCGCTGAACGGTGATGATAAAGGTGACGATAACTACAGCGGGACGATCGTCGAAGGCGGTGTTCGGGCATCGACGATGTTTTGGAAGGAAGACCCGACGGTTCGTTCGCGGCTGTGGGATCTGGATGGGATTCGTCATATTGTGATGCCGCATTTGGAAGCGGTGACATACGAAGAGAGCGAGACAGGTCTTGCGCAGCGTGATATGGTCAACCTCGGGTTGTCGCAGCGGTGGCAGACGCATCGCGGCGAGGGTGAGGATCGCAGAATCGTGGATTGGCTGCGGCTGGATGTGGATTCGACATGGTTAAGCGACGATGAGTCTTCTCCTATCGGTCCGGCGGGAACATATGGGCCTGCAGGTTTTATTTTCAACAACCCTTCTATTCCGGTGTTTCTGCGTCGAAACGACCGTTATTTCGGTATCGTGCGTAACTCCATTAATGCGGATGCGGAGTGGCGTCTCACGGATACTATGACCGTGCTGGGTGATATGAATTACGATACTCGCAGCGGTGTGGTGCAGCAATTGGATATGGGACTGTCACGGTATGTCTTCCCGGATTTAAGTCTGTATCTGGGAAGCCGGTATCTGCGTCCGATTATTATTAATGCGGTGGACGACGGCAAGCTGATTCATGAAGAAGGTTCCCATTCGGTGGTGGCGGCGGTGACCTATCAACTGGGTCAGCGGTACTGGCTGACGTGTTCGCAGGAATACAACTTCGATTTTGGGCGTGCGGTACGGAGCAGTTTCGGCGTCGTTCGTCAGTATCACCGGCTGTTTTATTCTCTGGAGGCGTCGTTCGACC
>VGXU01000074.1 GCA_016873215.1 Planctomycetota bacterium
GCACAGGCCATTTATAAGGAATGGTTTGTCAATTTCCGCTTCCCCGGCCATAAGAGAGTTAAAATGGTCAATTCTAAGCTAGGCAAAATACCGGATGGGTGGGAAGTAAAAAGAATGGGAGACATATGCCAAATAACTATGGGGCAATCGCCAAGTTCAGAATCTTATAATGAAAATGGTGAGGGTTTGCCATTCCATCAGGGGGTCACTGATTTTGGCTCTCGCTTTCCCATAGATAGAGTATTTTGTACTGTTCAAAATAGGATAGGAAATGCAGGTGACATCCTTTTTAGTGTTCGGGCACCTGTTGGTCGTATTAATCTTGCCAACAAAAAAATTGTGATTGGTCGCGGTGTTGCCGCAATCAAGAATAAAGCAGGTTATCAGGCGTTTACATTCCAACAGCTTAAAGAAAAATTTAAAAAAGAAGACTCCATCGGTGGTGGTACAATATTTAAGTCGGTAACGAAGGATGATATGTATGGAATTGATTCTACGTTGCCTCCGCAACCATTAATAGAACAATTTGAAAAGATAGTGAAGCCTATTTTTGCACAGTTGGGGGATCTTATATCTAAAAATACTAATCTTCGCCGGACACGGGATTTGCTTTTGCCAAAATTAATTTCAGGTGAAATTGAGGTTTAACCATTACCATGAGAGATAGAATAATAGGATACGATGCCGCACAAATATGTTTAAATGGACATATCATTTCAGATTGTATCCATGCCTCTCCGGATAGGAAGAAGCCATTTTGTGACAAATGCGGAGAAAAAACAATATCAACTTGTCCATCATGTAATGCAGCTATAAATGGCAAATACAGAACGTCAAATGGGTATGGAATATCTCTTAGCAAGTCGCCTCTGTATTGTCCCAATTGCGGAAAACCTTACCCCTGGACAGAAAGCAAGATTCAAACGGCAATACAGATATTCGCAGAATTCGGGAAGCTTGACGAAAATGAAAAGAAAACCATTGAAGAGGATATCAAAAATGTCGCCAGAGATATCCCGCAATCCGAGCTTTCGGCATTGCGAATAAAAAAGATGTGGGAAAAATACGGCAGAATTGCATATAATGTGATTATGGAATTTGCCAGTAAAGTTGCAGCGGAAATCCTCAAATAATAAGTTTAATTTATATTGGATATTTTATAGGATTTGGTTTTGTTTAATGAGCTTATTTGATATGAATAAAATATTAGAACAGTTAAGCAATTTGCAGACGCGTTCGCAAAAAATTGGCAAGACTCGCAAAGAGAAAATCATATTGTACTCAGAAGGACTGAAAGCAAAACTTAAGCAGGTTCAGTATGCTATTTCTCAAATAGAGTCCTTTACAAATCGAACAGATGAATTGGAATCAGCTACTAACACGGACGAATTTCTAATATCGGAAAAGGTGAATTTCTATTGCGATACATTTTGGACATTTCTCTATTCAGCTCTTGACGTTCTATCCCAAATCATAAACCAAGCATTGAAATTGGATCTTGAAGAACCAAAAGTGAGTTTTAAGGCCGTAAAAGACAAATTGCAGAACAATGAACATAAGACATTGTCCGTTTCACAACTATATTTGAAGTGCTTCAAATCTAATTCCTTTAGCAACCTTGAAAAATATAGAAATTGCTCTATACATCGCAGACAGATTTATATTAGCGAAAAAACGACTAAAGAAAAAAGTACGCCAGGGTACTCCACCAGTTCCTCGATAACCACTGTGTCGCGATTACTGTGCGATGATCCACTCTCTGTTCGCCCAAAGACCTCACAGTCAAGACAGATCCCCAAATATCTGTCTGATACAAAGAATAAATTGGCAAGACATATCGACAATATTCTTGCTGAAACACAACCAGTTAAATAGGAGAAATTATAAAATGGCAAAAAGAGTTATGAAAAAAATATCAACAAAAGAGATCGTTCAACCCCGGCGACATAGTGATGCAAATCAAATTCCGGAAAATGCGATGTCTGTAATGGCCAGAAACGAGCTTATTTCCGGTAGATATTGCAATGTTGCATTGGTGCATCATACGGAAAGGGAGTTTGTGTTGGACTTTATTTTTGGGATAGCTAATCAGAGTTCTCTTGTCGCTAGAGTTGTAACAAGCCCTCAACATGTAAAGATGATTCACAAGGTTTTGGGCGAAAACATTAAAATATATGAAGATAAATTCGGCGAAATAAAAACAAATAAATCATGACCTCCTACACCGAAGACAGTTTAGTTGAGCAGCCCGCAATCGAGCTTTTTTCCAGTCTCGACTGGGAAACACTCAATTGCTACGATGAAGGTTTTGGCGAACATGGTACGCTCGGAAGAATGAGTCCCGCCGAAGTGGTCCTGAAAAGACACCTAAAGTCCGCCATCGAAAAACTCAATTCCGAAGCTGCAGCAGACACCATCGACAAAGCAATCGAAGAACTTGCCCGCGATAGGAGCACGATGAGCCTTGCTGCTGCCAACAGGGAAATATATCTTTTGCTCAAAGAGGGCATCAAAGTCAAAGTCGATGCTCCAGACAGCGAAGATGCCTTCGAGACAGTAAAACTGATCGATTGGAACAATCCCGAAAACAATAATTTCCTGCTTTGCTCACAATTGTGGATTACAGGCGAGATGTACACACGCAGGGCTGACCTTGTCGGCTTTGTAAACGGGATTCCGCTTTTATTTATGGAATTAAAGGCAAGCCATAAACGCCTTGAAAATGCCTATAAAGATAATCTTCGGGACTACAAGACCGCCATCCCGCCGCTTTTTTGGTACAATGGCTTCATTATCGTATCCAATGGCAGCCAGGCCAAAATGGGTTCTGTGACAAGCCAATGGGAACACTTCAGTGACTGGAAGAAGATCAATTCCGAAGGCGAAGAAGGTGTTATCTCGCTTGATACAGTGATAAGGGGAACCTGCGAAAAGCAGCATTTACTTGACCTTGTCGAAAACTTCATATTATTTGAAGAGGCAAAAGGCGGGTTTATAAAGCTTGTCTCTAAGAATCACCAGTATTTGGGTGTCAATAATGCTATTGAGAAGGTCACGAAGATAAAGGACAACAAAGGCAAGCTGGGCGTCTTCTGGCATACCCAGGGCAGCGGCAAGAGCTATTCGATGATCTTTTTTGCCCAGAAGATATTCCGCACGATTTCAAATAAATATACATTTGTCATCATTACAGACCGCAATGAACTGGATGGTCAAATCTATAAAAACTTTGCAAGGACAGGTGCTATAACGGAAGCTGAAGCCCAGGCCACAAGCGGAGAAGACCTCAAACAGAAGTTAAACGAGGACCATCGCTATATATTTACTCTGATTCAGAAATTCCACACTGAACCGGGCCAAAAGTATCCCGAGATTTCCGGCCGTGATGACATTATCGTTATTACCGATGAGGCTCATCGAAGTCAATATGACACCTTTGCTTTAAATATGCGAAACGCCTTGCCCAATGCCGCCTTTATCGGTTTTACCGGAACGCCTTTAATGGCCGGGGAAGAAAAGACCCGGCGGGTTTTTGGTGATTATGTCAGTATCTACAATTTCAAGCAGTCAGTCGATGACAAGGCGACGGTTCCGCTTTACTATGAAAACCGCATCCCCGAACTGCAGCTTACCAATAAAGACCTTAATGAGGATATGGAAGAAATCCTCGAAGAGGCGGAACTGGATTCGGAGCAGGAAGCCAAGCTCGAAAGAGAATTTGCGCGGGAATATCACTTAATCACACGGGATGACCGCCTGGAAAAAATCGCCGAAGATCTCGTAACGCATTTTACCGGCCGCGGTTTTGCCGGAAAGGCCATGGTTGTCTCTATTGATAAGGCAACGGCAATCAGGATGTATGACAAAGTGCAGAATTACTGGAAGGAATATCTTGCCGGGCTTGTCCGTCAGGCAAAAACCGCAAAAGGAGAAGACAAAGAACAACTGGACGCCAAAATCACCTATATGAAGCAGACCGATATGGCAGTTGTTGTATCGCAGTCTCAGAATGAAATCGAGGATATGAAGGCCAAAGGACTCGATATTGCCAAACATCGCAAGCGGATGGTGAAGGAAAATCTGGATGAAAAGTTTAAAGATCCCAAAGACCCGTTCCGGATTGTGTTTGTCTGTGCCATGTGGATGACAGGCTTTGATGTCCCATCCTGTTCGACGATTTATTTGGATAAGCCGATGCGGAACCATACGCTGATGCAGACCATAGCCAGGGCAAACCGAGTCTTTGGCGAAAAGAAAAACGGCCTGATTGTCGATTATGTTGGGGTGTTCCGCAATCTGCAAAAGGCATTGGCGATTTATGGTTCGGCTACCGGCGGCGGAGTCCAAGAGGGAGAAACGCCGGTAAAAGACAAGTCCGAACTGGTTGAAGAACTACGAAAGGCAATGGCTGACACAGAGCAATTCTGCAAAGAAAACGGGATTGAGCTTTTGGCAATTGAGCGGGCTAAAGGGTTTGACCGTATTAAACTATTGGATGATGCGGTCAACAGACTTGTCGCCAATGACCAGACAAAACGAAAATATCTGCTGTTGGCTTCTGCCGTGGTGCAGCTTTTCAAGGCGATTCTGCCGGATCCCGCGGCGTCGGAATTATCTTATCGCTGCAAAACGATTGCGGTCATTGCCGAGAAGATCCGTTCCCTGATACCGCAGGCGGATATTTCGGAAGTGATGGGCAAGGTTGAAACACTGCTGGATAATTCGATCGCTACTGAAGGGTATATTATCCATGATGTCCCGGAAGAAAAGCGGATTGATTTGAGTAATATTGATTTTGAGGCATTGAAAAAGAAGTTTGCCAAAAGCCTCAAGAATATAGAGGTGGAAAAACTTCGCGGTGCGATCCATAGCAAGCTTAAAAAGCTGGTCCGGCTTAATAGAACCCGTATGGATTATCTTGAAAAATTCCAGCAGATGATCGATGAATATAATTCAGGCAGCATGAATGTCGATGAATTCTTTAAACGCCTGACGGATTTTGCACAGGGCTTGAATGAGGAAGAAAAACGAGGGATAGCCCAGCAGCTTTCGGAGGAAGAGTTGACGATATTTGATTTATTGACCAAGCCGGATTTGTCGCTGACCGAGAAAGAAACAAAGCAGGTGAAAAAGGTCGCCAAGGATTTATTGGCGGCGCTTCACAATGGCAAACTTGTCCTGGATTGGCGAAAAAAACAGCAGTCTCAGGCATCGGTTCAAGTGGCGATTGAGCAGACGTTAGAATCGTTGCCGGACTGCTATACAAAAAGTCTGTTTCAGCAAAAATGCAGCTTGATTTACCAGCATATTTTTGATTCCTATTATGGCGAAGGCCGCGGCATTTACGCCGCCACCGGGTAAAATAACATGTTAAACTAAAAAGAATTTAGATGGATAGGAGTAATTTAAATGGAGATGAATAAAAAACCGTGGCCATTGTCAACTTTATATGGGATTCAGGAGCGAATTGATACAAACCCAGATTTTCAAAGACCTCCGGTTTGGACAAAGGCGCAAAAACAGTATTTGATTGATACGATTTTACGCAACATGGATATCCCAAAACTGTATTGGCATAGAACAGGTCGAAATCCAGATAAATACGCGGTTGTGGATGGCCAGCAGCGACTTCGAGCCATCTGGGAATTCAATGCGGGGCATTACATGCTGCCTAAAGATGCAGATCCGATCAATGGATATGACATCGCTGGAAAAAAATATGTTGAACTATCGGATGAACTTCGCATTCATTTTGATACCTATCCTTTGGATGTCGTTATTGTAAGCGAGTGTGAAGAGGACGAGGTCCGGGATATGTTTCTGCGGCTTCAAAACGGGACGCCTCTGAAAGCACAGGAAAAAAGAAATGCAATGCCGGGAAAAATGCGAGATTTTATAAAATCCCTTACTTATCATGAGTTTTTCCGAAGTTTTGGTTTCAAAGACTCGCGTTATACGTATGATTTGATAGCAGCCCAATGTGTGCTGTTGGAAATAAATGGCCGACCATGTAATATAAAAAATGCAGACCTCAACCGGATGTATGAATCCAATCAAGATTTTGATACCAATGGCGCTATTGCTAAGAGAGCAAAACGAGTTTTTGATTACCTTGGGAAAATGTTTGCAGAAAAAACGCCAGAGCTAACGCGATTTAATGTCGTTTCTCTTTATGTCTTGGTATCCAGCCTTTTAGATCGTTTTGTGATCCAGAATAAGCATAAAGAGATTGCATCATGGTTTATAGATTTTGAAAGAGTCCGCCGTGAGGATGAAGTTAAGGAAGCAGAGTCTCGGGACGCCGAACTGATTGTTTACCATGAAAATATCAGTAGGAGTACAGATGGTGAAGAGTCACTCCGCAAGCGTCATGAGGTTCTTATTGGTAGATTGTTTACGGCTTTTCCGGATTGGGAGCAAAAAGATAATCAAAGAGAGTTTTCTTCTGGCCAGCGAATCGCCATATATCGCCGTGATAATGGGCAGTGTCAATTGAAGCTCAAATGTGGTGGTGATAAATGTTCATGGGACAACTGGCATGCAGACCACAAAAAACCATGGTCAAAGGGTGGCAAGACGACGGTCGAGAATGGGCAGGTAGCTTGTCCTGCCTGTAATATATCAAAAAATGCACAATTTGTGTAATTAAAGACGACCCAGAAAGGATGAAGCCAGGGATCGCCGCCCATCAAATTGTAAAACTGCCCGCAAAAACTAAATCCTAAATGCTAATCGCTGTCAGCTGAAAAGATGAAATCCATTTACCGCCACAAACAGACCGGCGACCTGTTCGCCATCGAAACCGACGACCGGGGCTGTATCGTTTCCTCCTGCGGCTGGGTCCATGTTGTGTAGAGATATTGACCCAGCAAGAGAAGGTGCTGGGAGGTCGTCGATGGGCGGGGTGAGAGTAGGTGTTTGAAAATGAATCTGGAGAACTCGGTATGCGATATAATATCTTGACAGTTGGCCAGATAACGATTTAACTATAGAGCAATAAACAATAAAAACAAGGAGTTAAAAATGCGAAACAATTCTAAATGCCAGTTATCCTTTGTTTTTATGACATTTATGCTCTTGGATTTCTCTCCAAATCTTATGGCGGATAAAGGTGACTTGCCCCGCGTTTGGTATTCGACAAATTTTTATGGACACTACATTGTCCAAGACCTTGAAAAAATATCAACTGCTTGTAAAAATCATAATATCATCTTCGTTAATGACGAGTTAAGATTATTCAAATATTTCTCACAGTATCGTGCAGAATATGGCAACTCTGCCCATTTGTCCGATGATAATTACAGTGGCGTTATACTTGCCATTCCAGAGCAGGAAGATAGTGAGACCCTTCCAATACTTAAGGAATTTGTCGAAAAGGGAGGATATGTTGTGGTATTGTTTAATGCTGTTTCAGCTCACTATTCAAATAATGTCGAAGCATTCAAGGATGTCTTTAATGTGGAATTTAAACACAAACAGATAACATCAAAATTTGGTTTGCTTGGAACATCATTCAATGGCGAGGAGCTTTGCCATTTATGGAAAGGACTTAAAATAGGTTCCAAATCGTGGAAAAGGATTGGCCTGGATGCATACATCATTCCCGAAGGAGAGGGGTGGCATGACGAAGTCTATATTACAGATAAAGATGGGGAGCGTCACTGTATTTCTGCAGTCCGTAAGGTGGGCGAGGGGCTAATAATGTTTCAGGTTGCCCCTAATAATTATATTAATGATGAGGGCAGTCCAGGCCGACTTCATGAGTCGAATGAGTTCTTTTTTCCAAAACACATTTCCTACTATGATAATCTGGAGGCATTCATGCGTCTTGTCAAATTTGCCTCTGCGGGCAAAGTAACGCCCACCACGCCAGAATCTATTCCATCCCATGAAGTTGAGGTATCAGACAAAAGTAACTTTCATGATAGTAAAGTCTGTTTGGTTACTGGAACCGTTCTTTGGGAGGGTAGTGGGCCTGCCGCTGGTCAGCTTGTAGATATCTACCAAGAGGTAATTTCCTATGACTCGGGTGGGGGTTGGTGGATGGGAAGTTCACGTTCAACCAGCAAAGAAAATAGACATGTTGTCAAGACGGACTTAGATGGAAGATTCACCGTTGCTCTTACTGTTCCAGGGTATTATGAAATAATGATTTCTCCCAAGGAAAAACCGTATAACCATTTAACACAACGTTTTGAAGCAACGTTAGGCAGAACACAGAACATTGAGATGGTCGTCCGAAAATATCGGCAAGTAAAGGTTCGGTGGTGTTTCAGTCGGGAAAGCTCAGGAAATTTTACAAAACGTGGTGTAATAAAAGGTGAAACAATTTTATCTCCTGACAATCTTTGTAGAGTGAAATTCACGAAAAAGGGCTTAGAACAAGTTCGTGGCAAGAGTGATTTTATGCTTATCCAGAAGGATGATAAGCTATACATCCGTAATTTTGATGCATGCCAAACAGGTCATGGAATCATCGATTTAGAAAAGGCAGATTATGAATCGATTATTGAAATTCCCCCTGATAGTTATTTTACCAGAGATCCAGAACCAATGATGGAACCAGGAAAGGTTATCCTGATAAAAACTTACGATGGCAAGGGGTATGCAAAATTGCTTGTTGAATCCGTCGGTATTGAAAAATAAATGGCAGACAGGTCGAGATGTAGAATTACCAGATATCGCCAGAATAAAGAGCATCTGTAATTCTGCGCATTAAAAAAACCGCCCATGGGTGAGAAATCGGGGAGACTTCTCAACGAATTGGTACCCACAGGCGGTAGAAGGAGTTTTTATTATGTCTGAATGATACCTTTTCCCTGGCTTTTGGTCAACTATTTCCAGGCCTATCCTACGCGCCGTGCCGCCTCTGATTTTAAATTGGATCATCATAAAAAAAGCCGTTTTGTAACTTTCCTTGTAACTTTATGCTTTATTTTGTGTGACAGCGGGATATAATAAGATTCAGATTAAGCGTATAAACGGTTGCAGAGTCAAATGTTACAGATTGTAAGTCGATAGTCTGCAAGGCTTTACAAAGGGCCAAAATCGGCTCTTAATCAGCGGGTCCTGGGTTCAAGTCCCGGATCGCCCAGTATATTCACTCCGGTCCAGAATAGAAAGCTGCCTCAGGTCTTTGGCCCTGGCCCGGCGAAAAGACAACCCCGTCCGATGAACC
>VGXU01000075.1 GCA_016873215.1 Planctomycetota bacterium
AGGTGTAGGTGCCGCAAACGTCCAATCGTTGCCGGTCACAGTATATATCCAGTCTGTTCCTATGACATTTGCCCCAGTAAAGGGATTATTGGGAACGCCAATCTGGAGGTAGGGACCACACTTTGTGCCCGTACTTGTTCCTTGTACCCAGGCAGCGCCAGCCATATCAGTAGCAGTTGTCATTTTAGTAGCAAAATCCGCCACGGCAGGAATCGTATCATTGTGCTGTATCTTGTACAGCGCGATCTGAGACCGTATGGTCTGCAGGTTGCTCTGCAGGCTGCTGAGCTTGGCGTCGGTGCTGGCCTGGCTGAACTGAGGTATCACAATCGCGGCCAGGATACCCAAAATGACCACAACAATCAGAATTTCAACCAATGTGAAACCACTTTGCATTCTCGTTCTCATTTTTGTTTCTCCTTTGCTTTTTTACCGAATCTATCGGCATCGTTCTTGTTTTTTTCAGTCCAGCCCAACGGGCTGTCCACATTTTTGAGTTTTAACTTTTAACTTTTGATTTTGTTTTGCCGAAGGCCCTTGACCCGCTCAGCGCGGGTCAGCAGGGCCGGAGGCAAAAATTTTATTAAGTCCAACCCGAAGGGTTGTCCTGAATTTTGACTTTTAATTCTTACCTTTTGATTTCGAACGTCTTTCGGACGTTCGGCCGGGTCCCCTATTCTCTTGTCAAAGAACTAACTCGTATCTAAGAAAAGCCTAAGAAATAAAAACGCGGAATGGCAACAAAAACAGAGGAATTTTTTAAGAACTTTTAAAGATTTTGTATAGACCGATAAGAACAGAGAAAAATTAAAAATCAAAAAGAATATATCAAAATGACATATTAAAATTCAAAGCAATAAAGGTCGTCATTCCGAGCGGAGCGAGGATTCCGTTCTTTTCAGCCATCCGCCTCAGGCGGATTCCTTAATTTTACTTTTTGATTTTTGATATTTGATATGAAACTCAGCTTTTATTCTGAACATCGCAAGACGTTGGATAATTGCACCGAGGGATTATTAATCCGTATCCTGCGTTTATCCTCTCCCGCGTGGGCCAGCTCGATTTGCAATAATTCCAGACCGGCCAGCGCCGGTAATATCTTATCGGCCCATTCCACCAGCACAATCGCATCCGGCCGGCAGAAGTCTTCAAAACCAAGCTGCTCAAACTCGCGCGGGCTGTTCAGGCGATAGGCGTCTATATGATACAGCGTCAACTCACCGCCGCGGACTTCATACTCATTGACCAGCACAAATGTCGGACTGCATACTTTTGTCGGGTCTGGGGCGTCCAGTCCCTCGGCGATGCCTTTAATCAAATGTGTCTTGCCGCTGCCCAAAGGCCCCGTCAGCGCAACGATGAGTCCGCCGTGCAGGGCCGAGGCAATTTTCCGGCCAAGCTCTATCGTCTCCTTCGCCGATTCGGTAGTAATTTCAATACGTTGATTCATAGACGTTCAGGTTCATCTTAAACAAATCTTTGCAACAGAGAATTTAGAGTGAAAACTTTTCCACTCGTCGCCGCTCGTATTCTTGCATACCTGAATACCTGCATACCTGTATTTTTATCTCACAAATGGTCAAAGCCTTTTGGTTCAATCGGAACAATTGTCCCATCGGAAGTTTTCAATTCCATCCGCCCCGTATCTGTCACAGTGCCGATACAGGTAATATCATATCGCCCCGCTGTTTTGAGTTTTTCCCACTCTTCCGGCGGCAGCATAAACAGTAATTCAAAATCCTCGCCGTTATTCATCACGGCAAATAAGGGGTTGGGAGCATTTTTCGCCGCCTCGGACACGGGTATTTTCACCGCCTCGATAATCGCCCCGACTTTGCTTTGCGTACAAATCCGATTCAGGTCGGTACTCAGGCCGTCGGAAATATCCATCATCGCGTTAAGGCGAACTATTTTCGTCATCGCCAGGGCCAGCTCAACCCGCGGCGTAAATGAAAGATGTTTTCCCGCCAAAGACCCGCCCAGCGTGCCGGAAACACAGATAATATCGCCGACTTTGGCGCCGTTTCGCCGGACAGGCGGATGATAGCCGCTGGGCCTGCTGAGCATCGACACATTGACCGCCAGCTTTTGCGTGTTTGTCTCCCATGCGGTAATATCCCCGCCGATGAGTTCACAATCGAACATCCTGCCGGCCCGCACCAGCCCGGCGTGCAGTGCCTTGAGTTCCTTTTGTCCAAAGCCTTTCGGCAGAGCTACCGCACAGACGGCACAAAGAGGTATCGTCGCCATCGCCGCACAATCGGACAGGCTGGCGGCCATCGACTTATAGCCAACCTGTTCAAGCGTTGCCGTCTTCAAATCGAAATGCACGCCGTCCAGCAGCATATCCGTCGTAATTAATACCGACGCCCCGCCGCCCAGCATTACCTGCGCCATATCGTCGCCGATGCCGATCGGAAACCGGGCCGGGTCGATTTTTGACTGAGCAGCGAACCACGCCGTAATGTTATCTTCTTTTGATTGCATATGGAGTTGAAAATAAAGAATTAAAAATCAAAAGCAAAAAGTAAATTTCCACGGGTTAGAATTCATAATATTACGAAAGAAGAATAAAAAACACAAATCAAATATTAAAAATGTCAATCAACCCTTCATAGATACCCGCGTAATACCCGTATTGATTCGGACACATTCCATCGCCGACGATTTCGCCCATCTGGCCGACTTTACCATCGATCGCCTCGACGAACTTCTCCCAATCATCAACAGGTAGGCTGGGAAAAGAAAATTCACAAAAATAAAGACGTGGAAAATAGAGCACAGGATACAGCAGACAGAATAGGGGCGTAGTCTATCTTCTTATTATTTCTTTGATACTGCTGTCCAGAAGCCTATTAAATTCTTCCGGCCGTTCCAGCATTAAAAAATGACCGACTCCTTTCATTATCTTGACATCGAATGACATCATATACCGCCGGTTTGCCTCGATATTTGTCGGCCACAGGTCTGCGTTTATGCATATTACCGGGACCCTGACTTCCCTGAAAACATTTATCGTCTTCTTGTCCGCTATTGCCCCCACGTATTCATCGAGCGAGCTTATCGCCGCTTCCGGGGGTGCCGATGACATATCGTAAATAATCCAGTTTAACAATTCCTGGTTGATGTCCTTGACCATCATCTGCTTGACAAATTCCCTCACTGCAGGCTTAAAATCCTTTTTAAATTCGTCAAGCCCAATTAACTTGCAGGCTTCTTCTTTGCTGAATGTCTCGTCCAGGTTGTGCAGGGTATCCACGCCTCTTATCCCGATGACCTTCTCCGGCTCTAACCTGGCTGTATATGCGACTATTTCTCCGCCGAACGAGTGTCCGATTAAAATTACTTTTTTCGGATTAACCGCCTCTATTACCGCCTTTACATCCTGAGCGAAACCGTCTAACGAATAAACCTTGCGATGTTGTCCCGAGTTGCCATGTCCAGCCAGTTCCATCGTTATAACGCAGTATTCTTCGGCGAAATGCGGCACCTGCTCGCGCCAGTATCTGCTGTCGCAGCTCCACCCGTGTACGAACAACAGGGCTGTGTCCCCTTTGCCGTAAACGGTGTAGCTGATTTGTTCCCCATCAGACGATTTGGCATATCGGTTCTGCCTATTTTGCGTCGGCGTTGAACACGATACGGCAAATACCATCGCCATTGCAGATAAAACTATAGCGTTTTTTGATTGTAGTATTTTCTTTTTCATATAAGCTGACATTTCCCATTAAATGGTTAAAGAACATGTTGAATAGCTTCATTATATAATCTTTACCCGCATTTTACAATCTGCAATGAACAATTTACAATTCTAAGTATTCTTTCTCTTAAATTAAAAACGGAAAATAGAAAATTCAAAATGGAAAATTGTCCCTTTCTGTGGTATAATACCCGCCTGTGTGGAAGACGTGTTCCACGAAGTGAAAAATAGGAGCGCAGCGGCGCACTTGTCACGTCGTAGTTTTAACGAAGACGGAAGCCACCCAATTAAGGAAGGATCTTTGTAGTCTAAGAACTATAGCCTTAATAGCTTCTTCATAAAAAACCGAATCTGTGCCATCTGTGAAATCTGCGGTTTCTATGTTTCTGCAAAACGAACCCAATTTCCCCGAGGCCAAAACCTCAATATCAAGCTAAAAACAAGGAAATAGACAATGCAGGGAAGCCCAAAAATACGAAACGAACCCAATCTTAATAAATTCTTGATACTTATCCTCTGCTTGCCCTCGAGTGTCTTTATCGGGGGTGTTCTCTGTGGTGCTTGTACGGCCCAACCCGCTAATCAGGCCCCCGCTGCCGTCGTCAAGCCGGCCGAACCCAACGTCGTCGTCGCGGACGCCTCTCTGGAGCCGCTTCTGCAGAAAATCAACGAAGCCGCCAAAACCATCCAAAGCTGCCGGGCTTCTGTGGATTATCTCGTCATTCAGGAGCCGGAACTGCTCAACAGCCAAACCCGGCGAAAAGGAACACTGTATTATCAGAAAGCCGACAAAGGTTCAAAACTGCGTCTGAATTTCGACTCTATCAAACAGGATGACGCCGGTGAGCAGAAAAAGACAGAGCAGTATTTCTTTGACGGCGTCTGGCTGACCAAAATCGACTACGCCCAGCGGCAGATTGACCAGTATCAGCAGGCCCCCGTCGATAAGCCGGTCGAGGTCTTCGACTACATCAGCCATCATTTCCCCATCGTCGGTTTTACCGGCTCCGACATCCTGTACAAACAATTTATCATTCAGCAGATACCGCCCGCCGCCCAAGAAAAACAAATTCATCATTTGCTGCTGAAAGTCAAACCGGATTCGGTTTATAAGGATGACTATACACAGATCGACCTGTGGATCGACGGCAAAACCTATCTCCCGCTGCGAATGGTCTCCCTGACGATACAGGGAGACACCTACGATATTCGCCTGTCGAAAATGGAACTGAATAAAACCATCCCGGCCAAAACGTTTGAGATTGAAACGCCGGCCGATTTCAGTAAAAATGTCAGAACGCTCGAACAGAAACCTCAGGGAAAGGATTCACAATGGCCACAGGACTTGTAATCTATTACAGCCGCAGCGGTAATACCAAAACGATGGCACAAACCATTGCCGAAGCGATGAACAAAGCAGGCTTACCCACCTCATGCAAAAGTGTTGATCAGACCAAAGTGAACGAATTGCTCGAAGCTGACGCAATCGTGGTAGGTTCGCCGACTTACTACGGCCGGTCCGCATCGCCCATCGCGGCATTTTTTGATGAGACCGTCAACAAACACGGAAAACTCGACGGCAAAATTGGGGCGGCTTTCTCCAGCTCAGCCAACATCGGCGGCGGCAATGAAACAACCATCCTCGAACTGGTCAACATGATGCTTATCCACGGCATGGTTGTTCAGGGCGACCCCCAGGGCGACCACTACGGCCCCGTCTCCATCGGCAGGCCGGATGAACGGGTTATCAGCCAGTGCACGCGACGCGGCAAACGCATCGCCGAACTGACCTTGAAGCTGTTCAAATAACGAATATTCCCGGCTGCAAACAGATTTTTTGTTTATCGTTACACCGTCGGTCCACTGAATGGATGCAAAAGGAGGTTGACCATGAAACGGTTATTTATGGCTTTGCTGTCAATAGCATTGGCAGGCAGTTCATACCACAAGGAGGTAAAAGAAATGAGCATAGACAGCCATTCCTATCAGTTCAATCCGAAGCCCTTGGACGACGACTGGAGCAGATGGATTGTCGGCTGTTGGGAAGGTTCGGGTGAATCCACCGCGGGAAAAGGCAAAGGCCGTTCTACAATAGAGTTAGGATTAAACGGCCAATTCCTGATTATGACGGGCGAAGCGGAAATAACAGAAGTAAGTCCGGACTATCTCAAAAGGAACATGCATGCCTCGGATGAAGAAATCCAACGGTTTCAAAGCATGCCTTATCGCGTTCTGGAGGTTTACACCATCGACCAAAAAACCGGCGAGGTTGTCGGATATATGTTCGACAGTTTGCGGTGCATTGCCACAGGCAGAGGAAAACGCCAGGCAAACAAAGAAATTATAAATTGGCAGTGGCAAACGGGACACAAGAGTACCCGCATCACGGAGAAGGTCAGCAATGATAAGATGGCTGTTGTCGAAAGGACCCCTATGCCGGATGGCGGCGTAATGGAGGATAGAGGAGAAATGATCCGCTGCAAAAATACAGAAAAATAGATGACCGGATATTTTCATAAAAAATCAGAAAAGATTGAAACTTTTTTCCCCGGCTTCTCTCTTCTTCTACATATTCGACGGATTCAGCATTGAAAGAGCTTCCATTTATGACACAACTGAATAGGCAACACAAGAAAACACATAGGGTGATAAAAATCACCCTTGTTTTGGCCGTTCTTGTTTTAGTCCCCGCGGGCTGCATATTCAACGATTGCCGGACTCTCGCATCGTTCAGAAAGGTGGACACATATCCACTTTACGTCATGAAATATTATGGCAATTATGGCACCAAAGACTTCCAGACAGGCGGCGGTCTTAATTTCATTGAGCGATGGGGGTACAAAAAACTGATGCCGCAAAGCAATCATCCCCAGTGTTCCTGCTTCGCCGCGATAAATCCACAATCGGATCACATCTTCGGCCGAAATTTCGACTGGAACACCAAAGCCGCACTGCTGTTGTTCACTAATCCCTCGGACGGCTACGCCTCAGCTTCGATGGTGGATATCACCTATTTCGGTTTCGGCGGTAAAAAACCTGGTCTGCTCAGCCGGTTCGCCCTGCTTCACGCCCCGCAATTGCCTTTTGACGGGATGAATGAATGCGGCCTGGCCGTCGGCATTATGGCGATACCGCATTCCGAAGGCGGCAATGACCCCAATAAGGAAACCCTTGGCTTTATGCAACTCATTCGTCAAATGCTCGACCACGCCGGCACGGTCGATGAGGCCGTCGCGCTGGCTCAAAAATACAACATCGTTTTCACACACAGCCCCACAAATCATCTTTTGGTTAGCGACACCGGCGGCAATTCCGCGGTCATTGAATTTCTCGACGGCGGCGCGGTAGTCACCCGTAACAGTCGGCCATTTCAGGTTGCCACCAATAACATCGTCGCCGATCAGGACGAGGGACAACTCATAAATTCCTGTCCGCGTTATAAAAAAATGTGCCAGACACTGCAGCGCACGGATGGCCAACTTGACCCGCAGCAGGCGATGATACTTTTGCAGACCATCGCCCAGCCGAAATTTACAGTTTGGTCAGCCGTTTATGGACAGTCCACCGGCGAAATCCAATTGGCCATGGGTAGGCAGTATGATAAAATCTATGGTTTCTCGCTCAAGATGAAAAATAAAGAAAATACGAAAACTTCCATTTATCCAAAACCACCAGCAAAAGCAATTATTCCCAATCCCGTCGAGCAGTCTGTTTCCAAGTGAACTGTTTTAACAAACTTAAAAAATTCGTTTTTTTGAATAAAATCAGGGTTTGACAAACTTCCAGCCTGTTGATAAACTAAAATAAGTCGTTGAAAAATGGACCTTAAAACTCTACTTTGGAGGTGATACCAATGCAGGAATACGAACAGCTCAAAACGCTTATAGCTGAAATTGAAAGTGACATTCAGAAAGCAGAAGGCGGCAATAAGGCGGCCGGCACCCGCGTTCGCAAACAGATGCAGGCCATCAAGCAGGCTTCTCAGACCGTCCGCAACAAAATTCTGGAAATCCGCACAACGGACTAAACACATTCCTCCCACACCTGATAACCCGGTTTTCAAAACGGTGCGGAGATGTTGTCGGAATAGGAAATAAATATGCCGCCTGTTCTTTTGTTTGATTACACAAAACTGGACTTGAACAAGGTTGAATTTGACCGTTCCGCCATTGCCGAGGTCAATCCGCAGTCATACGAGATGGCTCAGCTTGACGGTATTATCTGGCACGATTTACCGCAGATGAAGTGTCTGGGCTACAAAGACGTGACGGATAAAGAATTCTGGGTTCGGGGGCACATTCCCGGCCGGCCTATTATGCCGGGAGTCATTATGGTCGAAGCCGCCGCTCAGTTGTGCAGTTTCTTTATGCGAAAAATTTATGGTCTGACCAGCTTCATCGGCTTTGCCGGAATTGAAGAAACCAAATTCCGCGAAACCGTCGTCCCCGGAGACCGGCTGTATCTGCTCGGGCACATTCACAAAGTACGCAGCAGGCAGTTTTCCGCGAAAGTCCAGGGCATCGTCAAAGACAAGTTTGTCTTTGAAACCACCATCAGCGGAATGAACGTCTGATGACTCCCCGCCCGGCGAAATATTTTGCCGCCTCTTTAAATCTTTCCGCTGAAAACGAAATCAATAAGACCCTTGTCCGGCTTCCCGCCCGCAGGGGTCTTATTCTTTTTGCCGACCAGCAGCATTGGCCGATTCAACTGCTGATGTGTGCGGACATTCGCCACACCGCCCGGGCAAGACTGGTTCGTCTCTCTCGCCTTCCCGTCAAAAAAGCGGATATCTCCAATCTCTGTAAAATCATTTATTATACGCCGCGGGACAGCGAATTTGCCTGCCGTTTGCTGTATCATCGTCTCTGCCGTGTATTTTTTGAAGATCAATTCGACGACCTGGTTTTACTGCCTCACCCCGGCTTTGTAAAACTCGACAAACAGGCCGGACTGCCTTATTTCTTCGTCACGGAAACCCCGGCGTGGAAAAATGAGGACGATGAGATTTTTGGCCCCTTCATCACCCGCAAAAATGCCGCCGCCTTTGCCGAAGCGTTGAACGTGTCCAGCGTCAAGCATAATTTCCTTCCAGCGACAGACATTTCTTCCCTTTTATCATAACAGTTATCTCATGACAAGTAGTTCTTAAGGGGGTGCCCCCATGGGGGCAGGAATCTGGACGTCAGTCACCCTTATTTGTATCTTTTCTCTGTTGTGC
>VGXU01000076.1 GCA_016873215.1 Planctomycetota bacterium
TTACACGAGGGGCGAATGGGAATTTTATGACCTGCAAAAAGACCCGCTCGAAATGAAAAGCGAATACCATAATCCCAGGTATGAGAAAATAATCAGCGACATGAAACAGGAATTGGAAAAATTAATGTCAAAATGTCAACTAAAATCTGATCCTGTTCAATAAAAATCGGCGTAAACGGAGAACCCCTCACTCTCGTGTCTTTATAAAACCTTGCAGAAAACCCCGGTCTTTCAAGACCGGGGATGAATGCTGCCTCCCGGAGCGAAGCGGAGGCTTCTGCTTGAGGTCGGATACTCCGGGCTTTAGCCCGGAGAGTTCGTTCATTATTCCGCCGCAATTCTACGGGTTTCAACCCGTAGATGGAGTTATCCGCCAAGGGCGGACGGGCAAAGCCCGAAACGGCTATGCCACGGGTTTTAACCCGTGGTTGTTGACTTTTATGGCTTTGACGCGGAATCGAATTTCATAGGTCCTGTATTCGGCGTGTTGAGTATAATAATAGGAGAACCAAATGAAAAAAACTCGAGTTATTGAGCCAGTATGTTTTGACAAAACAATTGAAGCGATTAACCATGCATCTGTTCATCATCTGAAGCTGCGCAGCGGCCGGATGATGCCTGCGGCGGCATTTGGGACATTCCATTCCGACTGGGCGCAGGACTATATGAAAGATGCGACACTGGAAGCGATCCGGCTTGGCTGGCGTCATATTGATACGGCCAGGGCATACGAAAACGAAGATGTCGTAGGCGAGGCGATTCGTGAAGCCATAAAGAAAGGGTATATCTCTTCGGCGGAGGATATGTTTATTACAGGCAAGCTTTGGAACGGGCACATGTCCCCCAAAGATGTGGCCCCGGCGCTGAACAACACGCTCAAGGCGCTGGGTGTGGACAAGATCAACCTGTATCTGAATCACTGGCCCTGGCCGAATGTGCATACACCGGGTTGTGCGGGCGAGCATCGTAATCCTGATGCGGTACCTTATATTCACGAAGCGTTTTTGGAAACCTGGGGCGAAATTGTGAAATTGAAGAAGTCCGGCAAAATTGTGGATATCGGCACTTCCAATCATACCGAGGCATGCCTTAAACTTCTGCTTCGTGATGTGCCTAAAGATGAGAGGCCCGTTTGCAACCAGATGGAAATGCATCCGCTCATGCAGCAAACCGCACTTCGCCGCTATATGGAGTCTGAAGGTATAGTCTGTACCGGATATATGTCGCTGGGTTCACCGAAACGACCCGGGCGCGACACATTTAAGGAGCACCGGGCCGATTTGCTGGACCCGGTCATCCAGTCGATTGCTGCAGAACTGGGTGTCTCGCCGGCGAGGGTGGCTCTAAGCTGGGCTATCCAGCGGGAGAACAAAAGCGGTGGTTTTGTAGCCATGGCTACGCGATCGGACTGGATCGCGGAATACCTCAAAGCCGCTATGGAAGACCTTTTGACGCCTGAACAATTGCTAAGAATTTCAGGTGACGACTCCAAAGAACATCCCGGTATTGATGCCAACAATCGCTTGATCTGGGGGCAGGTATTCCTGTGGCCTGAGGCCGATGGCGACTGGCGCGTGCTGTGGGACGACAGCCAGGTATTTGAAACACGTGCTGCTTACCAAAAATTCAAAAAAGCCTGGCGGGAATTTCATAAGATCAAACTTGAGACCACCTATGCATAATCAGATGAATATAATGAAACCTAAACAAAGGCTTGAATTCATTCTGTCCGGACAGGCGCCTGATGTGCCGCCGCATTGGGAGATGGTCTTTCAAATTGAAAAAGACATGTGGGGCATGGATAGTCAGGGATTGGAAGGAGCCGACTGGCTGGACTTTCAGGTTGATGTTTTTCGGCGTTTGGCTGCGGAGTTCGACTGGGCCGCGGTCAACGGCGGATATCACATTGACAGTCTCCGGCACATTCAAAAGGCTCTTCGTGGCGAAGTGCTGATTGCGGCCTTTGAAGGCGAGGGTGTTTTTTGGATGCCGACGGGTGATCAAATGATGGATTTCGTGGTTCAGCTTTATGAACATCCCGAAACGATGCATCAGCAGGCCAGAGAAAAATGCGACAGAGCCAAACAATTCTTCAGAGAGGCCGTTGATACCGGTGCCGATTTCTTCGTTTTGACGTATGACTTCGGTTTTAATGCGGCTCCGTTTGTCTCGCCGGATCAATTCCGTCAGTTTATTGCCCCATATCTGACTGAACTGGCCCAGACCATCCATGATCTTGGTAAAAAAGCTATTTTGCATTCGGATGGCTGCATTACCCAAATTCTGGACCAGATTTATGCAACGGGTGTCGATGGCTATCAATCCATCGACCCGCAGGGACACATGGATATCCAGCAGGTCCGCAGGGATTATCCGGATTGGATACTGATGGGCAACGTTGCCTGCAATATGCTTCAGGATGTCAATGAGCATGAGATCATTAAAAGTGTTCAATATTGCATGCAGCACGGCGGTATCGGCAAGCCATACATCTTTTCGACGTCAAATTGTATTTTTAATGGAATGCCTGCGGAAAGCTATCGTATCATGTTCCGTGAATACAAACGCCTCATTGCAGAAGCGGTTTATTCGGCCAAATCAACAAAACAGAATGACCGATAGACGGGTAACCGGATAGATTGTCGTAGCCAGAGTGTGATAATTGGAATAGTTCCAATTATCACAAGGATGGCGATAATTTCTATAGTCTATTGAAAAAGAGCTTCTTTAGGCAGTCTGAATTAGATGAGAAATGTTAATTGATAAGACTTTACTGTATGAGATATTTAATAACTCTCACTATTCTTCTTGTCGTTACATTTGCCGGCTGCAATGAGCCTATAGAGCATAAGAGCGAAATCCCGTTCTTGTTTCAAGAATGGAACGGGCCCAGGTTTACAGCATTCGAGTCTTTGCGTGATGTTTGTGATAAATGTTTTTCAGTAGGATCGAATGATGAATAAGAATTGGAAAAAACGGGTAACGATCGTCGCGGCATGGATATGTCTTTGGGCTCAAGGCGCTTTGGCTAAAGATTTTTATATTTCAGCTAAAGGCGAGGACGTTAATCCCGGAACAAAAGCAGAACCACTGGCGTCTTTACAGGGTGCGCAGAGAGAGGTCCGAGCTTATATCAAAACCGGCCCCAAGGAACCGGTCAATATTATCATAGGCGGCGGCACCTATTACCTGAACAAAACCCTGTCCCTGACGCCTGAAGACTCCGGCACCGCTGAATACCCAATCACCTGGTGTGCGGCCAAAGACGAACGGGTCGTTCTCAGCGGCGGAATACCCATCACAGGAACTTGGAAAAACAGCGACAACAAAAATATCTGGTATGTGGACGTTCCGGGCGTCACCGGGGGCTGGAATTTCCGGCAGCTCTTTGTCAATGGCAGTCGTGCTATTCGAGCCCGCTATCCGAATGTTTCCGCGGCCAATCCTTTCCTTTACGCCACCGGCGGCGATATGGCTTATGCGATAATCAATCCCGCTCTGGTCAAGGCCTGCTGGGGCACCGCCGCCGACGCCCAGATCAACATCGTCCCGCAATCGCGTTTCTTCAACCAGTGGAATACCGTCACAGCCGTCAATACCAGCACCGGGCGGATCGACATCGCCGACAGTGAACGCCACCGCAAAATCGACAGCGGCAGCTGGTTCTGGATCGAAGGAGTGCGAGAGGAACTGGACGAGGCCAACGAGTGGTTTCTCGACCAGACGACAGGACGACTGTATTACATGCCCCAGCCGGGCGTGAATCCGAATACACTTTCCTTTGTTGCTCCCTTGCTGAACAACATTATCTATGCCAGGGGCGATGTGAATGCCGGCACGCATGTCGAATACGTCAACTTCAAGGATTTTGAATTCCAGCACACCACCTTTACGTTGGGACAGATCGAGGCACGTGTGCATACGGATGGAGCGATTATGTTCGAGAATACCTGCGACTGTTCGGTAAAGAACTGCCATTTCGAGAATATTGGCGGCTATGCGTTGTGGCTGCACCTTGACAGCAATCGCAATATTTTCGACCGCAACACGGTGTTTAACTCCGGCGGCGGCGGCGTACTGCTGACTGGATCGAGGTTCTCCTACATGGACGATACCAAGATTTACACGTCCGGCGAGGAAGCGGCAAAGGTTGCGCCTATCCTCAACCGGATTACCTATAACACCGTCGAGCATTGCGGCAAAATTCGCTATTACGGCGGGGGGGTGCACTTAGATTCGCGTCCGTTCAGCATGTCGATGGCTCCGGGCAATTACATTGCCCATAACCATTTTAATGACCTGTCCCGCAACGGCGTTTTTGCCTTCCGCAATCAGGGCGGCAACGTGGTGGAATACAACCACATTCACAATGCCATGCAGACGACAATTGACGGCGCCTGTATTCACTTTGCCACGATGAATCATCTCAATGCGCCGAACTTTATTCTCAACAACTGGCTCTATGACATCTGGGGCTATGAGCAGAAGCCGGACGGCAAGCCGGTCCGGAAACTCGCCAACGGCGTTTTTCTTGACTGGGATACCAGTAATACAACGGTCAAAGACAACTGGATCTACAACGCCGGAGACACGCCGGTGAAAGTTATCTTCGGGGACAACTGGAATGTCGTCAATACCGGCAACCAGTACTCGGTCACGCCCATCACGCCACCCTTTGTGGCGGAAGTAGGCCCCGGCGGTACCGCGACTAACGGTATCAATGTGGCCGGCAACAAACTCACCGGCAATATTGTTCACTATACGGATGCCGGTTTTTTTGACATGAAAGGTTCGTGGACGCCGGAGTCGAAAGTCGGCCTGGTTGGACTTTTTGTTTTCAATTACCTGAAGGCAACTGCCGCAGTTGAATCGCAAGCCAAATACACGCTGCCGATTACAGAAGATGGCACCTATCAGATATCGCTGCTTTACAGCCCCGACAGCAGCAATGCCTCAAATGCCCCGGTTACGATAGCCCATGCCGATGGTACCGCCAATATCAGTTGGAATATGCAGAAGGGATCGAAATTTGGCTTTGCCGTCGCAGTGGGGAATTATCGATTTGAGGCGGGAAAGAAGGCCACGGTGACTCTGTCCACAACCGGAGCCAATGGCGATGTCGTTGCCGATTCGGTGGGTTTTGTCAAGGTCGATGATAAGCGGTTTATTCAAGACAATCCACAGACCCTCAGGAAAATAAATCTTGAAGGTATTCTGGTGGATGAAAAAATCGCCAAAATAAAAGGGGATTGGATTGTGGGTAAGTTGGATCCCATATTAGGAGGCAGCTATCTTCATGATGGGAATAAGGAAAAGGGCAGCAAATCCATCATCTTTGATGCAACTGTTCCTCATCCGGGCAAATATAAAGTCAAACTCCTCTACACGGCACATGACAACCGTGCTTCAAATACACCGGTTACGGTTCGTGTTGGCGATTATCAGAAAACCTTCAAGGTGAATCAGAAACAGAGTGATGGTACCGGCTTACTGCTTGGCAGTTTCGATATTCAAAAGTCTGTCGCGGTCGAGGTTTCCAATGACTCAACAGACGGCTATGTGGTTGTGGATGGTGTGCAGATAGTTAAAGAATGATTCCTTTGGATATAATCTTGCCCCATTTGATATACTGCGTCGCAAGCTCGTTTAATCATGGAGAGTCACATGGAAAGCGAAAAATCTCAACAGGTTGAAAACGGCATAAAACGGGTCGGAATAGTGATCAAACTGAAGCCCGAATGTGTGGCGAAATACCGGAAATTGCATGCCGACTCGAATCCCGGAGTGCGGGATATGTTGAACAAATATCATATAGAGAACTTCAGCATCTTTCTGCGGCAGATCGACGGGGAGTGGTTTGAGTTTGGATACTACGAATATACGGGTATAGACTTTGAGGCGGATATGGCTGTGCTGGCGGCGGAGCCGCGCAACCAGGCCTGGCTTAAAATCTGCGATCCCATGCAGCTCCCCCTGAGCGGGGAAAAAGGCTGGGCAGAGATGGAGCAAATCTATTACAATGGTTGAAAATGAATTAAATCATGTTTTATCTTGCTGTAGCGGACGATTTGGTTGATCGTGCAAGGGTAGCTGCCGAACAAAGCATTGACGAAAATTTGGCACACATTTGGCACGCCCCCCATTAAGAGCTTAAAAGAATTGACAGTATGTGTAGGAACTTGTTATACTGCAATGACTTAAAATTAAAGCGCCCGTAGCTCAGCTGGATAGAGCAACGGATTTCTAATCCGTAGGTCAGGAGTTCGAATCTCTTCGGGCGCGTTTTAATATAAATCCTTGTAAGTAAATCGCTTACAAGGATTTTTTGTTGGGCAATTTTTCAAACCCTGCAAGCCATTGTAACTTTTTTTGTAACTTTAAAAGTTTTTTAACCCAAGTTATAAGGAAAAAAACAATGGCTAAAACACACAGTAAAACAAAAAGCACAAATGGTACAACTGCGTTGCCTGGTACTATCTATTCCCGCAATGGCCGATACTGGTACAAAGTCCAGTTGCCCGGCGAATCCAGGCCTGCGGCCCGGCCTCTGATTGTCCTAGGTTCAAAATTCGCCACCACCGACTACACGGTGGCAATTGAGCTTGCCAAAAATCTTTTTCAGCGGGCGATTTATAATAATCAGACCGGTTTTCCTGTTATGGCGGTCTCCAGCATTGCGTCGTTAACCGCGGCGTATCTGGACTTCATCAAGGGCTATTATGTCGATGAACATGGGAATCCGACACGGGAAACTGTGGACATTCGATATTCTCTCAAGCCGCTCAATGACTTATTTGCCGCTTTGCCGGTGAATGAATTTGGTCCTCTCAAGCTCATTGAAGTCCGTGAAACGATGATTAAGCTTGACTTATCCCGCAACCTGATCAACCAGCGGATCGGCAGAATCAAGCGGATGTTCAAATGGGCGGTGTCCAGACAATTAGTATCTCCTATGGTCTATCATGGACTTGTCACTGTCGAAGGCCTTAAGAAAGGCCGCAGTGCAGCCAGGGAAACAGATAAACGGCGGCCGGTCGAGGAAAGACACGTCTATGCCATATTGCCATACACAACCCCTGTGGTGGCGACTATGATCGAATTGCAGCTTCTGACCGGCATGCGGCCGGGAGAAATGGTTATTATGCGGCCATCCGATATTGATCGCTCCGGTACGGTTTGGCATTATGTTCCATACAAGCATAAAACACTTTATCGAGGTGATCAGCGGATTATTTCCATCGGCCCCCGGAGCCAGCAGATCCTCAGTCCCTTTTTACTGCGGCCTACGGAATCATTCTGTTTCTCGCCTGCCGAATCAGAAAAGCAGCGGCGGGATAAACTGACCCTGGAACGAGAAACGCCGCTATCCTGCGGAAATGTTCCCGGTTCGAATGTCAAAGAACATCCCCAGAAAACACTGGGGACTCTCTATGACACCATGGCTTACGGCAAGGCTGTCAGGTATGCGATTACTGCCGCTAATAAGTCAATTACAAAAGATGCAAAGGAAAAAGGAATTGAAAAACCTGAATTGATTCCATACTGGACACCCTATCAATTACGACATACGGCGGCGACAAAAGTCAGGCGGGAAATGGGATATGAAACCGCGGGGGCGACGCTGGGGCATACGCAGATGTCAGCGACAGCGATTTACGCCGAACGCAATCAGGGTTTGGCCGACGAGGCGGCAAGACGTTTCGGTTAAGGGCCGGGGGTCTTTTTGATTTCCGCCTTGATCTCATCGACGGTCTTCATGATGTATTCGACTTTCGTCTCGATCCGGACAATCACTTTTTCACTGTCGGCGGTTTGTTTTGAGACCGAATCCATCCGCTTGGTGAGCAGTTCAACATTGGCTTTGTTTTCGGCAATCTTTGCATTCTGATTGGCCCAGGTGATCCCCCAGCCGACCAGTATGGAAGCAATCCCAAGATAGGTCAGTATGTTTTTTCTCATAGATGCTCTTTAGATATTAAGACCGAGCCGGCAGCAGCCAATTGCCGCCTCAGCACAGTCCTTGTAATAATCCAGTTTTGTTTTAAGATTACTCCAGATGTTGCCGTCTGAAGCGCCGCTGGCATACATGCCGCTGTAGATGATCGCCAACGCCGTATAAACCGATGCCTGTTTCAGTACATTCATATTTGTCAGATTTTCAAATCCATATTGACTGTCCGGGCATCCGGGTTTCAGACCCAGCCGCTGGGACAAGGTAAACGCCGCCTCAGCCGCCTGCGGAGCAAAGGTAATTATCCGCCATATCAAGCCGCTTCCCGACCCGATTGGAATCGCCGGGTCGGTCGTTTCCGCCCTCGGTGCCGAGACTGTCAATGCCGTATTACTCACCACAGCCGCGATTTCGTAAACCCCGTTAATCATCCCGTCCAGACTTTGAATGTAAATCACATGGCCAGCCTGCACGCCTGCGGTCTGGAAATTCCCGCCCGAAACAGTAAATGAAGTATTGCTCAATACCCCGTTTGCCCCTTTTCCAAAACTTTGGGTCATATACGGAGTACTGGCCGTAAACAGTCCCGGGTCATGTTTCAGTATGTCAATATCTTTATGGAGCAGTGCCATGTCAAATATCCCTGTATTCCACTAAAATCGGGTCACCCTCCAGCCCGGCTATCAGCTTTTCAATTTCTGATTCGTAAATAGTTTTATGTGAATTTTCACTTTCATCTTTTCCTGGGTTCTTTTCCCGCCACAACTCAGCTAATATACCTTCAAAAATCGCCTCATGAAAATCCGCCCCGAACAGAATATCCGTAAATACCTGCGGATGAATTATCGCGTGATCTATTTTAAGGCTATAGACCTGATCGGGAACCGACA
>VGXU01000077.1 GCA_016873215.1 Planctomycetota bacterium
ATGGCCGAAAATGACGATTGAACTTGCCAAACTCCAACCGCTGATGTTAGACTGGCTCGGACCGGATTATGTCACCAAAGCAGAATATGCTCTGAGGGGGGACGATGTACCATGGTTGCCCTTTTTTTACGGGTTCCGCCTGGAGGGGTGCGATTCACGTTTGTAGGTAACTGCCTATAATACCATTGCCGGGTGCCATGCCCACGTCTTTTCGCGTGGGCATGTACGATTCCTTGGGTACGCCAAAACATGCTTGCCAGAGGCAAGCATGGCACCTTGTCTTAATGGGTCTAAAATTCCACCTGTTTTTATGAATCGCACCACGATAGGTTTCTAAGAGAGATTTTGGTTTGACGGAATTGGCGGGCTGGAATATACTCCCTGTTTTACGAACGATGAATTCAGGATGCTGGAGGTACTCTATAATGGATAACGGAAAAATTACCGGCGACGGCATTACTTTTGATGATGTACTTCTGGTTCCGGCACGCAGCGATTTCGTGCCCAATCAGGCCGATACAAGCACGCGTCTGACCCGTCATATTCCCATTAAAATACCGCTGGTCTCGGCGGCGATGGATACGGTGACCGAGTCGGCGCTGGCCATCGCGCTGGCCCAGGAGGGCGGCATCGGCATCATTCACAAGAATCTTTCCATCGAGGCCCAGAAACGCGAAGTCATCAAGGTCAAACGTTCCGAAAATGGCGTGATTCAGGACCCGGTGACGCTGTCGCCGATGGAACTGGTGGCCGTGGCCCGTAAAGTGATGGAAGAACAAAATGTATCGGGCATTCCCATTGTTCAGAAAGATAAGCTGGTCGGCATCCTGACCCGGCGGGATTTGAAATTTCTCAAAGACGATAACGTCAAGATTTCCGAGGTGATGACCAAAGATAATCTTGTGACCGGCCCGGCGGATACGACGCTCGAACTGGCCAAGGAAATTCTGCGAAAACACAAGGTCGAAAAATTGCTGCTGGTGGACGGCAAAGGCAAGTTGTCGGGGCTGATTACAATGCGTGACATTGACCGCTTTCAGGAATTTCCGCTGGCGGTGCGGGATAAACGCGGCCGGCTGCGTGTCGGTGCGGCCGTTGGCGTCAAAGACCAGGACCGTGCCAGGACGTTGATTGAAGCTGAGGTCGATGTCGTTGTTGTGGATACGGCCCACGGCCATTCGAAAAATGTCATCGAGATGGTCAAGTGGATTAAGAAGAATTTCAAAATCGATGTCATTGCAGGGAATATCGCCACGGCACAGGCGGCAAAGGATTTGATTGAAGCCGGGGCCGACGCGGTCAAGGTTGGTATCGGGCCGGGTGCTATTTGCACGACGCGGATTATCTCCGGCGTTGGTGTGCCGCAGGTGACGGCGATTTTTAATGTGGTTTCGGAAGCCGCCAAACACGATGTGCCGGTGATTGCCGACGGCGGTATTCGTCATTCGGGCGACATCACTAAGGCGATTGCGGCCGGGGCGTCGGCGGTGATGCTCGGGTCTTTATTTGCGGGGCTGGCCGAAAGCCCGGGGCAATTGGTTATTTACAAAGGCCGGCAATTCAAGGAATATCGCGGAATGGGGTCGCTGGGGGCGATGATTGAAGGCTCCGCCGACCGCTACGGTCAGGACAAGACCGAAAAAGACAAACTCGTTCCCGAAGGTGTTGAGGGACGTGTACCCTATCGCGGAACGCTGAACGATTTTGTGTATCAATTGGTCGGCGGGTTGCGGGCCGGGATGGGTTATTGCGGAACGCGCACAATTGAGGAATTGCGGAAGAACGCGAGGTTTGTCCGCAACAGTGCCGCCGGCGTCAGCGAATCGCACCCGCACGATATTGTGATTACCAAAGAAGCCCCGAATTATTCGGGTTTTGAATCGTTTAACAGTTAAAAATATATGGCACAAAAAGAACGTGAAGTTGTAGCGATTATCGATTTCGGCAGTCAGTATGGCCAGCTCATCGCCCGGCGGGTGCGCGAACACAAGGTCTATTCGCAGATTTATCAGCCGTCGGTCAAAATCGAAAAACTGGCTCAATTGGGCATCAAGGGGATTATTCTTTCGGGCGGGCCGGCCAGCGTCTATGCCGCCAACGCCCCGACCTGCGATGAACGGATTTTTCAGTTGGGCGTGCCCGTGCTGGGCATCTGCTACGGGATGCAGATTGGCTGCAAAATTCTGGGCGCCAAAGTCAGCCCCGCCCATTCCCGTGAATACGGTCGGACAAATATTAATATTGTGAACACCATAGACCTGTTCAAGGGCCTGTCGGAACATACGACAGCCTGGATGAGCCACGGCGACCAGGTCAATGAATTGACGAATGATTTTATTCCGCTGGCCAGGACGGAAACCTGCCCGTTCGCGGCGGTCCGGCACAAGGGCGGCAAATTCTTCGGCGTGCAGTTCCACCCGGAGGTAACACATACGCCGCGCGGCTCGGAAATGCTGAAAAATTTCCTCTATGACATCTGCGGCTGTTCGGGCGACTGGCAGATGAGCGATTTCGTCGAGCAGACAGTACAGCAAGTCCGTCAGCAGGTCGGCAAATCCTCCGTCATCTGCGGGTTGTCCGGCGGCGTGGATTCGTCCGTCACGGCGGCGCTGCTTCATAAAGCCATCGGCGAACAGCTTGTGTGCATCTTTGTCGATAACGGGCTGCTTCGCAAAAATGAGAGGGAAAACGTCGAATCGATGTTTCGCGGCCATTTTCATATCGACCTGCACGTAGTCGATTGGTCGAAACAATTTTTGTCAAAACTGGCGGGGGTGACAGACCCGCAGCAAAAACGCAAAATTATCGGCGCCGAATTTATCGAGGCGTTCAAGTCGGAAGCGGCCAAAATCAAAAATGCCGAGTTTCTGGCGCAGGGAACGCTGTACCCGGATGTGATTGAGTCGGGCAACAAAGACGGCAATCTCGCGGCCAATATCAAGCTGCATCATAACGTCGGCGGCCTGCCGGAAAAATTGGGATTCAAGCTGGTCGAGCCGCTGCGGGATTTATTCAAGGATGAAGTCCGCCTCGTCGGTGAATACCTCGGGCTGCCGGAGGAACTTGTCTGGCGGCATCCATTCCCCGGTCCCGGCCTTGCGGTCCGTGTGCTGGGGGATGTGACGGAGGCGAAATTAGCTGTTCTGCGCGAGGCGGATGATATTCTGATTGAGGAAATCAAGGCGGCGGGGCTGTATCGTTCCATTAATCAGGCGCTGGCGGTGATTCTGCCGGTCGGCACAGTCGGCGTGATGGGCGACGAACGAACATACGATAATGTGATTGCCCTTCGCTGTGTGGAGACGACGGATTTTATGACCGCTGATTTCTCTCAGATTCCGTATGATGTACTGGGGCGTATTGCCGGCCGGATTATCAACGAAGTCCGCGGCGTCAACCGCGTCGTCTATGACATCTCCAGCAAACCCCCGGCCACCATCGAATGGGAATAGATGGAGTGGCGTTGCCGGCCCCCGATTCATCAAACTATTTTTGGATTTGTTTCTGTCGGTATTGGATGTAGGCTTCGCGCATGGCGATATAGGGGTCAATCGCCGCGGCCTTGAAGTCTTCATATTCTCCGATGTGAAATGAAGTTTTGTTGATGACATTGACAACAGAGATGCTGATTCTGGCCTCATCATCTTCTATATAGAACGTCGGGTTTAGAAAGTAATCGCCCACCATGCCCGCCGAATCCCGCAAAGTTGACGGGCCCAACAGCGGCCAGACCAGATAACATCCGTTATCCAAACCATAGACCGCCAATGTCTGCCCCAGGTCTTCGGTGGCAGGTTCAATTTTTCCCTTGTCCAGCGCCGGGTCCCAAATACCAAGAACTCCCCAGGTCGTGTTGATGACACACCGGTTAATTTCATTGCCGACCGAGTGGAATTTTCCCTGGAGTGTGCAATTGACAAGACGAACAGGCGTTGCCAGATTGTGGAAAAAATTACGAATCCCGACCCGGCCCGGCTCCGGCACGACCGCTTTATATCCTTGGGAAACGGGTTTGAGAACCCAGAAATACAATCCATCATTGACATGATACATCAGGCGATTCCAGGGTTCTATGGGGTCCACGATAATAATCTGGTCGGAAAATTCCTCTTCCAGTATATCAAATTCCAACACATCAAAGTTGGCTTTGCCGGGCGAATTTGCATCCGCAGGCGAAACGGCCCCGGAGCGCGGATTTTTCCGGGCGGCGGTTGCACAGCCTGTCACTGCGACAAGCCAAACCGCGATCGGGATGTATAGTTTCAGTTTCATTCACGAGTCTCCATGCTGCCCTGCTTAATATCGGGTTTTTTGCCGTAGGGCTTGAACAGAACCAGCAATTGCGGCAGCAATGTCAGCGAGCCCAACAGTGCCGCAGTGATAGCCAGTACAGTCAACAGGCCAAAGTATATCGTCGGGATGAAATTTGACAAGCTCAGAATGGAAAAGCCGATAACTAAGGTTATGGTAGTATAATAAATGGCATGGCCGATGCTGTCGTGCGACCGATGCAGGGCCGCCTGATAGCTTCCGTCGGTCAGTACTTCGTGCTTGAACCGATGAATGTAATGTATCGTATCGTCATCGGCCAGGCCAACGCCGATGGCGGCAATGGTGATAGTCATCATATCGAGTGGAATGTTCAGCCAGCCCATCACGCCCAGCACACAACTGATGGCCAGCAGATTTGGAAAAATTGCAATCAGCGCAATTCGCACAGACCGGAACAATACCACAAATGTCCCCAGCAAAAATAACGTGGCCGAACCCATACTGACTATCTGAGAGGAGTACAGGCTTTGGAGCATATTATTGTACAGGACCAAAGTGCCGGTCAAGTGCACCTGTTCGGGCTTAAAGCCGAGTTTGCTGGTCAGGTCCGCCCGGATTTTATTGAGCAGTTCGTTGCGCTTCAATAAAGGGTTTGAATCCCGAATCCGCACCGTAAGCCGTATTTCGTTGTTTTCCACCGAAACGTAAGGCGTCACCAGCAATTGCCTGAGTTTCTCCGGCAGCTTATTGAACAGCAGGGCCAGTTCCACGCTGTCGAGAGGTTTACCGTTTTGAGTCCTCTCGATTACACGAACGAGGGGAACGACCGACAGAACCTTGCCCGTCTCAGGCAGGCCTTCGAGATAGTCCTGGACAGCCGCAATTTGAGCGATTTTCTCAGGTGTGAACCAGTACTTATCTTTGCTCCCCTTTGCGGCGGTGTCGAATTCTTCGAACTGCTCAAACTCAGCCTCGGTGTTGGCCGGAGCATTGACCTGGGCCGCCGTCGTTGTTTGCCCAAAGTCAATAATCACGTCCAAAGGCGTGGTCCCTCCGAGCTGCTGGTCTAAAACCTTCATTCCCTGGTGTATCTCGGTATTCGATTTGAAGTAGTTGATAAAACAATTTTCCACCTCGAGCCTGCGTATCCCTGCGACATTGACTATCAGCAATACCGCACTGGCCACGACGATAAAGAGGCCGTGGGCAACCGTGAATCGGCCCAGCATCGGCGTCAGCGACCACTTGGACTGCTCCTTCAGCCACGGTCTGTCTCTGGGCAGAAGCACCAGCACGGCCGGCAAAAGCAAAAACGGCACAATGATGGAAATCGCGACACCTGCGACCATAATATAACCGAAATTGATGACCGGCCGGATATTGCAGAATATCAGGGATGCAAACCCGGCCATCGTCGTCAGGCCCGAATACAGACATGGCTGCAGCATCGCCCGAATCGTGTCGAAGATTAAATCATGCTGGGAGACCAGAGGCTCATTGGCAGCCAGTTCCCGATAACGGACCATCAGGTGAATGGTCATAGCCAGCGTGATAATAAGCTGCAGGGATATAAAGTTGGAACTGATGACCGTAACTTCCCAGCCGCACCAACCCAGGATACCTATAGTGCAGATTACGGAAACCGCACAGGTCAGCATAGGCAGAATGACCCAGTACACTCTTCGGAAGATGATTGCGATGGTGAACACCAGTACAAGGAACACCGCGATTCCAAAAACCCGCAGGTCGCTTTTAATAAAGCTGATCATATCGTCGGCGATCATACTGATGCCGCCCAGAAACATCCCGTCGGCTCCGCCGCGATATCCGTCCATGATGGCCCTTATCGCCAGGATATCCTGATGACGGATGCTGCGGGCCTGGTCCCTGTACAGCCGGAATTGTTCGATTACGCGTTTTAATTCGGCTCGCTCCTGCGGCGCGATAGTACCGTCAGTTTCCTTTTCCCGCAGTTCATTTCGTCTGCGCAGTAAATCGTCATAAACTTTATCCTCGGCAAAATTGATTAATATTGCCGTCGTCTTCATATCCGGACTGAGCAGCAGGTCGCGGTAGAGGGGGCTTTCAAGAAATTCTTTTTTTGCCATCGTTCTGTCCACGCCCGGCGAATTCAGCGTAGGCTGCTGTTTGGTGAATTCCGCTAATGACAGCGGAGGGCTTTCCAGCAGGGGGACATCAAGGATAGTGACCACAGAGGAGACATTTTTCAGGGCGGCCAGTTCATCCCGCATCCGTGCCAGTTGAGCCAGCGATTTATCGGAAAACAGGTCGCCCTTGGCGGTGTACGCCAGGGCCAGGAAATCGGTTTGCCCATAACGGGCATTGATTAGCCGTGTATCACGCAAATCCGCATCGTTCTCAAGGACCAGCGTCTCCGCCGACGCGTCCAGCTTAAAATCTTTGGCGTGATAAGCAAATACTCCGACTGCTGCAAATATGCAGGCAAGAGCAGCGACCGGATGCCGCAGGATCAGCCGGTCAAAGAAAAAGTGTGTCATTAAGTTTTTTTTCTCCATAGATGCCGGCCTGTCAGGGGGCATATTTTATGTTCAGGAACCTGCCGTTTTCTCCAACTGTGAAAGAAGGTCATCCACGGTGCCGCGGCTCAGGGTATCATTGAACTGCGACCGGTAGGTCAAAAGGATGCTGACACCCTCTATTTCCACGTCATAGACCTTCCAGCTTTCGCCGGCCCTGCGGAGCTTGTACAGCATGGCATATTTCGTGTCATTCGATATCAATGTCATTGGAATTTGGATGTTGTCCTTGTTCTTCACGGCCGGCTGAAACAGCACTTTTTCATCCTGATATCGCATAATTTTTTCGCGGTACGAAGCCTTGAGCCGTTCGACAAAAAGCGCCGTGAATTTCTCGCGTTGAGACGCATCCAGCTTCGGCCAGTTCGTTCTGCCTAATGCCAGTTTGCCCATCAGCGCAAAATCGAAGATCGGGCTGATGATTTTGTCAACGAGGTTCTCTTTTACCTTCGGGTCGAGGTTTTTGATTTTGAGTACATTGACAACGGAATCCCACGTGGCCCGCAGCAGCTCGTTGGGGTTATTTGGGTCGCCAATAGCGACACTGCACCGGGCCAGCAGCGCCTCATTCGGGTCGTTCAGATTCTTGTCAGCCGCACTGATGCACTGCCCGGCCGTTAAAAAAACAAAAAGAATACAACCAAGGCGTTTCATTGCTTCTCCTGATGGTATTATCGACTAAACATGATTTGTCATTCTCGCGTAGGCGGGAATCCAGTCTGAATTGCCCTGGATTCCGACTCACGGCCGGAATGACAGATGGCAGTTTTGTCTTAAAATGTTTAGCTTATTTATTCAAAGAACAACAGCGTCTCCATGAGACACAACAATTTCTATATTTTACTTGAGGACAGGCAATTTGCAAGCCCAAAGAAATGCAAAACAAAACCTCGATAACATGACCGAAGCGACTGTGGCGAGCATAGCCGAACCATCCCCGCTTCGGAACTGCCCCGGCCCAAATGGCCAAATTACCATCGCCCGGCCATGTCCTTTAGGACCTGTTTTGCCGCCACCCTGATTATGCTGATGTTTTTTTTGGCTGTTTTGGTTTTATCGGGATTTTCGATGACGGCGTCGAGGAACCGAAAACCCTTCTTTGGCCGTTCGTTCTTGGCAACGCACATAGCTCGGACTTGATACCCAAAATCCGAAAACGCAGGAATAAGCTGCCAAAATTTGAACGCTGTGAAAAAATGATTGAGAATAAAAATATTTTTCAAAAAATATCTGTATCTGACCCCAGCATACGAACATCCTTGCGAACAGAAGAAAAAATTCGTTTTTAAGCTGAAAAACAATTTTTTGCTCATTTGGGTGCAATCCTGTGATGAAGAATTATCCCCGCCCATAACTGGCCCGTTACATTTATAGGGGTTTTTCTGTTGCTTTTTTCAGTATAATTCCTTATGATCTTTCTGAATTTGCGTATTCCGAATAAGAGATTTCTTGGATATGCCGATTTCGGAGGTGTGCGTGAGAACAATTATTAGCAATTTCACAGAGGGGTCTTTGGTTTTCGATATTTAGGGATGCTGAACGACGGACGGCGTTCGTAAATAACATCCGCCACTTCCACTGAAAAATTACGCCGGGGAAAATCTGTTTTGAACCGGTATCCATAAATATAACCATTAAAGAGAGGTGAACGATGAACCGAAAAGCAGTTGTTATGATTGTAGGATTAGCCGTGTTGGGGTATTCAGTGCAGGCGGCGCAGTGGCAGTACAAAAACAATTACCTTGTTTCGCAGGTACAATCGCGGGCCTACAGCGCCACCGCCGAAGACCCGATTGGGGCCAGAGGAGGGGCTATGGCCGGTTCTATCTACCAAGACCCATACTCTGTTGATTTTTCTATAATACTCCCCGAATTTAGTACCAGGGTATAAGATAGTGGTTGTGGTATAATTCAGTCGGCAATCAAAGAAGAAAGGATGTATGAATTATGACACAACGCAGACAGTTTGGAGCGACCTTCAAG
>VGXU01000078.1 GCA_016873215.1 Planctomycetota bacterium
CGCGAGGGTCTTTTTAATTCAAGTCTTTTTGCCGGGCAATTTGGATACAAAATGTCGCCCGCTGGGGGTACCCCCAGCCCACAACTTCTTTAGTTCTTGATACCGTTTCATCGTCATACATCTTATCTTCATCAGGGGGATACGATGTTCCCTTCCCATTCCAATAGTCCGCTTTTCGCTTCTTGACAGCCGAGTTTTTTATAAATACACTGTTAATCTATGTTCGAGTCTCTGAAAAAATCTGTGCTGATTTTTATCTGTTTTGCTTTAACGGCAAGCACGCTGCTGGTCTTTTGGCAGGTACACACATTTGATTTCGTCAACTTCGATGATGATGAATATGTCTATAACAACCAACACGTTTCAGGTGGGTTGACCGCAGAAAACATCCGCTGGGCATTCACCTCCGGCCATGCAGCCAACTGGCATCCCGTGACATGGCTTTCCCTGATGCTCGATTGCCAGATATTCGGCCTTCATCCCGGCCGGATGCACCTGGTCAATGTGGTTCTGCATCTTGCCAATACCTTACTGTTGTTTGCGGTTCTCAGTAAAATGACCGGCTCCTTATGGCCCAGCGCGTTTGTTGCCGCCGCCTTTGCCCTGCATCCGATGCACGTCGAGTCAGTCGCATGGGTCACCGAACGCAAGGATGTGCTGAGTACCTTTTTCCTGCTGCTGACCCTGGCCGCGTATGCCGGATATGTCAAACGTCCGTCCGTTTTCAAGTATATAATATCGCTTATTTTTTTTGCACTGGGTCTTATGGCAAAGCCGATGCTGGTGACGCTTCCGTTGGTACTGCTGCTGTTGGACTATTGGCCGCTGAATCGATTTGCCGCATTGCAGCCTGTCAAGACCGCCGGGGGTAAATCCCCCAAATCCGCTGCTGTTCCCAATGGACGCGTGATTTGGTATAGGATGCTGATCGAAAAAATCCCTTTCTTAGCTCTCGCGGCTCTATCAAGCGGTATTACATTTATCGTTCAGAACGGCGCAATTAAGGATGTCACTACTCTTTCTTTGGAAAACAGGGCTGCAAATATTTTCCTGTCTTACTCACGCTATATGGGTAAATTGTTCTGGCCGCAAAATCTTGCGGTATTTTATCCTTTTGACGCTCACCATTTTTCGTTCCTGCAGATTGCACTGTGTGCGATACTGCTGCTGAGTATATCCGTTTTTGTGATTCGTTTTGGGCGAACACAAAGGTATTTACCGGTGGGCTGGTTGTGGTTTGTGATCACACTGATACCCGTCATAGGATTGGTTCAGGTTGGCGGCCAGGCCTTTGCCGACCGTTATACTTATATACCCTATATCGGTCTTTTTATCATGATAGCCTGGGGTCTGCCGGAACTGTGTTCGAAATGGCCCTATCGAAACGCAACCCTCGGCGTCACCGCGGCCCTTGTGCTGACAGCTCTGGGAATAGGTACATACCGACAGGCAGGCTATTGGAATAACAGCATAACCCTTTTTTCTCACGCCAACGAAGTCACGAAAAATAATTTTATTGCACACAATAATCTTGGCGCTTTTTACAGCAACCTTTGTCGATGGCAGGAGGCAATAGAGGCCCTTAAGCAATCCATACGAATCTACCCGGAGTACGCCAGGGCTTACAATAATCTTGGCGCTGCTTATGGCGGTCTTGGCTGCAACCAGGAGGCGATAGAGGCCTTTAAGCAATTGATACGACTCAAGCCGAATGATGCCGGGGCACATTATAATCTTGGCAATGCTTACGCCAATCTTGGCCTCTGGCAGGAAGCGATAGAGGCCTGTAAGCAGGCCATACAAATCAAGCCGGATTACGCCAAGGCATACAATACTCTTGGCGCTGCTTTCGGCAGTCTTGGCCGCTGGCAGGAGACGATAGAGGCCTGTAAGCAGGCCATACGAATCAAGCCGGATTACACCGAGGCGTACTACAATCTTGGTAATGCTTACGGTGGTCTTGGCCACTATCAGGAGGCGATAGATGCCTACACGCAGGCGATACGGCTCAAGCCGGATACCGTCAAGGCACACTATAAACTTGCCCATATTTTCATGTCTGAGGAAAATTTCAGCGAGGCGATAAGCCACATAAAACGCATCCTTGAAATAGAGCCGGATGATATTGGCATAAAGAATAACCTGGCATGGATGCTTGCTGTTTGTTCCGACCCGGCGGTCCGGAATCCTTCCGAGGCGATTCGTCTTGCGCAGGAGGCATGCACTGCAACAAACTCAATTAACCCCAGCGTGCTTGACACACTTGGAGCTGCCTATGCTTCGGCCGGCAGATTCGCCGAGGCAATTGAGACTGCCAGAACCGCCATGACCCTCGTCGATACTGCGAAGTATTCAATGCTCAAGGATGACATTCAGCATCGTCTTACCTTTTATACTCAGGGCAAACCGTATATTGAATCATCACAAAAACATTCCGGCGACCCTAATAAACCATAGTTTAGCATCTGACAGCCCGCATTTTGCTTCTTGACAGCCGGAGTCAAATAAAGGGTCAGGAGCATTTATCGGCCGACTGCGTTATAAACCCACCCGAAGCGGGGACGCTTCGGCTACGGTATAAAATAATCCGCGGGTTCTGCCCCCTGTTTTTGAGAAAAATAACCTTGCAAAAACGTTGGCTGCTGCTATGCTTACAGGGTATCGTGTGTTTTAACCCTGAACACAGTGTGATGGATTTTATACCAGCGAGGTGTATTATGAAACCAGAACATCCCAAGGATAACCATAACTGTAAAAGCGATGAACATACCAAGCATCTGTGCTATTTTGTGTCGTATGGCTATCATGTCAACAATCCGGACGACTATAAGGACCTTGTTGAAGAGCCCCGGTTTCAATGCCATTTGTGCGGCCGGACAGCGCATCTGGCTGAAAATCTTTGTATGCCCATGGATTTATAAGACAACCTGCCGTTCTTTGCCGTGTAATGACCGATGTCATGAGGAAACGGGTTCTTATGCGAATCAGGTTATTCTTCATTATTTCATGCTTATTTCTGCCCGATGTTTTTGCTCATCAGCCGAGATTAGTGTGCGATGAAACAACCATCCTTGTTGATCAGCCTGAGATATCGAAAGCCTATTATGGCAGCCTCCGCGGGAAACCTGCCGTCTATCGTATCGCGTCCGGCGAACCCTTCCGGCTTTATGTGAACATTCTGGTCCCGGATATGCAGGCGATTGACAAGGATGTTTCTGTAAAGATTCTAAAGCAGGGGGAGGTTCTTTCTGTCCTGGACGGCGGCGGGTTTGACTGGACACAATTTTATGAACCCTTTGCGGGCGATACCTACTTCAGGGGTCCTCACTATGCTCAGGAACAGGACGCAGGGATTTATGAGATTCAGGTATACAGCCCGGACAATCAGGGTAAATACGTATTAGCCATAGGCGACAAAGAGGCCTTTCCATTGGGTGAGCTGGTCAGAACCTATGCGGTCTTGCCCCGCCTGAAGTCGGAGTTCTTCGGCAAAAGTCCTTTTTCGGCTTATTTGAATATTATGGGCGTTTTTTTGGCGGTTAATCTCGTTCTTGCAGGGGTCATTTTGATCGTCATTTTTTATAGCGTCAAATTCATTCGCAAAGGGCTTAACAGAAAGAAATTCAGTCAGAAAGCAATACTGCTGTAGGCAACGTAATGGAAACCGGTTCACCGCTTCAGGGGTATCCGCCTTTGCCCGCCTCTTCATTTCTCGCTGACGCCCCAGTCTCTATTCGGCTTTTGCCCCATAATCAGTTTCAGCTCGCCGCCCTGCACCAGATCGGCATGACTGAACCACGGACTCGCAAGAGGCCTGCCGTTCAAAAACGCCTGCTGGATATAAGCGTTTGTCTCGGAACAGCCCGGCGCCGAAACAATAAACCGCTTGCCGCCCGGCAGATGGATTGTCACCTTCTCAAAGACAGGACTGCCGATGGCATAGAGCGGCTTTCCCGGCGTGACCGGATAAAAGCCCATGCTTGAAAATACCACAACCGCCGACATCCCGCCGCCATCCTCATCGCCGGGAATCCCCAATATGGAATCCGTGAACCACGCATTCAGCAGCATCCGGATTTTCTTCTGGGTCTTCCAGGGAGCATCCGTGAAATCATAGAGATACGGAATATGAAAACTCGGTTCATTGCCCATGGAAAATTGCCCGACCATGCCCGTGGAATCAGGAAACTGCGCCCACAGGTCATACTTGCTGCACTCCAAATCCTCCCGGAAAAGCTGGTCCAGCCGCTGTTCAAAAACCTTCTTGCCCCCCATTAACTCCATCAGGCCCGGCACGTCATGCTGAACCTGCCACAGATATGTCCAGCCATTATTTTCACAGTAATACTCCCGGCCGCCCTGGCCGCCGCCAAATTTCGGGTCGATATCAATCCACCGCCCTTGATCGTCTTTGGGCATAAGGAAGCCTTTTTCCTTCCAGTAAAGATTCTTGTAATTGTTCGCACGGCCGGCAAAATACGCCGCGTCGTCGGCATGCCCCAGCTCGCCGGCAAACTGCCCCAAGGCCCAGTCATCATAACTGTGCCCGAGCGTCAACGCCACCGACTGCCGTTTTTCAAAGGAGTCAGCCTCGGATGCGGTATTCGCCTGTCCCACAGCCGGTGCCGGGTAATAACCCTTCTGGGCATAGAACCGCTCCAGCGAACCGCCCGGCCCGTTCCGCCACGGCAGCATCGTCGCCTCCATCGCGTTTTTCTTCATCCCCGCAAACGCCGTCGCCGCATCAAAATCTCGGACCCCCTTGCGGTACGCATCCAGAATCATAATCGTCGAATGGAATCCGTTCATGCACGGCATATCTCCGTCGAGCACCGGAAATGTCGGCAGCCAGCAGCTCTGCTCATACATCCGGACGTAAGATTGAATCATATCAGCTTCCTGCGCCGGGTTTAAAATGACCCGCAGGGGGTGATGCGCCAAATAGGTATCCCAAATCCAGTCATCCACATAAAACAGCCGGTCGTCGGTGTGAATCTGTTTATCATAATTACTGTAATACCGCCCGTCCTCGGTAATATTCACCATCCGCTCATAGCACCGATACAACGCCGTATAGAATACACGGCGCTGTACCGCAGTGCCTCCTTTGACCTCGATTTGATTCAATACCCCGGACCATGCCAGCCGGGCATTCTCTTTTGTCGTCTCAAACGAACGGTCTGCAATCTCCGATGCGAAATTCTTTTTCGCCTGCTGGTCGCTGATAAAGGAAATCGCATACTTAAATTCAATCACGGCGGGCTTGTTTTCGCTCCAATGGACAACACCGCCATTTCCGTCCCATCGTTGAGCCGCAGCGGAAAATTCGAAAGGCTGGCTGAACTGCCCATACACAAATGCCTTCATACCATTAAACTGCTCCACCCCCGCGACGGTTCGGTCATCGACCCGGTTCCACTCCCCCGACTGTACTGTCCGCAGCCGTACATTTTTGGCCGCATCCTTCGGAAAGGTAATCCTGAAATGGCCCGTTTTGGCCCCCGGCGTAAATTCCAGCGTCGTATCATAGTCCTCCAGCCAGACCGAATAGTAATACGGCGTGCAAATCTCATTTTCCCAACCCCATGCTGAAACAGGCTCGCGATTTTCCTCGGCCTGCCCGCTATAGGGCATTATACCGAAAAGAAATCCCCGCCGATGGGAAAGAAGAGTCAGTGGAAATGAGCGAATCTGGTCATCGAGGCAGTCTTTGCGGTCCGGATACATCCGTATCATCTGGTTGGGCAGCTGCACCGTCGGCCGTGTCGGTTTCAGAGTATGCCCCACTCCCCCGATATTGGGATTGACATAACTCAGCCCGTCCGGCCGGACCGCACACCCCGACATCATCACCGCAAACAAGAGAATGATTCCCGATAAACCGCACATGTTCAAGCGACTTCTCATTTTTGAACGCCTTTCCCTGAAAAAATTAGAATCGCTGAATTCTAATGCAATCCCCTTCAGAGTCAAGCACCTTGTCACCCAATGGAAACAGTCCCCTGTTTATTTATAGTGACACGACAGGCTTAATGCAGCGGAACTGCCGCAATTATAGTATCAGGCAAAACTGGGGACAATTTGTTTTTGTCCCCTTCACAATCCCGCTGCCGCCGCCGATGGTTTTGGGTGGATTTTCCGGGGCAGAGTTGCTATGCTGGTAATAGAGCGTGGCCGAAGCGTCCCTGCTTCGGATTTATTCCTGGTTTTGTTGCCGGAAATATCTGCCGCAATGAGGAACGTTATTGACCGAGAACGTCCACATTCACACGGCCTGAAAATAGAAAATTTAATCGTGAAAGGGATATAATGAATCGCAGGCGTTTTATTGAACGTTCAGTTTTTCTGGCAGCCGCGCCATTTGTCTCAGCCTGGATACAGGGATGTCAAAATGCATCCGGCAAATCAGAGCCCTCTGCGTTGAGCTCTGTGCCGGCGTACTTGAAAGATTTCAAGGCGGCCTATCAAGTTGATCCTCGCGGGGCGGCGCTGGAATGGTTCACGCAGGCTAAATTCGGCCTATTTATGCATTTTGGTCTTTACAGCCTTTTGGGGCGAGGCGAATGGGTCATGTTTAGTGAAAAGATTCCTGTTGCCGAATACAAAAAGCTAAAGTCCAGGTTTAATCCGGAGAGATTTGACGCGGATTTCATTACCGACTTGGCGTGCAGGGCCGAAATGAAATATGTCAACATCACCAGCCGCCATCACGATGGATTCTGCCTGTTTGAAACATCCACCAGCGATTACCACAGTGTCAACAGCCCCTCCAAACGCGATTTGATTGCCGAACTTGCCGTGCAATGTCAGAAAAAAGGATTGGCCCTGTTTTTATATTATTCTCTCGGGGCGGATTGGCAGCATCCCTATTTTTACCCGCGAAAATATAATACTATTGCGCAGCCGGAATATGCATCTCCGGAGCCGAGTTATCAGTGGCAAAACGATGATGACTTCAGTAAATATATGGAATATGCCCACCGTCAGATTCGTGAATTGATGACCAATTACGGGCCGATCGCCGGGATGTGGTTTGATCCGTTGATAGGCTACTACGGTCGCCCGGACTTATTCCCGATCGAACAGACGTATGCGATGGTGCGACAGCTGCAGCCTCATACGCTGATCAGTTTTAAGCAGGGCGCAACGGGCACTGAAGATTTTGCGGCCCCGGAACGCAGCGGGCGCTCACTGGAGGACAATATTCGAAAACGATTCGGCGAAAAGGCAGCCGCGATAGCAAAAAAAGCCTGGGAAAGCAACAAAAACAAACACAACGAAATCTGTAATACCTTGCAGGAAAAAGCATGGGGCTATAACGAAAAAGCGGCACATAAAACCACTCAGAAGGTGCTGGAGATGCTGTCATCCGCTATTCAGCAAAAGAGCAATCTGCTCCTGAACACCGGACCCCTGCCGGATGGTTCGATCCATCCCGAAGACATTAAAGTCTTAAGTGAGGTTGGCAAACATATATAGAAATTCGCGACAGTCAAGTGAACCGCCGGGACAGGAGAAGTGGATACTGAAACCGGCGGCGGAATTATCCCCTGGCGTGGAACATTGCGGACGCCGTGAAGACCGAAGAAAGAAGCCGATATATGAAAATGTTTAAGAAAAAGTGCCTGACCTTGATTCACCCGTTGCTGAGGAGTACAAAAACGATTTTGGTATTGCTTGTGTCATTCCTGTCAAGTGCTTGTTGGGGCTTAGAAATTCAAGGTTTCACGCCGGATAAAAGCGTAATTTACAAGACAGTGAACGGTGTCGATCTCAAAATACACCTTTTTTATCCATCCAAATCGAACCGCTCCGATAAGATGCCGGCAATCGTTTTCTTTTTTGGCGGCGGTTGGGTCAGCGGCAGTCCCAGCCAGTTTTATCCTCATTGTGAGTATTTTGCATCACGGGGGATGGTCGCTATGTCGGCGGAGTATCGTGTAGAAAAAGCACACGCGACGACGCCCCAGGAATGTGTCAAAGACGGGAAATCCGCCATCCGATGGATTCGACAGCACGCCCGTCAATTTGCGATTGACCCGAATGCGATTGTCGCCGCCGGCGGTTCAGCCGGGGGGCATGTTGCGGCGGCGACAGGGACACTGACTAAGTATGTTGATTCTTCCGACGACACCTCCGTTTGTGCCATCCCCAATGCGTTAGTGTTGTTTAATCCTGTCTTTGATAATGGTCCAACGGGGTGGGGATATGATCGCGTCAAGGAGTATTGGCAGGATATTTCTCCGCTTCATAATATAAAAGCCGATACGCCTCCCACAATTATATTTCTGGGGACAAAGGATACGGTGGTTTCCGTTTTGACCGCTCAACGATACAAGGAAAAGATGGAACACTGTGGTCGAAGATGTGATTTGGTGTTGTACGAAGGTCAAAAGCATGGGTTTTTTAATTATACAAACTCGGAGTACTTTCAGAAAACAATTCAAGAGGCCGATAGGTTTCTGGTCTCGCTTGGCTTTCTGAAGAAGCGTAGTAGTTCCAATGGGGATTGAACAAAATCATAAGGGGCGATAAATAGCGATAAAGAGGGACAGCCAGCCTGCTTTTATATTGACACGACAGGCTTACGGAAGCGTTCCTGCTTCGGTTCGTTGCGTCAATTATCCCATCGAGCAGCCGCCCTTATCCATGGCACAGGTCCCTCCCGGCATGGTCGCTTTGGTGGCGGCT
>VGXU01000079.1 GCA_016873215.1 Planctomycetota bacterium
CAGCATAGCCATTTCAGCGATGGTAAGAGCCTGTGCCAAACCTGTGATGAATACAAAAGCGACAATTGATAATACGAGTGTGTTTTTCATCTTTCCTGCCTCCGATAAAATGCAATGTTTCTTTCTCTCTAAAACCGCTTACTATTCTACCATTTTTCTCCTCCGTCAGGCAAGTGAAAACTGGCAACACTACACCCCGGCATCTATCATCAATAAAATTCCCCTTCGTGCCGGCCTGAAAACATCTTCATTTCTCCATTAAAAACCTTGTTTTCACGCCGAAATTGTGGTACATAATCAACAAATTCAGTCGAACTGTCGTAAAATGGAATACCGGCATATTTCGAGACTAAAAACATGAATAGAACACTAACACAAAAAATCCTGCAAAAACACCTTGTCGAAGGCGAACTCAAGCCGGGCAACCCCATCGGTATTCGTATCGACCAGACGCTTACCCAGGACGCTACGGGAACAACGGCATTTTTACTGTTTGAGATGATGAACGCCGGACGGGTCAAGGCGGATGTCTCCGTCAGCTATGTGGACCACAACACCGCTCAATTCGGCCCCGAAAATCACAACGACCATTTATACCTGCAAAGCATTGCGGCCAAAAGCGGAGCCTGGCATTCCCGGCCCGGCAACGGTATCTGTCACCAGGTCCATCTCGAACGCTTCGCCAAACCCGGCGAAACATTGCTGGGCAGCGATTCGCACACGCCCACCTGCGGCGGTATCGGTATGCTGGCTATCGGCGCAGGCGGTCTCGATGTCGCCGTAGCCATGGGCGGCGGACCGTTCTATCTGACCTGCCCCAAAGTCGTCGGCGTCGAACTGACCGGCAAACTCAATGAATGGGTCTCCAGCAAAGACGTCATTTTGAAACTGCTGAGCATCCTGACAACCAAAGGCAACGTGGATTGTATTGTCGAATACTTTGGGCCGGGCGTAAAAACTCTCTCTGTCCCGCAGCGGGCAACAATGACCAATATGGGAGCCGAACTGGGCGTCACTACCAGCGTCTTTTCCAGCGATGAGTTGACCCATATATTTCTGGACGCACAGGACCGGGGCAAAGACTTTATACCGCTTTGCGCCGATCTCGGGGCGGAATATGACCGGGTCATTCCAATTAATTTGTCCGAAATAGAACCTATGGCGGCCTGTCCCTCGTCGCCCGACCAGATTCAGCCGGTCAAAGATATTGCTGGCCTCAAAGTCGGCCAGGTTCTCATCGGAAGCTGCACCAATTCAAGCTTTACCGACCTGATGCTGGTTGCCGAGGTGCTGCGCGGAAAACAAATCGATGCGATGGTCGAATTCGGCGTTGCTCCGGGAAGCCGGCAGGTATTGGAAATGCTCGCCCGCAACGGCGCTCTGGCGGATATGATTGCCGCCGGTGCACGCATCCTCGAATCCGCCTGCGGTCCTTGCATCGGCCAGGGCTTCTCGCCCGGCGACGGAGTCGTATCTCTGCGGACGTTTAACCGCAATTTTGCAGGCCGAACCGGAACCAAAGGCGATATGTGTTATTTAGTCAGCCCCGAAACGGCGGTCGCCTCAGCGATTATGGGCGAAATCACCGACCCGCGAAACCTGCGGCAACTGATGGGCATTAAATATCCAAAAATCAAAATGCCGAGGGAGTTCCTGATTGACGACAGCATGCTGATTCCGCCTCTGTCTGGCGCCGAGGCCGGCGAGGTACAGGTATTGCGCGGCCCGACCATTGCCGTTCCGGAATCGCCTCAACCGCTTCCGGGAGAACTTCACGGCCAGACGCTGCTCAAATGCGGCGATAAAATCACCACCGACCATATTATGCCCGCCGGGACGTTTTTAAAATATCGTTCCAACGTGCCGCAGTATTCCAAATATGTGTTCAATAGTTTTAATGAAGAAGGCAAACCGACTGTTGCCCAACGAGCTTTGGCGATCAAGGCCCTGGGACGGTACGGAATTGTAGTCGCTGGCGAAAGCTATGGACAGGGGTCCAGCCGGGAGCACGCCGCGTTATGTCCGATGTATCTGGGCATTCGCGCCGTGCTGGCTAAAAGCATCGAGCGAATTCACAAGGCCAACCTGATTAATTTCGCCATTGTGCCGATAGAATTTGCAGACCCGGCCGATTACGACAAAATCAGCACCGGCGATGATTTGGTCATCCCGGAACTGCTGACTGCGATTCAGGGCCGGGATGCCGTGCAGATTCAGAACAAAACAACCGGCACCGCAATTACTGGAAAATTGATTTTATCACAGCGGGACCGGAATATCCTGCTCAATGCCGGCCTGCTTAATTACACCAAAATAAAAGCGAGCCGCAGATGAGCCGCGTGATTGCCGTCTTTGGAACCAGCAAAGCGGATGAAAACGACGCGGTATTCCGCACAGGTGTCCAACTGGGCAAAACGCTGGCCGAGGCGGGATTTGAAATCGCCAATGGCGGCTATGGCGGTACGATGCGGGCCGTGGCCAAAGGCGCCGCCGGTGCCGGCGGAAAAATTTACGGCGTCACCTGTACCGCCTTTAAACGCGGCAGGGCCAATGAATTTATTACGGATGAAATTTCCACCGACAGCCTCGACCAGCGGCTGAAAAAGCTGATTGCTCTGGCGGATGGATATATTGTTCTGCTCGGCGCAACGGGAACGCTGCTGGAATTGGCATGCGTCTGGGAATATAAAAATAAAGGCTTTGAGAAATCGGCAAAACCTGTTATTTTGCTCGGCGAGTTTTGGAAACCGCTGGTCGAAATGATGACACAGGCGGATTCGGACTGCGGCGATTGCGTCCATCTTGCCGATACTCCCGAACAGGCGGTAAAAGAATTGAAACAATGGTTTATTGCGGCGGAGAAAAAATGATAAGCCGATGGATTCTCGGCACAATAGGTTTATGTCTGGCCGCGACAGTGGTCGCGGACACAATCATTTTGCCGGAAGGATTCGTCCTGAATGGCACTGAAGGCGTCGCGCAGAAAAACGACGCGGGTGCGTGGTCTTTTGTCGCAAACAACGATTTGATCTATATGAACACCACGCTGCCAGCGAAAAGTCCCCTGCCGATTCTTTCCTCCGGCGGACTGGAACAAATTCGCGCCTTTGCCAAAGAGCAAACTTGGACCCCCGTTAAAATCTGGGGCATTCTCACGTTATACAAAAAACAGAATTTTCTTTTCCCCATCCAGGTTCTCGCCCTGTCTCAGACCACCGGCAAACCGGCTCAGATCGTTTCTCCGAAGTCGGCAAAACCGGCCGAGCCAAACGCGACGAAGCCGGAATCATCCGAAGTCATTCCCCCTGAGATAATGAAAATTCTGCGGTCTCAGAGCAAAATCGACCTTGGTAAACTGGCTGAAACCGCCGACGTCGCAAGCAGCGATTTTTCCCTGATTGGAAAAACGGGATATGTCGAACTGGGCGCCGACAAGCGTTTTATGCCCGACGGCTTCGGCAGAAAAATCGACAAGAACCGCTTTTCTCTGCTGCCCTGCCTGACGCTCGAAGACACGGAGGAAAATCTTGCTGAATCACTGGGCCGGCAGCGCTATAATATCTCCGGCATCGTCACCGTTTGTGATGGAAAGAAATACCTGCTGCTGTACCGTGCCGTCCGCACATACAGCAACAGCAACTTTACACCCTGATTACGGGAGGCCGTCGTGAGCCGAACATTAAACGATATCGTCATTCGTCGCCACGATGCGGATTTTGAGATCAAAGTCCGCCGGCTGCTCGACGAGCATTCGATGCGGGCGTTTCTGCAAAGCCGCAAAGAACTGGCACAAAGCGTACGGACGATTGTCGAACAGGTCGGCCTGCGCGGCGACGACGCGGTTGCCGAATACACGGAAAAATTCGACAAGGTTAAATTGTCCCCCTCAGAATTCCGCATCCCGCCGGAAGAACTGAAAAATGCTCACAAAAGTCTGGATAAAGATTTGCTTGCGTCGCTTCGCAAAACGATTGCCAACATTCGTCAATATCAGTCGGAGATTTTCATCGGTGGCAAAAATACGCGGCCGGGTATCCGCTATCTTCCGCTTCATCGTGTCGGCCTCTGCATTCCCGGTGCCAGCGCCCCCCTTCCCAGCACGGTGATGATGACGGCCATTCCCGCACAGGTCGCCGGCGTCAAAGAAATCTTTGTCGTTTCTCCGCCGCGCCATCAGGACAGTATTCATCCGGTCATTCTCGGCGTCTGCTTTGAACTGGGTATAACGGAAGTCTATCGCATTGGCGGTGCGCAAGCCGTCGCGGCCCTCGCATGGGGAACACGGACTATCCGCAAGGTGGATAAAATCGTCGGCCCCGGCCACGATGTCGTCCAGCTTGCCAAAAAAGAGGTCTATGGCCTGGTCGATATTGATTCTTTCGCGGGTCCCAGCGACGTGCTGATTGTCGCCAACAGTCAGGCCAACCCCGCGTGGGTCGCCGCCGATATGCTCAGTCAGGCCGAACACGACCCCGGCGCAGGTCTTCTCGTGACAGATTCGCCGGAATTGGCTCAGCAGGTTCTCGCCCAATTGGAAAAGCAGGTCACGGTTCTGAGCCGGGCCGAAGCGACGCGCAAATGCCTTGTTGCCTATAGCGGCATTGTCGTACTCGAAAATATAAACAAGGTCATCGCCTGGGCCAATGAATTTGCCGCCGAGCATCTGCAGGTTCAGTGCGGCGACGACAGCAAAGCCGTCAGTACAAAATTAGTCAACGCCGGCGCCCTGTTTATTGGGCCTTACAGCCCCGTCGCCGTGGGGGATTATTTTGCCGGTCCCAGCCATACCCTCCCGACGCGCCAGACCAGCCGGTTTTTCAGCGCCCTGACCAGCAATGATTTTGTCAAATCCACCAGCATCATTGAATATAACGCAAAAAAACTGGCCGCCGCCGCCGATGACATCATCCGCCTGGCCAAAACCGAAGGTCTCGACGCCCACGCCAAAAGCGTCCAAATCCGCCGCGACCAACAGACTTAAAACCAGTCCAGCCGTGCTTCGTTAACGTAATAAAACCGCCCCAGTATCGCCGCCCCGACAAAAGCCAAATACAGCGATATCGCCTGTGCCGGCAATGAAAGCCATATTCCGAATCGTTTGGAATAGAAGGCGACCACGGCGGACAGGCCAAAAGGAATGGAAACCACCATCACGAGCAGAAGATATTTTAACCATAAGCGGACAATCGAAATCACAATCAAAAACGGATTCAATCCGCCCACGGTATCATGCATAGCAGCCGACAGCAGCGTCATCGGCAGAAAAAACCACCCCGCCGCAAAAATATTCCAGAACAATTCGTCAGTCTTTTTGTAATGCTGAAAATACAGCGCCGCCGGAAAAAAACAAAAAGCAAAGGCCCCCAACACCCAAAGCATTTGTTTTATCATATCCAGAAAACCGCCCTCATCATGCTGTAAGGCATCCGGCGCCCTGGTTTGCCCCTCGGCAGCCATCTGCACGCACAGGCACGCATACCAGTAGGCATACGCTCTTAGCAGAAAAGAAACAATCGCAAAGATAAGCATCAGGGCAAATCCGGCCAGCGGAATATACAAGGAAGCAAAAATCCCGATCCAGAGAAGAACCCGGCATCCGACGAACATTCCTATCATTCCAAGCCCCGTACCATTCAGCGGAAACAGCACCGGCCAGTACCACCGCAAAGGCTTTTGCTGTTCTTGTTTTTCCCCGTCTTTGCCCGGGAAATCATCTTCTTCAGCCATTCGTTATCTCCCACTTTAACGAAAGATAAACCACCAACCTGCAATATAACTCAATGACGCAGATAATCCAGCAACTCAATCGGCCGGTCAATAATTTTTTTCGCCCCCGCCTGGCGCAGTTGTTCCGCCGACCGAAATCCCCATCCCGCCGCGACACAGTCCAGCCCCGCGTTCTGTGCCGTCCGAACATCCACGTCGCTGTCTCCCACATACAAAACGTCTTCCGCACGCAATGCCATTTTATCCAGCAGAAAACGCATCGGCTCCGGGTCGGGCTTGCATTTCATCCCTTCTTTCTGCCCGAGGATTTCCTCAAATGCCCCCACACCGAAATAATGTTCCGTAATCCGCACGGTCATTTCGTGTGCCTTATTGCTGACAACCGCCGTGCGAATCCCCGCCTTTTTGCAGGCCGACAGTACCTCACAAATACCCGGGTACGGATATGTTTTATTCAGACATATTCTCGCATAGACTTCCTTCATTTTCCGCAGCAGGGCATCCTGCAAATGCCCTGCATTTTCCGGCAGCGCCGCCCGCACAAACTCTCCCAGCCCCCTGCCTATCATTTCCCGGCATTCCTCCTTGCTTCGGCCGGGCTGTCCCAGTTCAGCCAGTGCCCGGTTCATCGCCTCGCTCAGGTCGTCCAGTGTATTAACCAGCGTTCCGTCCAAATCAAAAAATATCGCTTTATAGCCCGTCTTTTCAGTTTTTTCCGCCATTCTGAAACTCATAACCATCCAAATCTGCCGCAGTTTTGACTTTTCTATTGCAAGACGGTCGAATCATACGCTATAATAACAGTGCTGACAAAGGCTTTTTTTCAAGGAGAGACCCAATGCAGGTAACGTTGTTCCTTCTGAAAAAAGACGGCTCAACCGCGGCGTTTTCGCTACCCAGTTCAGTCACCATGGTAGGACGACGTCAGGATTGTGATTTATCTATTCCCCTTTCCGTCATCTCCCGCAAGCATTGCGAAATCGACATCGACCAGAATAAACTGACGGTCCGCGACCTCCACAGCAAAAACGGCACTTATGTCAACGGCCAGCGCGTGGAAGAATACCGTCTCAGTCCCGGCGACCAGCTCCGCCTCGGATCCGTGACTTTCGTGGTGCAAATCGACGGCATCCCCGCCGAAATCGCGGGTATCAAGCCAATTCACCCCATGGCGGTTCCGCCGGAAAATAAAGCAGACAAGCCCAAACAGGAAGAACACTTCGAGGAATTTGCCGGGAAGGTCAACGATGCCCAGTTAGGCTCCAGCCATACCGCCGAAATTCCCGACATTATCGCCGACGACCTGAATTCACAGGGCGCTTGATTACAGTCCCGCTTACAAATTTCTTCTCAGCCCGTAGGGCGATATAATATAACCACGGGCGTAAGCCCGTGGAACAAAAGGCTACAAATAAAAAAAGAGTCCCCGCAGGGGACGATATAATGTGTTACAATCACACTCATTTTCCCCTTTCCCTTTTTCCTTTTACCTTATTCTTCATCTCCGCTATAGTGTCCGCAATGGAAAAAGACCTCAAAAACATGACGCTGCCCGAACTGGAACAGTTGACGGCTGAATTTAAACAAAAACCGTTTCTGGCCCGCTATATCTTCACCTTCATTCATCAAAAAAACTGCGATTCCTTGGACCAGTTCACCACCCTGTCCAGGCCCTTTCGCGCAGCGCTTCAACAGGCCGGCTGCTTCGTCTCCACTCTCAAAACCATTCAGACCTTCGAAGACCCGGACGGCACGGTAAAATTCGTCTTTGAACTGTCCGACGGCTGCCGCATCGAGGCCGTCCGCCTCATAGACGATAAACGCAATACTTTCTGCATCTCCACACAGGTCGGCTGCCGCATGGGATGCCTGTTCTGTGCCACCGGTCAACTGAAATATCAGCGAAATCTCACCGCCGCGGAAATTGCCGGCCAGGTTTATCAGATGGAGCAAATCTGCGGCAAGGCCCAGAATCTCGTCTATATGGGGATGGGCGAGCCGCTCGATAATTACGACAATACGATGCGTTCGGTCGAATTGATAAATCATCCCGATGGACGCAACATCGGCATCCGCCATATCACGCTGTCAACCTGCGGCCTGCCGGACGAAATTCGCAAACTCGCCGAAGAATCCCTCCTGCCCCGTCTGGCCGTTTCCCTCCACGCCCCCGACGATGCGACGCGAAACAAAATTATGGCCATTTCACAAAAATATTCCATCAAAGATATTTTTACCGCCCTCTACCAGTACCAGCAGGAGACTAAAAAACGCGTCACGTTCGAGTATTGTATGATGCGGGACATCAACGATTCGCCGCAGCAGGCACGGCAGTTGGCCCGCCTTGTGAAAGAGTTAAAATGCAACGTCAACCTGATAGAGTTTAACGCATTTGAGGGCTGTGATTTCGAACCGGCCACACAGGCCGGGATAAAACATTTCGCCGGAATTCTTGAACGGGAGGGCATAGAGACGGTCATTCGCTTCAAACGCGGCCGCTCCATCCACGCTGCCTGCGGACAGCTCGGCGCCGACTGGCTTA
>VGXU01000080.1 GCA_016873215.1 Planctomycetota bacterium
AATCGACAAAAACAGACGCTTCAAAACGGCCAAATTCTTCATTCTTGTCTCACCCTCAATAGAGGATATTTCGCCTCCCCAAAACACAGATTCGTGCTCTATACTACATTCTCACCCTATTAAATATACTACGAATAATGAAAGGGGTCAGGTAAATTATTTACCATCAGATTGGAATAAACTTAAACCTCAATATTATGCCAAAAACGGGTTTCTTATCCAAAGTTAAGGTTAATATACACTTTTTTCGCCCCTTTGTCAAATGAAATTGGGCCATACAGCCACGGCCGGGGACGGTATGATAATTTTAGATTGCCGATTGCAGATTATAAAATAAATCCCCACCGGTCCGTTGGGCCGCCTACCCTTAAAATCAAGGGGAAGACAATGGGAGGAATTGTTTGGTACTGGCTTTTTGTTACATGTCCTTACGGACGTGGCTACACTATATCGCCCTAACGGGCTCAATTCTGGATTCCGGAACAAATCCTGAAATGACAGGAAAAACCCGGTTTATCGCCTTCCTTCTTCGCTATTCTTCTTCGCTAAAGCCACGAAGAAACCAGCTTCACAGGATAAATCGGCGGGGAAGCCGTGCCACCCAAGGTAAAAACCACGGACTTTCACGGACAGGCACAGACGAACAAAAGGGCAACCGACGGTTGCCCCTACAAAAACGGCGTGGGCATGGCACACCGATAGATAACCCCCAGGATAAACCCGGGGGTTTTCTGTCTAAACGGGAGCAACAGTGTTAACGAAAAAGAGTTGTATCGGGGGGTAAACGCGGTATATTGACAGCCCGAATCATCACTATGTACAGGGACTGTCGGAAAAGGAACGGAAGTATAGATGCCTCCACAATTTGTATTTGAGATGCGGGACGTCAGCAAACGCTACGGCGAAAAGGACGTTCTTCGCGATATATCGCTGTCGTTTTATTACGGGGCGAAAATCGGCGTCATCGGCGAAAATGGCTCCGGCAAAAGCACGCTGCTGCGGATTATGGCCGGTCTCGATAAGGATTTTCACGGCGACGCCCGGCTTGGGCCCAATATGAAGGTGGGCTATATCGCGCAGGAGCCACAATTAGATATGGATAAGACGGTACGCGACCATCTTCGTATGGCCATCAAGCCGCTGCAGGATATGGTTGACCGCTTTAACGCGATATCCGAGCAATTAGGCAATCCCGACAGCGGGCAGGACATGGACAAGCTGCTGGAAGATATGGGCATCCTGCAGGAAAAGATTGACACCTGCAACGGGTGGGAGATTGACCGGCTGATGGATATTGTGTCGGATGCGATGGTTCTGCCACCGGATGATATGCCGGTCAGCAAGCTGTCGGGCGGGGAACGGCGGCGCGTGGCGCTGTCGGTGGCGCTATTGGAAAAGCCGGACCTGCTGTTGCTGGATGAGCCGACGAACCATTTAGACGCGGAAACCGTGCAATGGCTGGAGACGGCGCTGCGGGAGTACCCCGGCACGGTCATCATTGTCACGCACGACCGGTATTTTCTGGACAATATCACCAAATGGATATTGGAGCTTGAGGATGCGCGGGGGCTGCCGTTCGAGGGAAATTATTCGTCGTGGCTCCAGCAGAAGATTGCGTTATTGCAGGCGATTGAGAAAAAAGAGACGGCCCGGCAAAAGACGCTGGCCCGTGAGCTGGAGTGGATTAACACATCGGTCGGGGCGCGCAACCAGAAAAACCAGTCGCGTATCGGCTCGTATGACCCGTCGGCAGCGGCGATTAGCGATACGACAGACGCCCACAACGATATTATGATTCATATTCCATCGGGGCAGCGGCTGGGCGACAAGGTGATTTCGTTCAAGGACGTGTCTAAAGGCTATGACGGCAACATGTTGATTTCGGGCTGTTGTTTTGATCTGCCGAAAAACGCGATTGTCGGCGTCATCGGCCCCAACGGCATCGGCAAGACGACGCTGTTTCGGATGATTATAGGGCAGGAACAGCCGGACGCCGGCGTTATTGATATCGGCTCGACGGTATCTATAGGGTATGTGGACCAACACAGGGATGCGCTGGATGGCGAGAAATCTATTTTCGAGGAAATCACCGATGGCAAGGACAACATTCTTGTCGGCGGTGTACTCGTGGCGTCCCGGGCATACGTGGCACGGTTTAATTTCAAGGGATCACAGCAGCAGAAAAAAGTTTCCGCGTGTTCCGGCGGCGAACGCAACCGGATTCATCTGGCAAAGATGCTGCGGCGCGGGGGCAATTTACTGCTGCTGGATGAGCCGACGAATGATTTGGACGTCAATATGATTCGGATGCTCGAGCAGGCGATTATTGATTTTCAGGGCTGCGTGATGGTTATCAGCCACGACCGATTTTTCTTAGACCGGATATGCACGCATCTGCTGGTTTTTGAGGGCAGCGGCAGGACGCAGTGGTTTTTGGGCAATTTCGCGGCTTATGAGGAAAAGGTCACGGCGGAAAATCCAGACCGTCTGGCGCGCCGCCGGAATAAGTATAAACAGCTTAAACTGAAATAAGAAATCGCTTCCGCCCTTACAGTTGAGCGCGGATTTCGGCGAGAATGGAGGCTTTGGCAATGTCAAGAGGGCCTTGCAGGTTGACGCCGGAGGCGAGGGTGTGTCCGCCGCCGCCGAATTTCTGGGCGACTTTACGGACATCAATGTTGCCTTTGCTTCGCAGGGAGCATCGAAACTTACCGTCGGACAGCTCGACGAAGAGCACGGCGATATCGACCGTCTGGATGCGCTGACATTCGTCGATGAGATTTTCGGTGTCAGGGCCGGAAGAGCCGGTTTCGTCGAAATCTTTGCGAAGGATATACTGCGTGGCGATACGGCCGTTGTCGTGCAGTTCGAGATGGTCAAGCATGCGGGTCATCAGTTTGAGGCGCGAGGGGGTGAAGCTCTGATACATCCGGCGGTAGATTTCATTTGGTTTTGCGCCGGCCTGAATTAAGTCGGCGGCGGTGTGGAAGATTCTGCTGTCGGCGTTGCCGTATTTGAACCAGCCGGTGTCGGTGGAGATGGCGATAAAAATCGCTTCGGCCACGGCGGGGGTAATCGCCCATCCGACGGCTTTGAAGAAATCATAGATAATTTCGCCCGCGGCGGAGGCAGCGGCGTCAATGAGTTCGATATCGCCGAGACCGTCGTTGGTAACGTGGTGGTCAATGACGAGGATTTTTTTGCCGGCGGCGCGGGCAGTTTTGAGCCAGTCTTCGAGGCCGGGAAGCTGGACGAGGCTGTTGGTATCAACGATGATGATGAGGTCGATATCGGCGAATTTTTCGGGCAGATGCTCTTTTTTGATGTCGTTGCCGAGGACGGGAATTTTATGTTCAAACATCGCCTCGTACCAGCTTGACAGCGGGGAGAGCAAGAGGCGCCGGACGTCTTTTCCGGCAGCCCTCAGGCCTTCGGTCATCGCACGGACACAGCCGCAGGCGTCGCCGTCGGGGCGAAGATGGGTGGTGATTAACACCTTTTTGGAGGCGTGTATCAGGCCCAGTGCGGCTTTATACTGTTTATTTTGAATCGGCATTTATTATCCCAAATAGGTCGCAGTTCCAAGATAAGAAATCATAAAAATCCGCTAAAATCGGGTAAAAATCAAGGGAAATCCGGTTTTTGCGGAGGCCGGAGTAAAATTTAAGAGATTTTTCGTCAAAACGCTTGCAAAAACTGCCTAAATCCATATATTTATATGGTTTCGGGTCAGAAAATGGAAACTTCAGGGGTATCTATCCCTGTGTCTATGACGAAAAGAGGAGTTGTTTATGTCGAGAGTGTGTTGTTTTACAGGTAAAAAAACGACCTCGGGAAAAAGCATTGCCCGTCGCGGCAAGGCGAAGTACCTGGGCGGCGTCGGCCGAAAAATTACGGGCATCACCAAACGGAAATTCAAACCCAATGTTCAGAATGTCCGGGCGGTTGTTGAAGGCAAGGTGACCCGCATCCGGGCATCTGCCAAGGCCATCAAGATGGGTCTTGTGGTGAAACCGCAAAAGCGCAATTACAAGCCCGCACAGACGGCGGAAGCCAGCTAAGGCGCGGCGTGCTTTTTTGTTTTGTTCTTCGCATGTTGCGGCGAGGCTGTGTCATCGGCCTCGCCTTTTTTGTTTGAGGAGTTCTGCGTATGAATCAGAATATCAATCGTCAGCAAGTGGAGAGAGTCGCACATTTGTCGCGGCTGGATTTGACGGAAAAGGAACTGGAACTATTCAGCGGGCAATTGGCGGCGGTTGTCGAATACATTCAGAAACTCAACGAATTAAAAACCAACGGCGTGGAGCCGCTGGCGCACTGTCTGCCGGTGCATAATGTATTTCGCAATGACGCGGTGAAACCGTCGCTGGCGACCGAAGACGCGCTGGCCAATGCGCCGGACCGCACGGATGACTTTTTCAAGGTGCCGCGGATACTGGACGACAGCAGCGGAGCATAGGAAACTCAAAAGATAAAAGTAAAAAGCAAAATTAAGGACAGCCCTTTGGGCTGAATAACTTACATGCTGCAAGGATTGAACGCAATACAACTCAGAAATAATATCCGTGACGGACAAATCACCAGCCGGGAGGCGGTGGAATGGACGCTGGAGCGAATTGCGAATTTGGACCCGGGTATTGGAGCGTACTTGAGCGTATTCGCCGACAAAGCGATGGACCAGGCACGGGTGGTGGATGCGAAAATCGCGGCGGGGAAACCCGTCGGACCGCTGGCGGGCATGCCGATAGCAATTAAAGATAATATGTGTTATGTCGAAGGGCTGACGACGTGCGGATCGAAGATACTGGCCAATTTCAAGCCGCCTTATAACGCACACGCGGTGGAGAAATTACTGGCAGCGGATGCGGTCATTGTCGGCAAGACGAATATGGACGAATTCGCGATGGGTTCGAGCACGGAAAATTCGGGCCTGCAGAAGACGGTCAATCCATGGGATACGAGCCGGGTACCGGGGGGAAGCAGCGGCGGGTCGGCGGCGGCGATGGCGGCGGGAATGTGCTTTGCGGCATTAGGTACCGATACGGGCGGTTCGATTCGTCAGCCGGCCAGTTTATGCGGCATTGTAGGACTCAAACCCACGTATGGGCGAATTTCACGTTATGGGCTGGTGGCTTATGGGTCGAGTCTCGACCAGATTGGGCCATTGACAAGCTGTGTTGAGGATGCCGCCCTGCTGCTCGGAGTTCTGGCGGGGCATGATGAACGGGACAGCACGTCGGTTGACGAGCGGATGGCGCCTGTGCCGGATTATTTGGGCGAGTTGGGAAAACCCATCGACGAATTGAAAATCGCAATTGTACCGGAATTAATTGACAAGGCCGAGGCGAGCGTTCGCGACGCGGCGAAGGCGGCGTTGGAATTATATAAAAAATTCGGGGCGACGCTGGTGGAAGTTCAGATGCCGCATTTTGATTATTCGATCGCGGCGTATTATGTCATCGCCACGGCGGAGGCGTCGAGCAACCTGGCGCGATACGACGGGTGTCATTACGGGTATCGCTCGCCGCACGCCCACGATTATATTGAGGTCTATTCGAAATCGCGGGCGGAAGGATTCGGGGCGGAAGTTAAGCGGCGAATTATGCTGGGGACGTTTGCCCTGTCGAGCGGCTATTATGATGCGTATTATCTGAAGGCGCTGAAGGTGCGCAATCTGATTCGGCAGGATTATACCAACGCCTTTGCCAAAGCGGACTGCCTGATGATGCCGGTAGCGCCGACGACGGCGTTTAAGCTTGGTGAAAAGACAGATGACCCGCTGCAGATGTATCTGGCGGATGTTTATACGATTGCGGTGAACCTGGCGGGCGTGCCGGGGGTCAGCATTCCGTGCGGGTTTGACGAGAAGCGTTTGCCGATTGGCCTGCAAATCATTGGCCCGGCGTTTTCGGAAGATAAACTGCTGCGTATCGGGCGAATGTTCGAAAGCAAGACGGATTATCATAAGCAAAGACCGACGTTGCAGGGATAAACAGCTATGGCGGCGAAAGTGGACTATAAAGTAATCGTAGGCTTGGAGATACACGTTCATCTGGCAACGCGGACGAAGATGTTCTGCGGATGCGAGCTGGTGTACGGCGGTTCGCCGAACAGCCGGGTATGCCCGGTCTGTCTCGGGATGCCGGGGAGTCTGCCGGTGATGAACAAGCAGGCATACGAGTTTGCGGTGCTGACGGCAATGGCGCTGAATTGTGAGATTGCGCGGTTCACCAAATGGGACAGAAAAGGTTACTACTATCCCGACTTGCCGAAGAACTATCAAATCAGCCAGTACGATTTGCCGCTGAGTCACGACGGCTTTATCGAGATTCCGCTGGAGGACGGCTCTATCAAGCGTGTTGGGATTATCCGGGCGCATCTGGAAGAGGACGCGGGCAAAAACACACACGAACTGGGGAATTTTTCGGCGGTGGATTTGAACCGCGCCGGCGCCCCCCTGCTGGAGATTGTGACGGCGCCGGATATGAACAGCGCATCTGAAGTGCGTCAGATGGCGCAGGAACTCCAGCGGATTGTGCGGTATCTGGGCATTTCCGAAGCGGACATGCAAAAGGGGCATATGCGGTTTGAGCCGAATGTGAACCTGCATATTAATAAGGACGGCCAGACGTATAAAACGGCCATCTGTGAGATTAAAAATCTCAATTCATTTCGGGCGATTGAACGCAGCGTGGAGTACGAGGTGCATCGGCAGCTTGATGAATTTCTCGAAACCGGCAGGACGATGCAGATAGGTAATAAACGTACTTACGGCTGGGACGACGTTAACCAGACGACCGTTTTGCAGCGTGAAAAGGAAGAGGCCCACGATTACCGCTATTTTCCGGAGCCGGATTTGGTGCCGGTGGAAATGGATGAGGCGTGGTTTGAGCAAATCAAGTCCCGACTGGGTGAACTGCCGCTGCAAAAGCAAAAGCGGTTTGTCGGCGAATATGGGTTGAGCAATTATGATGCGTCGGTGCTGACGGCGGATAAGGCAACGGCGGAATATTTTGAGAAAGTGGTACAGGCCGGGGCGGACGCGAAACGGACATGCAACCTGATTACGCAAACGGGGCAGAAATTGGCCAACCAGAATAATACGACCGTGGATAAGCTGGGTATCAGCCCGCAGAATCTGGCCAAACTGGCGCAAATGGCGGACAAGGGACAAATCAGCGCTACGGCGGCGGCACAGATTTTTGAAAAAATGTCGCAACAAAACGCTGACCCGGAACAAATTGCCAAAGCGGACAATCTGCTTCAGAACAGTGACGCGGGGGCAATTGAAGCGATTGTTGACCAGGTGCTGGCGGAGAACGTCGACGCGGTGCAGGAGATCGTGTCCAAGGGCAAGAAGGCCGGGAAGGCACAGGGATTTTTGATGGGTCAGGTCATCCAGAAAAGCAAGGGACAGGCCAATCCGAAGGTGGTGGCGGAGATTTTGAGCCGAAAACTGGCCCAGATATCGTCCTGAGACGGTGTTTCAAGCGGCAGAATTCCCGACAATTCTGTTGACAGAATTCCATGAAGCTGGTTTAATCTGAAGTCTCTTTGGGGCCGTAGCTCAATTGGTTAGAGCATCGGATTGTCGATCCGAAGGTTGAGGGTTCGATCCCCTTCGGCCTCGTGGAACTAAATCTCTGTAAGACAAGCGCTTACAGAGATTTTTTTATGAACTTTAATGGTCTCAAAAAAAGGTGTGTGCTGGAAATGTACGAGAAGACCCCCGGCACAATCTGCCGTAAAAAAGAAAAAATAACGGAGGAGGAGGGATTCGAACCCCCGGTACCCTTACGGGCACAACGGTTTTCAAAACCGTCACACAGAAAACGTAAAGCCTTGCAAGAACTGTACTTGCGAACACACGAAAAATCAATACACCGAAAAAAACACCGATTCGGAACGGAAAAACACCGATTTTGACCGGCTGGCAGCGGCCTGGGAAACCCTGCCCGCGAACGTCCGGGCGGGGATAATTTTAATGGCTGGGCTTGGGGATTTGCCTTTGAAATGAAAACTTGATAAACTTGACGCGGGATAGGTTATGCAGACCGAACCCCGGAAAAGTCCACCGGCTGCCCGCGTCTTATTTTTGGACTGGTTTTGAGGACTAAAAACCGATGACAAAAAAGCGGCAAAATCAACAGGACCCAGGCACAGCGGCAAGAAAATGGGGGGAAACCATTCGACGTTGGATTGCGCCCC
>VGXU01000081.1 GCA_016873215.1 Planctomycetota bacterium
AAACGATACTGAGCAGATGGCCGTCAGAGAAGCGGTCTGAGCGGCAATGAGTTGTCAGCAATTTCCCGACTGTTTCCAAATCAACCTGCTCAACACCTTCTCCTTTTTGTGTTAATGCCAGATTCTCTTTAGACCAAGCCAGCCAATCGAAAACCTGAACAAAATGATGATCATAGCATGCTTGTATGAAAGTGGATGCTTTCTCGGTTAGGGACGAGCAGCCAATACTGCCATTTACACACTCTGCATACTCGCCATATTTTACACATTCATGTTAGAGCGTCGATACCGACTGACGCAGTAACCAACGGCGACTTCGAGACTGGTTCTGGCGCCGCCGCGACCGGCTGGATACAGAACGCGTTTGTATCCGGTACGACGCTGCAGCGTGTGGCTGAATCCCCGCATGCCGGCGCGTATGCAATGAAATATGTCATAAACTGGACCAGCGGCAGCGGGCCCAAGGCCGAGCTTATCCAGACGACCACGGCGGGTTCGATTGCTGGGTCGGCGCCGGTCAATTTCAGTTTCTGGTATAAGGGCGCGCTGGGCACCAGCGAAGTTGCAGAGGCTAATATTAAATGGCTCAATGCCGCCGGCGCTGAGATTGGCGGGACGGCCTGGTGGCGTTTTACCCCGACCGGAACGTATCAGAAGTTCAGCCAGACGGGTCTGACAGGTCCTGCCCAGACATCGCGCGTAAAGATCACGATCCAAATGCTCGGCGGTGCCATGGCTCAAACCGGCATGATGTATATAGACGATGTGTCCTTAATCGGCAATTAATTGCACAACAAACTGAACTGACTTTTATCTTCTGCTGCATCCAACAAGGCCTCCCCAAAAGAGGCCTTGTTTATTTCTATGAGTAAACCTGTTGAAAAAATCTGCACAATTGTCTATAATGCCTATGGTATGACAGAAAAAATCAGAGAATAGGCAGGTAAATGGCATGGATCCGAACCAAATTCAAGTTGAATACATACGATATTATGTAGATATGCTGGATTTTGCTTTCGTTTCTTTTCTCAGGTTATTTATTCTTACGATTTGTGTTTATTTTGTACTCCTGCATATCAGATTTGCCTTAGCATGGATCGCCCGGTCTAAGACACCGGAGGTCTTGAAGTACCCCGTTTATGTCAAAAGCAAGCTGAAACAAAAACGTGTCTGGGCTGTTTTAATTTTGATTCCTCTTTGCATTGGTCTTATCTTATGGGGATTGGCTCTGAAGATGATTGGGCGCATGCTGGGTCCCGAGACAGGCATTAAGCTGTTGGCCGAATCGAAGGAAGCAACGAGGTTTACCATTCGAACCGGGGGATTTTGTCACAGAAATCCGGAGATGGAGAAACAAATATATCAGACCGGTGATCCCAATGATATCCGCGCATTTGTAGAACTTCTATCATTCTGGCCAACCCGGAAACGGATGAATTGTATGTGCTGTGGTGACCTGAGTTTTGAATTCTATAAAAATAACCAGGTCTGCCAGGCATTCAGCCTGCATCACGGCAGAAGTATCCGAGTTCAGAATCAATCGCTTGATGAGATCCTCTTATCAGGCCAATCCGGGATTGCTCTGGAAAAGTGGCTTACCGAAAAAGGCATTCGCAAGCTCCAGAAGAAATGGGAAGAAAGTTTGCCGGCTAACTATGATGAAGATTATGAGGTTCAAAGGGAGTATACAAAAACCCCAATCGATCCGAATGCGAACAATAATTGATTTCTCTTCCTGTTCTTCATGGGCTTCATGGTTTAAATCATTCATTCCTGCAGCCAGTAGAGACAAAAGGCTCGCAGGTCGGTTATGTCTACGGTGCCGCTGCAATCCAAATCCGTTCTGCTGCACCAGGTGTTATTTTTATTACAACCGGTTTGCTGCCAGTGAGTGCTTATCAGCGACAAATCTTTCATGTTGACGGCGTTGTCATTGCTGATATCGCCGGGGCGGTCGCTGATGCCGGTCAGGAACTGAAAATCTTTAATCACGATTTCGGATTCCTGGTTATTGGTCGGCGGCAAGCCCAGAATCAGCCACAGATTCATTCGTACATTCTCGCCTCCCGGCGGTGGATTGTCAGGGCCCGTATAATACCAATCCCGAATGATTGTTTCAGGAGCGGGAGCCAGAACAAAATTGCCGTAATAGCTTTTGAAGTAAATGCCGTCGGGCCGCCAGGTCATGACGTGCGTGGTTGTCAGTGTGCCGCCGGTGTAATCGATATCAAACCGATACAGATTGCCGGCCGTATCCCACGGCTGGATGACATACTGACCGATGTCGTCGCCCGGATTTCGCCAGGTGCCGAATTCAAAATCGATTTCGCGGTAGTTAAATTGTGGCGCATACGAATCCCAGGTAAACAAGCCCAGGATGATATTTGTATCTAATGTATCCAGACGGCTTTGGATGGTAAAGACATACGTGCCGTAGCCAAACGACTCATCGGAAATAATCTCGCTGCAATACCAGTTACTGTTTGGATGCGTAATCTTCAGATGCAGGTAACCGCTGCCGTCAATCCAGACATTGCTGGTGCTGTCGGAAAAATGATTCGGCCCTGGCCCCATGTCGTCGCCAACCTTGACGGCCCAGTTATGGCCGGCAAATTGTATCGCCCGGTTGGCGGGGGTCCGGTGGATATCGGCATAAGGATAGAAATAAAGTTCCGATGGCAGTGAGGCGTTGCCGGCCATTTGCCAGGCGGATTGATAGGCACCATTGGGAATCAGGAAGGCGATGATTTCGGTTGCAAGCGTGTCGCTTGAGCCGCCGGTGGTGATGTTGCAGGTCCAGCTTCCGTCAGGATTGATTGTAGTGAGCGGATTGGCCCAGGTCGGCTTATTCCACCAGCCGTAGACATAAATATAGACCAGCACTTTATAATTGGAATACACGACACCGGAGACCTGTCCGGTCAGATTGCCGTAAGTGCCGTAGGGCGGGACATTGGTGAATTGAATCTGGGCACTGCGGCATAAGCCGGAAGTGCAAAGCCAACACATCAGAAACAGAGTTAATAAACCAAAAGGATATCTCTGTTTACTTACTGACATCGCATATCCTCCATGAGGCTTAGATACTTCGGCCCCAGTTCGAGGCCAGGGCCGCAAAGTCTGCGAAGTTGACCACGCCGTCTCCGCCGAGCGGCTCAATATCAGCCAGCACAGGAGTTCCCAGCCATTCACCGGCCATGATAACAATATCGGCGATATCGACGGTTCCGTTAATATTAAAATCGCCGCGGATGCCCAGCGAGATTTCAAGGTCAATCGGACAGCCGGAAGGCACCGCGGTTCCATCAACGGGATTTTGACCGATTACGCTGCCGGCCGGGATCGCATTATGAAAGGATTGACTGATCTGCCCGACGGTTAAGCCTGATGAGGTAATTAAAGATTCCGCCAGTGTCCGGCTCATGCCTATAACACCAGGAACGGTGCTGTCGGCGGTAATATCGATGTAATTCAGGTTGAAATCGGCTGAGTTAGAATAAAACCGCATAATCTGCACGCCTGTTGACAACGTTACGGTTTTGGATACGGTCGTCCAGTTCTGCCAGCCGTTGGTATCCGGCACAGTGAGACTGCCGGTTTTGTTGACGCCGCCAAACGCGACATAAAAGGTTTTGCCCGGGTCCAGTGCCGAAACACGGGCCCGGAGGGTATAGGTTCCCGCGTACTTTACATCAACGGTGTATTCGAGCCATTCGCCGACGGCCATCCATCCTACGTTGTAGCCGCCGCCGGTGTCAGTACAGTTTTCGATATCGACATTTTCAGTGGTGCGATATTTATTACCGCTGTTGCCTGAGCTTGTGTCGTGATAGGCAAATCCTTCTCCGCCGTAGTCAAAAGCTTCGGCCTGGATGCGGCCGGGAATCGTCGAAGGTGCGCCTGCATCCGGGAAAGGCTGCTGGCCGCAGCCGGCGCCGACAGTAATGTGAATGGTATGGGTATTGGAACTGCCCAGGTTATCGATAGCCTTGGCCGTGAGGGTATAGCAGCCGCTGGGAACGGATGTCCAAGTGAAACTGTAAGGCGATGTCGTATCCTGACCCAGTAATGTCGTGCCGTTATAAAACTCAACCGTTGAAATAGTACCGTCGATGTCGGAAGCGGCGGCCTGGATGAGAATATTGCCCGCAGGCAGAACAGCGCCCTCGGCTGGATTGGTGATCTCTACGCTGGGGGGATCATTGCCGGTGTTTTGATAGACTCTGATGTAATCAATCTGCATCTGCTGCGGAAACGTTGTGGTTGCATCCGGGTATCCCGGCCAGTTGCCGCCGACAGCGACATTGAGGATGAAATGAAAGAACTGATCAAACGGCGCCGGATATGCCGCCGCTGAACTCCACCAGCTTGTTTTGGTGCAGTATAATTGCCCATCCACATACCAGCGAAAGACTGTGGATTCCCATTCGATTGTATAGACATGAAAAGTCTGTGAGAAATCCGTTCCGTTGGAGAATAAACAGCCATCCGAAGTATTGTTCGGCCACTGGCCTCCGAAATGAAGCGTGCCATAAATAGTGCCGGCCTGGTTGATGGATTCCATGATATCAATTTCACCGCTGGCTGCCCAGCCGCCGTAAACGCTGTCGGTCGGCATCATCCAGAACGCCGGCCAGATGCCCTGGCCTTTGGGCAGCTTGATGCGTGCTTCGAATTTGCCGTAAAGGAAATCCTGTTTATTAGCGGTACGCAATCGGGCCGAGGTGTAATGATAAGTCTGGCCTCCGACGACATAATCTTCCTTCAGGGCCTGGATGGTCAGGGCGCCGTTTGCTACCCAGGAGTTCTGCGGCCGGCTGGTATAATACTGCCATTCGTTATTGCCGCCATCGCCCATGATTTGATAAGACCAGTTGTTCATGTTCAGGCTGGTACCGTCAAATTCATCCGACCATACGAGCTGATAAGCTCCATATCCATGGACGCAAAATACCGCTATTGCAATGATCGTTAACAAGAATATATGTCTAATAGATGCAGCCATCGTCTTCTTTTCGATTATCCGACATTTCATATATTTTAAATGATCATAAGCTACCTGTGCCCCATTAATTTGTATTTAAATTATATCACATAGCCTTCTGCAAAGCAAGGCTAAATCATATAGAAATACGGTTTATTACAGTAGCATACGGTTTCTAAGTAAATCCAAAGCGGATCTGACTGCCGTATCATTATTCCGATAATCAAGCTGGTTGTGTTTACGGCCTAATCAGAACTGCTATCAAAATGACGGCTAACTTTTACCGGCTTATTTTAAACATTTTTACATAATTTTTTACGTTTTTTTGTCAACCTTCTGTGTACTATAATAGTCCAAAACAATAGAACCGCTTTGACAATGACATGGAACACAACGACCGAATTCTGATCGAGGCACATTGTAACGGCAGCGCTGACGCGTTTGAGACCATCATCCGGCGCCATGGTCCCGCTGTATATGGATACCTCGTCAAAATGGTCAAAGACACTCATAAAGCGGACGATTTGTTTCAAGAGACTTTTCAGAAGGCCTATGAAAAGATCGGCGATTTTCGTGGTGTGGATTTAAAACCGTGGATTCATGCGATCGCAGCCAATGCTGCTTTGACCGGCTTTCGCAAAGAAAAACGAAAACATATGGTGTCATTAAATAGCGACACTTCTTGTCCGGATGGAAAACATTGTTTTGATATTGACAATGTTGTTTTAGCCGACCAGAAGGAACCCTCAGAAATCCTGGAAATGGAAGAAAAACGCCGCAATGTGCGGCAGGCGCTGATGAAATTGCCCGATCAGCAGCGTACAACGTTAATTCTAAGTTATTATCAAAAATTGACTTATAAGCAAATCGCCGAGATATTGAACTGTTCCATCGGGACGGTAAAAACCAATATGTTTCGGGCCTTGAAACGACTGGCGGTATTGCTTCCTGAAAGCAGCGGAGGACAAATATGAAACCTCATCTGACCCAGGACGTCCTGATTCAGTATCAATTTGACCTGCTGGAAGAGGCCCAGCGTAATGAAGCTGCAACACATTTAGAGGAATGCAGCCAGTGCCGAGAAGCACTCGAGAAACTTAAACAGCGGTTTTTGTCGCTGGATGTATTGGACAATGAAGAAGTCCTGTCGGACCAACTAGTACAAAAGACAATTGCTTCAATACATCAATCGAAAGAACCAGAGCTAAATAGAAGAAGGCTTTGGGTAAAGTGGGGCGCTATCGCTGCCGGAATCGTATTGGCCACAGCGATAGTCTTTATTGGACAGGATCAGTGGCAGGAACAATCCCGGCAGGTTCTCAACACAACACAGATGCCTGATGATAAAAGCCTGACGGCCCCTGAAAAAGACGATGCTCATTTTAGTAACTCAAGCCGACCGGACATGAATAGTCCCGCAGAACCAAATTTCTGATAAATCTCTTTCCGCAACAGATATTATAGTGCTCTGAGTTGAAATTTTCCGTCTCACAATGGATAAAACAACCGTTGGGTGCCCTGCCCGCGGCCTGTCCTGAGCCGGTCGAAGGAGCGGTTTGCCTGGGCATGATGGGAGTCGAACATGCTTGTCTCAGACAAGCATGGCACCGGTTTTGAAAACGAAAAATATCAATTGCCAAGAGTGTTTTTGCAGTCATTATAACCGCTGACAAGGTGGTCGTCTTTCAACTCACGTCTGGTGTAAATCGGAATAGCGGGGGCTATTTGGGCACAAAAAAAGACCTCCCGCAAAGGAGAGGTCCTTTATGCTGCTAAAGTAGTATTAAATTGCCTATCTTATTTCTTTTTGCGAAGCAGCAGTCCACCAAGACCCAGCAGAAGCATCGTCATGGGTTCGGGAACGATGGTAGCGCTGGCCGCAGCCGCAGCACCCGCAGGATCACTGACCAGACCTTTGATCGTGAATCCAACCTGAGTGGAACCGGCACCGACAGGCACATTTGCTGTAATACTTGCGGCACCCGGAGTCAGCGGCACAGTCAGGAACTGATCCAGAGACCAGGACGGACTGAACACCTTGATAAATCCCAAGGCTTCATAACCAACCGGCAGAGTATTGGAGCCGACAACATAATTAAAGGTCACAGATTGTCCACCCTGACCGGCAAGATCCACATAATAATTAGCTTCCATGATCTTATTACCCACGCCGCCGGCAACCCAGTACGGATCCCCCGGATTCCAGCAGTTGGTGTTGGTCTGAAGAGTCAGCACGCCGGCTGAATAATTGGCACGCAGGTCCGCTGTGCCCCAGCCGCTGCCCCACAAATAATTACCCCCGGTGTCAAACACGTTCATCCAGCCACCCCACGTGAGACTCTGATCAACACCATTGATCGTCGTAGCCTGTACTGCACCCACCAGGCAGAGAACTGCTAAAACCACTACTACTTTTTTCATCTTTTGTTTCCTCCACATAAATAAAGGTTAGTTAAAAAATTCTTTTACACACGACACACATACACATAACACACACAACACACAATCGTGTTCACACGATTTTATCAGATTGGAAATTAATAAACAAATCCTGTGATGAATACCGAAAGAGAGTGCCCCATAATACAGGCATTAGTGATGCTGCTTTTATTCTAACATGGCTCATTTCCACACTCTCCCGCGAAACACATTTAACTACTATTATTTATAGCAACCGGTTTCTAATGTACAGGATAATGATTTCTGTGTTTCATGTCAAGATAATTTCCGAAACTTTTTTATTTTTTTATTTTCATCTAGAAAAAGATTGGCTGAAATATACTATCTATTACAGATATATTATATAGTATATTATTGGTATTTAGGTTTTTTAACAAAAGAATCCGTATTATGAAGGGGTAAGAAGTTTTTGCAATGTTCATACCGCAACCTGAGACGAAAATCGAATCGCGACTCCAAAAGACATCGTAAGCGGATATTATGCCGGAGACTTCAGAAAAGTAATCAGCTGCCCAACAGCACTATTTTGCTCATTTCTTTTGCTTAATAAAAAAAATACATAGGACTTTTAAGCACAATTATTTTTTTATTTTTTACAAAAAAAGGTCCCGACATTTCTGGTCTTCATTAAAAACTATCCATTATTTCATGCCTGCATGACCGTCTCATAATTACATGGAAAAACAAGCAGTTATGAA
>VGXU01000082.1 GCA_016873215.1 Planctomycetota bacterium
TCTTGTGCATATCCTTCAGTCGAACAACTTCCGCTTTGCTTAACTCAAATCCCTTCATGTCTTTATTATCGGACATTCTCGCCTATTTCAATAATTTTACCAGACTTTTCCAGTCAGGAACGGTATAAATGGTTAAATTAAGAAATATTTTATCTTGACAAAAATGGCGTATTCGATAAGGTGTCTAAAAATGTACAAAGCTGTAGAATTATAGGAATTGACAGAGAAAAATGGAACTTGGCGTAAGAGAAGTCGCAAAGCTCTTAAATGTAGCTGAAAAAGCGATTTACCGCTGGCTTGGACAAGGGACCATCCCAGCATACCGTGTGAATAACACTTATCGGTTCAATCGCGCCGAGCTTTTGGAATGGGCCACCTCCAGACAAATCAGCGTCTCCGCAGAGCTTTTTGAAGAACCCAATACCACCACAATGACATCCAGTCTTTCTGAGTCTCTTAAGGCCGGCGAATACCCCGGACGGTCGATGGCAAAACCACCCGGTATGTCTATGGCGGCGCCCATGTCCTCTGTGAATATGCGATGACCGGCGGCATGGCCAAGCTGACCCGCAAGTATGTCTATGGGCCGAGGGTGGATGAGCCGATCCGGATGACGACTTATACGTCCCCGACGGATTTAAACAGCGACGGCGTGGTGGATATCGCGGACGCCCGGCTGCTGGACAAACTCAAATAATCGATTTCTCCTCTTCCTTTTTTTGCCGTCGATGACAGGACATATTGGCTTGTTGAATAAGACGTTTTCGGCTACAATTGACGACAAGTAATGATATTGAGAGGATATGGGAATATGATTGCATTTAAGACGGAATTTCTGGATGAAACGGTGGAACATTATATCCACCAGCGTTTTGTCCGCCTGCGTGAAGAAATGACGGTCGGGGAAGCCGTCCGTCAGTTGCAGCAGTATGATTTGAGCAAGCAAATTATGTATCTGTATGTGACGGACAATGAAGAACGGCTTGTGGGGGTTGTGCCGGTGCGGCGGCTTCTGGGCGGAGCGGCCGATACACGGATCGGCGATGTAATGATAAAAAAAGTCGTAACAGTTCCCTCCAATGCCACGATGGAACAGGCTGGGGCGGCGATGTTAAAATATAAACTGCTGGCCGTACCGGTGGTGGATTCACAGTTGCGGATTATAGGCGTGGCGGACTTGAACCTCTTTACCGAAGACTCACTGACGCTGAGCCGCAAGCCGCAGGTGGATAGTGTGTTCCAACTCCTGGGTTTGCATATCAGTCTCAGTCGGCAGGCGTCGGCCTGGATCATGTTTCGGGAACGGTTTCCGTGGCTGTTGTGGAATATTGCCAGCGGGATTCTCTGTGCGATAATCGCCGGCCGGTATGAAATGCTGATACAGGAAATTGTGCTGCTGGCGATGTTTATGACGGTGGTTCTTGCGCTGGGCGAAAGCGTGAGTATGCAGGCGATGACCATTACCCTGCAGCGGCTGTCAGCGGGGCCGTTTCGGTGGTCGGCGGCGATGAGTTCACTACGGCGGGAATTGTCGGCGGCAGGATTTTTGTCGGCCGGCTGCGCGGTCATCATTGCCGCCGCGGCGATGGTCTGGAAGGGTCATTGGACACAGGCAGCGGCAATCGGCGCCAGCGTGGGGTTGTCCATCCTGACGGCCTGTATTTTGGGGGTACTTATCCCATCGCTGATTCGGGCGATGCGAATAGACCCCAAAGTAGCGGCGGGGCCTATTGTTCTTGCCTGTGCGGATATCTGTACACTGCTGTATTATTTCAGCGTTATGCAGATGGTTGCGGGAACGAAATAAAGTTCCTCCCTGAAAAAACTTCCCGGCAGTTTTGCCGATTTGCGGTTGAATCCCCCGGCAATTTTGGTATGATTTGGCCTCCAAAGCAAAATTGGCACAAATTTTCATAGCCGACAGGAGAGGTGTCCGAGTGGCTTAAGGAGCAGCCTTGGAAAGGCTGTGTAGGGTTTACTCTACCGTGGGTTCGAATCCCACCTTCTCCGTTTTTTCTTTCTCTGCTAAAATTACGCCTATAAGTTCTTGTAATTCAATAGGTTGCAGATTCTTTACTATTTTAGACTTTTCCACTGTCCTCAAAACCATCATCCGCATCATCATCTTCAGGGTCAGAAGTTCCGGACTTTGCAAGTTCCATCATGGTCTTGTGGCTGGCAAATCGCTGCGAAAAAGCCGATTTCAACAATCGTTGTTGCGTTCGTTCTTCAAACATGCAAAACTATCCTTGTAATATATTAAGGAAATTATTCAATGGTCAATATATTACCGATCACGAAGAATTCAGCCTTTTTATTGATCAGAACTTGAGAGGCGGCATCCCGCTGCCAACCATCCTGAAACCTGAGTTGGTGGATGGGAAAGTCCATGCCAAAGTGAAGAGCAAAACCGATCTTATTTCCGCTGATCTTCACTACACAACCGAAACGACGCCAATCAATAAGCTCAAATGGGAGAGTACATCGGCACATCTTGACTGCAATCAATCAATCTCATGTGCATTGCCGGATAAAGCGACCATCTGGTTTCTGACTGTTACGGACAACAGGGGAGCTATCGTTTCAAGTGAATTATTTTTTCCGTAAACTGTATTTCACAGAAATAAGCAGCCTGTTTTGAGTTAAAAAGCGGCATTCAGTTTTCCAAACCTTCTTCCCGCAGAATTGTCACCGGGCCAAGTAAACCGGAAGGCATCAGGGGTGCATCGGCCTTATAATAAGGATGGGTGGTAAACGTGTAGCGCCCGGTTTGATACGTTTTTCCGTCTAAAAAACCGTTGTCCCATTTTACGCTGCGTATATTCTTATTTTCGAGTTGCTGGTCTCCAATCAGGCGGTTTGGCCAGCGATTGGCCACTTCAATTTCGAGGTGATTATCCAACGGTTTGACGGCATCCGATATTTCAACTTGCCACGGTGCGCACCAAACCGCACCAAAATCTCTGCCATTCAACTTAATCCGAGCCATATCGTGAACTATTCCAAGGTCAAGATAGATCCTGCCGTCCATCGGCACTCCGGCGGGACAATCGAAACGCTTACGGTACGTTGCTATGCCGGAATAATATTGGATCTCCTTTGTCGAATGATTCGTCCAATCCCGAAGCGTTTCAAAGGCGGCATGTTCGGGCCCTCCCCAATTGGGATCAAAAGCGACGTCCCACGGCCCTTCAATTTTTGCGATAACCGCCTGAGATGGAAAATTTTTCTTCGCCGGACTGCCAAACGTTTTAGGTTTTCCCTTTTGGGAAAAGGTGACAAAATAGCTTTCGTAGGGTTTAAATCTTAATGGTATCGAAATCGTGCCTGATTTAACGGTATATTCGGGCAGTATCCGCTGTTCGCCGTTTACCGGATGCCATAATTCCGGCTGCCCGCCCTGCACGCGGAAAACGCTCTTCACATCCATGCGCTGTTCAGAGCGGTTAGAAACAAAATAAATATCTCTTTCCCCCGTGCGTCGATGGGTAAAGCGAATTGGTCCTGAAGCTGAAAAATCCTCCGGCACACCCTTTTTCTGCAGCAGGGTTGCTGTAATCTCATAAGATGGATACAGGTTATTCAAGTCATCATTGCTTCTGACAACGGATTTTGAAATGTCGCCGCCCCAGAAGATGCACCCTTTCCCATATTGACGTTTGGTAATTCGTTTTGGCGTATCATAGGTTCCCCAAAGTTTTTTTGCCAGCGTCTGCACTTGGCGGTCGCACTGCGGATAATCGAAAAGGCCGGGGGATTTTAGAGGCGGTGAGCCAACAACGGTAGCGCCGGCCTCTATCAAGTTCTTAATTTTTTTCAGCAATTTCGGGGTCATGGTTTCGAAGCGCGGTAAGACCATCAGATCATAGGAACTTCCGCCCGGAAAAACAATTTTACCGTCCTGAACATCCGCTCTTTCCATCAGGATAGCGGGTGAACATCCATCAAAACCGTATCCTTTTTTATCCGCGAGCGGACCTTTCCCCTCCAAAGCGCTGGACGGCGGACGAAAAATGTGAGGGGCGCCTTCGGGAGTCAGGTACAGAATATCTGAAACGGTTACGCCCTGCCGAAGAAGATGTGAACAGCGGCTGACATAGCGGTGATAATCCTTCACCATGGGCCACCAGGTCTGGCCCCGGTCCCAATGGACTCCATAAGGCCCCATTGTCATTCCCGGACGATACTCCTCGCCAAGCGGTTGATGGGCAAACGTGTGATAAACAAAACGATTGATGCCCATGCAGAAAGCCCAATCCCCTTGATTTTTCATCGATCCCGGATACTGTTGCCATGCTTCGCTGCGAATTGCCGTAAAAGCTTCTGCGGAGACAATCGGCCGCCCCATCGTATGAGCAATCGAACTTGCTTCAATACAACTGAATGACGTATCAAATCCTAACCCGGCGCTCCAGAACTCAGCCATCGGGACATCTGCAACTGCACCAAGATCCAGATCAGCAGTAGGATTCATATCATAGGGTTCTATCGACAATTCTAAATCATATTTGCGTCCCAGTTCTTTCGTGCGCCCGGCATAATTCTCCAGAACCAGCTCCTGACAGACGGTACGAACGTCCCAGAGAAAACGCTCAGTCATTTCCACGCTCTCGACGGCACGCCCTGTATATGCAGGTAAATACGGCATCGGATCATAATTGCGTCGTTTCTTGAATTCATCACAAAAACTTTGTGTCCAGTTCTGTGCACCCATTTCCCAGCTGTCCATGTGCAGGGTGGTCCAACCATGTTCCTTTTTACGCGGGCCAACCTTTTTCAGCAATTGACCCACAAAGTTTTCAAAATGATCTTCAAATGCCGCGACATCGAGTTTGTCGCATTCCAGACCGACTCCCGGAATGGGTGCCGGGCGGGTGCCGGCCCCGGTGGAGCGGCGCCCCATACGCAAGAGGGTCCATTCACCTGCCGGAACATCCCAGCGAAATCGCCCGTCAGATTCCAGAGACTTTGTGAGATTCACCACTTTCTCGATTGAAATCACGTCTTCGCATGCGGGCTCCTGATAGTATGCCGGTGCGGGCAGATAGGGTTTCACTCCCGGCATCGACGAGTAAGGATTTCTTTCATATAACGCCTTTTCATTGATATCAAAAATAATCGGCTTACAGCGGGCAAATGCGTAAACCGCAACATCTTCGTAGAAGGGACTTTCCATTTTATGCCATTTGGTAGAACGCTGTTCAGGAACAGGAAGAACAGCATCGAATTTGCTAGGACCGTGAACATCAATCACACTGAATACCAGATGCTGCATCGATTGCTCGGCTTTGACCCAGGGGCCGCCGCTACCAGTCCACCCCGGTCCGATTCCAAGGGTAATATCGATCCCCAGGCGTTGGGCTTCATGGACAGCATGGGAAAACAGCTCCTGCCATTGCTCGCCCATAAAGATAATTGGTCCTCGCGGTACTCCTACATTCACTTCGAGAAAAACCAGATTACCCAAACCAGCATCTTTCATCGACTCAAGATCGGCGGTCATCCCTTCTCTGCTTAGATTCCCATCCATGAAATACCAATATACGCCTGGCCGAGCGGAGTCAGGCGGGCAAAGAAAATCCCTCCGTAGATCGGAAGTTCCCGATAAAGCGGGAGCCGAAGAAACAAGTAGCGAAAGAAATAGAAATATGCAATCAGAATGATTGATAATAGGGTATGGTTTACTTTTTTTGTTATCGTTCATAGTAATAAACTTTCGCACTTTTTAATCGGTTAATTTTAATGGGTTATCAACAAAAACATATCGACCATCCAATGTCTTTTGTAGGTAAAAGATTAAGACAAGGAGGTCGATATGCCTGCTATTACTTCGACATGGACGGAACTTCTTCAACAGTTTTTTCCAATTTTCACCGCTCCGGGAGCCTACAATTTCGTTCGGCTGATAACCGGATGGGTTCTGTGCACCACCCGGCGAATCGTCACGGGCATCATCCCGCATACCACTGATAGATGTATCCACTTCGATCCGGAAGCATTACCTCGCATAATGAATCTCCTGTTTTCCTGAGTTCTATCATGCTGCTACTCCAATTGCAACTGGTACTGTTTTCAGGGGGAAGGTCAATATTTGATAAATTATTCGGAAATTTTCAGCTAAGAGCAGTATACAACAGTTTGATGATGACTGCCATCCGGCAAATTGAAAATCAAAACCGTGAAGCCTGCCAGGCTTCACGGCACCCATAGAGCGTTATGTTTACCGGCCGGAAAAAATACCAGATCGGTAACCCCTGTTTTATTAAATGACGAGGCTACGTTTTGGTAATACGCACCGGCTGAGGCACAAGGTCTGTCAGATTGGCGATTTTAATCGGGCGTTTTTCGTCAATACTTTTTCGGGCGGCAATGCCGATCAGAATCGACATGGCGCCGTCGCGGCTGCCGGCCGCATGACCCAGCGGATCCGGAGCGGTCGGGTCCTTGAAAATGCGGGTTTGCAGCTTGATATCTCCGCCGCCGTGACCTGAGCGAAGTTTCGGGACTAATATTTCCTCGTGCTTTTGGAAATTCAGCATTCGAATAATCTGGTTGTATTTTGACACATCCTTTTCGATTTCCTGGCTCATCTGCAGTGCGTGCAGCTGATCCTGACTGACCTCCACTTTATTCAGCCAGGGAATGTCTTCCCAGGCTTCCAAACGGCCTTTGGTACCATTAAAGGCGATATGCCAGCCCTCGAACGGCGAATACGTGGTCAGCGAGTACGTGACCTGGACATTGTTGGCATATTTAATCACCGCGCCCATTTTGTCAAAAATATCAATTTCTTTTCGCCAAACGCAGGCATCCCGCAAGTATCCATCATAATGTTCATTGGCCACATATAATTTCATATTTCCGCTCTCTTTGGTGATGTCATAAGAGAATCGGCATTTCTCTTTATGCGGGCAGCTCCGGCAATTGGTGTGACGGAAAGCGTTGTTTTTGCCGTAGTGTTCCAGATCCCCGTAAGCAAAGACCTCAACCGGGTCCGAATCGATAAGCCAATTCAATAAGTCGAAATGATGCGTCGCTTTATGTACCAGCAGCGTCCCGCTGAATTTGCGGAATGCATGCCATCGCCGGAAATAATCCGCTCCATGAGAGGTGTTGAGGTACCAATGAAAATCCACCGAGGTAACCTTGCCGATTTGCTTCTCTTGAAGCATTTCTTTAAGTCGCGTAAAACTTGCGATATAGCGATAATTAAAGCCCACAATCAATTTGCCTTTGGCTTTCTTTTCCGCATCGAGAATTGCCTGACATTTTTTTTCATCGGTTGTCATTGGTTTTTCAGTAACCACATCGGCTCCGAACTTGAGCCCCTTAATAATATATTCGTGATGAAAGGCGTCCGGTGTCGTAACAATCACCATGTCCGGTTTCACGGCTGACAGCAATTCATCGAAATTCGTAGAAACAGGGCACGTCGCCCCCATAAGCCCTTTGGCGTAGGCAACACGTCCGGGATTGGAATCACACAATCCGACAAACTCAACCTGATCCCCAAACTTTTCCAGTACGTTTTTGCCCCAAAATCCCGAACCGCGAGATCCGGTACCGACCAATAGAATTCTTTTTTTACCCCTGTTGGCGGCAGTCGCCCCATATGCGGCCTGAACAGCAGCAAATCCTCCCAAAATAGTCGATCCGCCGTATAGCAGAAAATCTCTTCGTTTCATTTTGAACCTCCGTAACTT
>VGXU01000083.1 GCA_016873215.1 Planctomycetota bacterium
ACGGAACATGGTCCGTGAATTACCCCTCAGCAAACAGTTGGTTTATTGCCGATGCTTCTGGTAATGTTACAATCACGTTTAACACAAACACCGTGTCGGACGGCTGGCTGCCCGCCCAGTACCGTATTGGTGTGAGTAATAATCCAAGCACATGGACAATAGCCGGCAGTTTTCAGGGCTGGAGCAATAATAATGCGGCCACGGCGATGACATCGTTAGGCGGCGGTATTTATAGGCTTAGCCAGACACTCGCAACCGGCGAGCATTGGTTCAAGTCTGTTGTCACGGGCAGCTGGGATTCGATCAGCAGCGACGGACGTTCGGTAAACACCGCCAACATGCCCCTTACACTCGCAGCCGACTCCATTGTTGACTTCTATGTCAATACCCTAAGCGGTACAATAGGAATAGGAGGTAATATTATCCTTGCACCCTATGTTGATTTTGCGCACTATCCCAATCCGAAAAATGGCGCCGTGGTGGGTACAAGCACGGCAGCATTGAGCTGGACCAATCCGGACCCGAACTATCCGGCAGATGCGATCACCTGTGATGTCTATTTCCTGGATGCCGGAACATCAAAGTTAACCAAAGATCCAAACATGGGTCCGACTTTACCGGATACCGGTGTCGTTAAGATCGCAAATGCTATCACGGCCAGTACGGTCACTTTGCCGACTTCGTTTTTACCGCTTCAGGACAATCATTACTATTACTGGGCGGTCCATTGCACCGATCCGCATGGGGATCCCAATACGGGCGGACCTGTAACTACCAAGGGCGACGTATGGTATTTCTATACAGGGGATGCGGCTCCCGTAGTGAGCAAGCCTGCGGACCAGTATATGTATCTGTCTCAGAATGACTCCGCATATGATGGAGGCGAAAACAATCCCAATATAAGGTGGTTTCAAGTCACCGCATCTTATACTGACGACGGCAAGAGTCCGATTACTGATGTCAATATGGTGAATCTGAACTGGGGCTGGGATCCGGCTAATGGACAGCTTGGCGTAGAAAAGGTAAGCCAGGACTGGCCGCAGCAGGGCGCTGGGACCCATACTTCCGGAACGGTAACGGCCGTGTACAAGACGCATTATGCCGCAGGAGACCCGGGCAATACCACGACACTTCCCGGCTATTGGCAGATTCGCCTTGATGTGACGGGCAGTACAGGTACGGCTAATGGCGCGGTGGGTATTCACCGGATTTTTGCTACCTGTAAGGAAGCGGCGGTTGCCGATCCTGCTGATCCCTATGAGGGATACTATGATACCAACGGTGACTGTATCGTCAGACTTTCAGATTTTGCAGATTTTGCAGAAGCTTGGCTTACTCAAAGTGTCAAGTACGAGTAAACTTGTCTGTAAATGGCGTGATGTCATAGCGTATGATGAAAAGGGATCCCTGCCGCAATCGGCAGGGAGGTCCCTCTTAAAAAGTGTGATGTGTGTGTAATGTGTGTGTAATGTAGCGTATTAACTAAAACAATAATTTTTTAGTGGAGGACAGAAAGATGAAAAAGTATGTGTTAGTGGTTCTGGCTTTGCTGGGACTGGTTGTTCCGGTCAATGCCGCCTTCTTTGTCGCCGGCGACTTCAACGGCTGGAATGCGTCAGGCAACGTGATGACCGACAACATGGATGGAACTCACTCCGTGTCTTTGTCTAACGTCGCAGGTCGGCATGAGTTCAAGGTCACCCAGGGAGATTGGTCATGGAACTACCCGGGTCCGAACAGCTGGTTCTATGGGGATGGTTCCGGTAATGTTACAATCACGTTCAACACAAACACCGTGTTGGACGGCTGGAATCCAGGCCAGTACCGTATTGGGCTGAGCACCGATCCGGGTACATGGACGGTTGCCGGCAGTTTTCAGGGCTGGAGCAATAATAATCCGGCTACGGCGATGACAGCCCAGGGCGGCGGCGTTTACATGCTTAGCCAGACACTCGCAGCCGGCGAGTATTGGTTCAAGCCCGTTGTCACAGGTTCATGGGATTCGATTTCCGATGATGGGCGTAATGTAAATACGAACAATATGTACTTAAATCTCGCGGCGGATTCAGTTGTAAACATCTATGTCGATGCCCTTGTTGGCAAGGTGAAAGCTGAAGTCGTTCCAGAACCGGCCACCATGGCATTATTTGCGATTGGTTCTCTGTTTCTGGCTCGTCGTAAAAAATAATTTCTTTTCACCGTAAATACGATAAAGACCCTTCTCCTTCCGGCTTTCCTGTCGGCAGGAGAAGGGCTTTGTTGTGAAAATATTGACGGTTTTAACACTGTGAAAGCCGTTCTGTTAGAATCTCTGTGTTTATGCGAAGCCCTGTAACGATACGAATCAGCTTTTATCCGTTATGCCTGGGATGGTTTTGTCTGGGGCAGTTTGGCGTTGTGGTCTATGCGGCAGGGCATGATAATACGATTTTGCTTTCACAGGTATTGCACGATACCCGCGATGCGTTTTATCGCAGTCCGGGCTGGGGAACCACGGCACCTTATCGAACCGGAGCTGTCCCTGCCGGAACTTCGGTTCGATTGCGTATCCGGACGGCCGCCAATGATCTGACGGCCTGTTATATCCGCATCTGGGACAATGAAGCTTCCGCAGAGTCACAGATTCCCATGAGTGTTTTCAATTCCGACGGCGTTTATGATTATTGGCAGGGACAGGTGACATTCTCAAAGCCTGTCGATACCTACTATGCCTTCCGGATGGTGGATGGCGGCGCGATGGATGAGAGAATTCTGTGTCGGGCCCGGCTGGTGTGATGGATGTGACCTGAATAAAAACGGAATCGTCAATATTGAAGATTTAGCGAAGTGGGCACAGACCTGGCTGTTAAATCGAAATCCATAGGGGAAATTATGATACGTTTACGAAATCTGATTCTTTATAGCGTGATGGCTTATCTGCTGTCAGGGGTACTCTATGCAGCGGTCTCCACTCGTCCGGGTATGGGAGCTGTTCCTTACACCGGCGGAGTTACATTTCGAGTGTGGGCTCCGAATGCGACTGCTGTCAATGTGGCCGGTCAATTTAACGGATGGAGCACCACGGTTAATCCACTGTCCTCTGAAGGCGGCGGTATCTGGTCAGTCGATGTGTCAGGGGCATCCTTAAACCAGGAATACAAATATGTGATCACCAATAACGGGACTCTCTGGAGAGTGGATCCACGTGCCAGGGATGTGGTCAATTCCACAGGCAACGGCATCATCGTCAGCACGACTTCTACATGGACGCCGTTTACGCCTCCGGCCTGGAATGAGATGGTTATCTATGAAATGCATATCGGCACGTATAATGACGCTGCCGGCGGCAATCCCGGAACGTGGTCGTCGGCCATCGCCCGCCTGGATCATATTCGAGACCTTGGTGTCAATGTCGTTGAGATTATGCCGGTTTGTGAATTTCCCGGAGATTTTTCTATGGGCTACAATCCGGCTCATCTCTTTGCCCCGGAAAGCATCTACGGCACTCCCGGTCAGATGCGGCAATTCATTGAGGCCTGTCACCAGCGCGGCATGGCGGTGCTGATTGATGTGGTCTATAATCACCTGGGCCCCACCGACTTGGATCAATCTATCTGGAAATTTGACGGCTTCAGCACGTATAGTTATACCGGCGGTATTTACTTTTTTGAAGACGATAACCGCTATACCCCCTGGGGCGATACACGGCCCAATTACACGACCGGCCAGGTTCGGTCTTTTATTCGTGACAATGTGATGTACTGGCTGACTGAATTTAACATGGACGGTATCCGGATGGACGGAACCGCCTATATCCGCCAGCGCGATACGGCCGGCGGCCCTGTGGATGTTCCGGGCGGCTGGTCCCTGATGCAATGGATCAATAACGAGATTGACGCCGCGTTTGCCCAGAAAATAAATATCGCCGAGGATATGCGCGATAATGAATGGATTACCAAGACAACAGGCGAAGGCGGTGCCGGTTTTGATTCGCAGTGGGACGCCGGTTTTCATCATAAAATCGTTCCGGCACTGACGACATCCAGTGATTCCAGCCGCAATATGTGGGATGTCCGGGATGCGATTGTCCATTTGTACGATGGATGGGACACGCGGCGGGTGATTTATACCGAAAGCCATGATGAAGCAGGTGCTTCCAGCGGCAAATCCCGTGTGCCCGAACAAATCTCTCCGGGGGATGCCGACAGTTACTGGGCCAAAAAACGCTCCACCCTGGGTGCCGGACTTGTGTTTACCAGCCCCGGAATCCCGATGCTCTTTATGGGGCAGGAATTTCTTGAGGACGGGGCATGGCAGGACAGCGACCCCCTGGATTGGACCAAGAATACAACATTTGCCGGGATCAAGTCTCTGTATACCGACTTAATCAGTCTGCGACGCAATTTAGACGGCCATACGAAGGGACTGCTTGGCAAGAATGTCAATGTATTCCATGTTAATAATACCAATAAAGTGATCGCGTTTCATCGCTGGTGGAATGGGGGAGTCGGCGATGATGTAATTGTAATTGCCAATTTTGCTTATCAGGGATTTACCAGTTATAATATCGGTATGCCGCATGGCGGCAGATGGAGAGTGCGATTCAACAGCGACTGGAATGGTTATGATTCGAGTTTTAACAACTGGAATTCCTATGACGCCAATGCTGTCGTCGGCATCAAAGACGGCCTGGCTTACAACGCCAATGTCGGAGTAGGGCCGTATTCACTCATTATTCTTTCACAGGGTACCGATCCTGAACTGGACGGCCTGGGCAAGGTGGACTTGAAAGACTTTGCGATATTCGCCGGCCAATGGCAGGAGACTTGTGACAACTGGAATTCCTGTGCGGGCGCGGATTTCAACATGAGCGGACTGGTGGACATGACGGACCTGTACACCTTTATTTCCAATTGGCTGGATACAATGTAAAGATGATTAAAATACTGTTTTTAACTCTTTCTGTTTTTTCATCTTTTGCCCTGGCGCAGGTTTACACGACCTATCACTGGCATTTACAGCAGCCGATTTACTGGCCGGAAGTCAGCGCCTCAAATAACCGTACGTATCAGAAAGCCTATGAAAGCATGACCGGCGGCGGCGCACACCCGGAAAATGATCTGGACCAGATATTCGGCTGGGACGACCGTGTGGCGGCGTATCAATTTCGAATTCGTGACGCGATTGGCTCAATCGCCCAGGCCGACGGCGGGGCGCAGATTTCGTACTCGGGCTGCCTGGTCGAAAATGTCGAGAGCCTGGCACACGCCGGTTCACTGGGCTATTATGACAACTGGGAAAACGCCAATCGCCAGGCGAGAAACTGGCTGACGAGCGGGGGAAATCGAAAGCTCGATATCGTCATTTTTCCATACCATCACGCCCTGGGGCCGTTGATCGATGAAAAGTCCCTGCGTAAGGAAATTCAGATTTACAAGCAGCTCTATCCCAATATATGGGGCAGCGGTCTATCGGTGGGTTATTTTCCTGCGGAGCTTTCGTTTACAGAGCGAATGATTCAAGTCCTGGTCGAAGAAGGGATCCAGTGGGTCTTTGTGCCGAGTAACCGTCTTTCCCGGGCGTGTGTCAATTTTCCCCTGACGCTGGGAACCGGCGGCGAGATGTGCGATCCGCCGAATCCTGCGGATAAACTGAATCCTGCGCAATCCAACTGGTTTTCAAAGACAATTGACCGCGGCTGCACACCGACAGATGCTTATCCGTTTGCGTTCCAGCCGCACAAGGCCAAGTATGTCAATCCCCAAACGGGTCAGGAATACAAGATCACCGTGGTGCCGGTTGCCCAGGCTATGAGCTGGACCGACGGCTATCAGCAGTACGGCACTTCCGATATCGACCAGATCGCCTGGACTGCGACAGGAAACACCAATATCCTGGTTGTGCTGGCTCACGACGGTGACAACGCCTATGGCGGCGGATATTCGTATTACATGGAAAGCGTTCATGGCTTTTGTAATGCCGCGGCCGCAAAAGGATACACGCCCACGGTGGTTGCGGAATACCTCCAGGACCATCCGGTTGCCGAAACCGATGTCATCCATGTGGAAGATGGCTCCTGGGTCAATGCCGATGGCGATTTCGGATCGCCTGATTTTATCAACTGGAACTGGCCGCTTTTTAATGCAAGCGGTCAATTTGATATCGCGGCCGGCTGGGCGGAAGACGAGCGCAACTGGGCGGTCATTACCGCGGCACAGAACCGGGTCGAAACTGCTGAGCAAATCGCCGGCGGGGTGAATATCGCGCAGATTCAAAACCCCGGCCCCGCGGCAACCAATGCCGAACTGGCGTGGCATTTTTTCCTGCCGTCACTGGCAAGCTGCTATATGTATTACGGCACCTCGCTGGATATGGAAGTAAAGCCCACGATCGCATGCAACAATGCGATCGAAAAAGCAAACCTGGTCATTGGAAATGGTTCGCTCGACCAGACACCTCCGACGATATGGATTCCTCAGCAGCTTCCGCACAATCCGGGTGGAATCGGCTTCGGCTCTTTGTGGGGTTATAAGACGGTAAATCATGCCCGTGATTTCTGGGTTTGGACGTTTGTCTCAGATGTCTCCGGCGTGGCGTCGGTGACTTTGAAATATCGTATTGACCATGACGGGACTAACCCGCTATCGTCCAATCAGAATGAAACCTATGCAGGCGGCAGCGAAGTCGGCGCGTGGGTGAGCCTGCCGATGCAATATCGTGACTTCCCGGCCGGCAATGTTTACAACAATCCGGAAATAAACTTCTTCGAGATGCCTCTTGATATCGCAGATCAGTATTATGTGCATATCCAGGAACCCGCAATCGTTGACGTTGGCGGGGTGCTGGTGGATTATTATGTGGAAGCGGTAGACACCAAAGGCCTTGTCAAACGTTCACCGATCTTACATACCTATGTCGGTACAGGTGACGGAAGCGGCACGAATCCGGGCGGTGATGTGGTTTCGTGGACTCCTGAAAATCCGCAGGCTGGTAATACAGTCACGATTTCTTACGACCTGACTAAAGGAACTCTCCCGGCCGGCACCAATCCCGTGAAAATTCATATCGGGCACAGCGGATGGCAGGATATTATTTCGCCTGACCCGGCTATGACCTTTGACGCCGGAACTTCAAAATGGATTTACAGCTATGTGATTCCAGGTGATGCGACGGCCGTAGATGTGGTTTTTAACAATGGATCAGGCATTTGGGATAATAACGGCGGACAGGATTGGCATATTTCGGTTTCAGGCGGTCAGCCGCAGGTTAGTTTCATCATGGATGGCCAGCTCGATGCAAGCGCCCGGCTTGTCGGTTCCGCAAACGGTGTCAATTTCTATGCCGGCTGGAATCATGAACAATTATATGTTGCCTGTAATCCGGCCGCCAATGCGGATCATTTTATTTTTATTTCGGATGGCATTTCGACGATGACTGCCTGCCCGTGGGCAAAAGCCGGGCAGGTTTCCCAATGGCGAGCCTATTTAGCCCGGGAATCCACCAACGGCTGGAGCGGATGGTTCGATGGCGGCAGTCAGCAGGTCAGTGGAACGGTATTAGAGGGCGTCCTGAACTGGAATGCGGAATTTGGAACTATGCCTGGCTCTGTCTTTATTGCCCTGGGG
>VGXU01000084.1 GCA_016873215.1 Planctomycetota bacterium
TATCATCTGAATTAGGGAGGTTTTTAAGGTTGAAAATACGGAGGATTTTAAAATGAAAAGGGCGTGGTTCTTTGCGGCACTCGTAATCGGAGGGTTGTCATCGATTTCCCTTGGTGCAACCTATGGCGGTGGTTCGGGAACAACAGAGGATCCATACCAAATCTGGACAGCCGAACAGATGAATACTATTGGTGTCAATTCCGGTGACTGGGCAAGCTGTTTTAAGCTGATGGCCGATATTAGTCTGTATAACTATAGCGGCACTCAATATAAAATAATCGGCAATGCAACTACAAAATTTACCGGCACCTTCGATGGCTGCGGGCATGTTATCAGCTACCTGAGATATTCGAATACATCCACGGTTACGACTTATTTTGGTCTGTTTGGCTATACCAGTTCTGCAGTAATAAAAAATTTAGGTTTAACGAATGTCGCTGTTTATGTATCGGGAAAATATGTCGGCGGATTGATCGGAAGACAGGACAGCGGAACAGTCCTGAACTGTTATAGTTCCGGAATTGTGAATTGTTCCAAGTATACTTATTCTGTAACAGGAGGACTGGTCGGTCTCCAAGTTGAAGGCACTGTCTTTAACTGCTATACGGCAGGATCTGTTCGATCCACATCTACTGCTACTTCTGCTCAAACATATTCTTATGCAGGAGGCCTTGTGGGAATGTGCGTCAACGGCATCATAACCGATTGCCATAGCACGACCATATCCGTGTATGCTTCTGCCGCGGCTGCGATGTATGCTTCGAATTCATTTTGTTATGCCGGCGGCCTGGTGGGTTTTAATTCCGGCAGCATTACAGGTTCCCATTGTACGGGAACTGTGACTTCAGAAGCATCTTCACCGACAACAACTACCGGTACTTCTTCTGAATCTTACGCAGGGGGATTGACGGGTTTTGATACCGGGATTATCACTGACTCCTACAGCACAGGGTCTGCCACGTCCAATTCCAAGTCTGCTTATCCTACCGCGACTGCTGGCGGCCTGGCCGGAACACTTTCTGAAGGCAGTATATCTCGCTGCAGCAGTACGGGAACTGCCACAGCAGCGTCGATATCTTATTATGAATCTTATTCTTATGCCGGAGGATTGATCGGATACAGCAATGGTACCATATCCAATTGCTATAGCATGGGTGCCTCCTCTTCGACCTCGATGTATACGGGTTCATATGCCTATGCCGGGGGACTGGTGGGGTGTTCCAATTTAGCTGTTGAAAAATGTTTTTCGACAGGTACGGTTTCTGTCTCCGGAAACGCAGCTTCTTATCATGGCGGCCTGATAGGGTACATAGAATCCGGTAGTGTGACCGACAGCTTCTGGGATACTCAAACCAGCAGCCGGACTGCCAGTGCCGGAGGAGCAGGTAAGACAACCGCTCAAATGAAAACACTTCTGACATATACTTCGGCCGGGTGGGATTTTATGAATGAGACGGCAAATGGGACAAATGATTACTGGCGGATGTGTGTGGATGGGGTGGATTATCCGCAGCTCAATTGGCAGTCCATTGATAGTGATTTTGCATGTCCGGATGGGGTGAATGTTGAGGATTTGGATTATTTTGTCGGGCAATGGCTGATGAGTAACTGCACATCAAACAACAATTACTGCGGCGGGGTGGATATAAATCTTTCCGGCATAGTGAATTTGGTAGACTTTTCTGCTTTTGCGGAGCATTGGCTGGAAGGCGTATGAAATTTTCGATTCCCGATATTCATCGGGATAGGTTTCGAGGTTCAATCTCTGCCTTCGCAGGACAAGTTTTCGATTGCGGAATAAAGATATAGTGACTCTATATAGGACTAAACAGGGATTTCCTTAAAGTTCTTGCAAAGCCGCAGGGGGTGGGGTATAAGTTTGAGGACTAAATTTACCGTATTTGAGGACCCTCTGCGGCGGCTTATATGATGGAAAAATCAGAACTTCGTGAGTGGATCGGCACTTTAACGGCCCGGATTGAACAAGTTCGGGACTGGCTTTGACATCCCCGCCAAAATTACCACCCGTCAGCAGCTCGAAGAAAAGATGGCCCGGCCGGGCTTTTGGGATAACCCTGAGACGGCCAAATCCGTGGTATCGCAGCTCAGCGCATTAAAATCCGTTATCGAGCCGGTTCAACAGGCCGGGCAGCAAATCCGGGACATCCGCGACCTGTTTGAACTGGCGGCCCAGGAAAACGACGTCCAGACTTTGGCTGTCGTTGAAGCGGACTTGTCAAGACTGAATCAGTTGTGCGAGAAAATCGAAATCTCGGGGATGCTTAACGGCCCGGACGATATGCGAAACTGCTTTTTCGGCATTCACGCCGGGGCCGGCGGAACCGAAAGCTGCGACTGGGCCAATATGCTGCTGCGGATGTACACGCGCTACTTTGAACGCAACGGCTATAGTTATGAAGAATTAGACATCACGCCCGGCGAAGAGGCGGGCATTCGCTCCATCACGCTGCGGGTGGCGGGACCCTTCGCATTCGGCAAGCTGTCCTGCGAAACCGGCGTTCATCGCCTTGTGCGTATCAGTCCCTTTGACTCCAACGCCCGGCGGCATACGAGCTTCGCGGCCGTTGACGTCACTCCCGAATATGAAGACGATATTGAAATTGAGATTGAGGACGATGACCTTCGCATCGATACCTATCGGGCCAGCGGGGCGGGCGGTCAGCATGTCAATAAGACCAGCTCGGCGATACGCATCACGCACCTGCCCACGAACATTGTCGTACAATGTCAAAACGACCGCAGTCAGCATAAAAATAAGGCGGAAGCGATGCGTATGCTCAAGAGCAAACTCTATATGCTCGAACAGCAGAAACGGGATGCGGAAGTGGCGAAGCTATACAGTAACAAGGGGCAGATTGCCTGGGGCAGCCAGATTCGCAGCTATGTCCTGCAGCCGTACCAGATGATTAAAGACCATCGCACGGATTATCAGGTCGGGCAGGTGGATGCCGTACTGGACGGCGAAATAGAAGATTTTATTGAAAGCTATTTGCGCTATCGCGCCGGTAAGAAACATAAACAGCAGCAGAATCAAGTGGAGCAGCCAAAATGAAATCAACTCGGCGAGAATTTTTACAGTACACAGGCCTTTTAACAACTCAATTTGTTTTGACCGGATGTGGGGTTGCGGCGGAACAGAAAGTCTTCAAAAAAGACAAGCCAAATGTGATTTATATTCTGGCTGACGATTTGGGGTACGGGGATTTGAGCTGCTATGGGCAGAAGAAATTTCAGACCCCCCATATTGACCGGCTGGCCGCGGAAGGGATGCTGTTCACGCAGCATTACTCTGGCAGCACGGTTTGTGCACCGAGCCGGTGCAGTCTGATGACCGGGCTGCATACCGGGCACACCCAGATTCGCGGCAACAAAGGGGGTAAGCCGGAAGGAGAATTTCCGCTGGCTGCCGGGACGTTTACGCTGCCGAACATGTTCAAACAGGCCGGGTATGTCACGGGGGCATTTGGGAAATGGGGATTAGGCGCTGTGGGCAACAGCGGGGAGCCGAATAGGCAGGGAATTGACTATTTCTTCGGCTATCAATCTCAAAGGCTGGCGCATTTTTATTACCCCAAAAGTCTGTGGCGGAATAACCAGCGGGTGGAACTGCCGGGCAATGATCCCAAGGCACGGCAGGGGGTGTATTCGCATGATTTGATTGTCGAAGAGGCGCTGGCCTTTGTACGCAAAAACAAAGATAAGCCTTTCTTTTTGTACATGCCGGTGACGATTCCTCACGCGGAATTAGCGGCTCCCCCGAAAGATATGGAAGCATTTCAGGGGCAATATCCTGAAACGCCTTTTTCCGGTGATAAAATTTACGGCGGACAGCTTACTCCGCGTGCGGCATTTGCCGCGATGATTACCAAACTGGATAGCAGTGTCGGAGAACTGATGGAGCTTCTCAAAGAACTGGGATTGGATGAAAATACCGTGGTGATGTTTTCCAGCGATAACGGGTCGCATATAGAAGGCGGGGCTGACCCGGAATTCTTTGACAGCAATGGACCATTTAAAGGACATAAGCGGGATGTGTACGAAGGCGGGATTCGGGCGCCGATGATTGCGCGCTGGCCGGGGAAGATTAAAGCCGGCTCAAAGACCGATTTAATCAGCGCTTTTTGGGATGTGCTGCCGACGTGTGCGGAACTGATAGGGCAAAAGTCGCCGAAGGATATCGACGGGATTTCGTTTCTGCCGACGCTGACAGGCGGCAGCGACAGGCAAAAGCAGCATGCTTATATGTATTGGGAGTTTGATGAGCTTGGCGGTCGGCAGGCGGTGCGGATGGGCAATTGGAAAGCCGTCCGGATGAACGTGATGAAAAACTCCAATGCTCCGATTGAACTGTATGATTTAAGTCAGGATATCGGCGAAGTGAATAATATCGCAGCAGGACATCCGGAGATTGTCAAGAAAATGAAGGCGATATTTGCTGAAGCTCATGTACCTAACAGAAATTTTTCTTTTTTTGCAGAGGAATCCGCGAATAAAAAAATAGCCCAATAAACTAATAGACAGGGATAATTATGCAGATACGGATTAAGGCGATACAAAACGAGGTACTCCAGATAAAAACAGATATGCTTGCGGTCGGTGTACCGGAGCAGAAGACATTATCCGGCCCGGCGAAAATGCTCGACAAACGGCTAGGCGGCGCGGTTTCCGCTTTGGTCGGACTTGGCGATTTTGAGGGAAAAGAAAAAACAACCGTGATGCTATATACCCGCGGCAAACTCGGCGCGGCACGGGTGCTGCTGGTCGGCCTGGGCAAAAAAGAAAAAGCGGATGCCGAGACGCTTCGCAAAGCCGCGGCAATGGCGGCTTTCAAAGCGGTGGAAACCAAAGCGGCCAAATTATGCGTTTGTCTGCATCAGGAAATGAAAAATATCCAGCCTGCCGCCGCAGCGCAGGTAATTACAGAAGGCCTGTATTTCGGGGCGTATCGCTACGATGAATACCTCAGCGCCGACGACACGGGTAAAAAGAAATCCGCCTTTATGGATGCGGTCATTGCAGATACGTCCGCGGCGTTTATTGCCGCGGCAAAAAAAGGACTTGCGGCGGGAGCGGTTATCGGGGCCTGTCAGAATTTTGCGCGAACGCTGGCCAATCGTCCCGCCAACGCCGTGTCGCCGCAAATCCTCGCGGGCGAGGCGATGAAACTCGCCCGTCAGACAAAACTTCGCTGTACGGTGCTGGACGAGAAAAAGCTGGCGGCGAAAAAAATGGGCGGCATCCTGGCCGTCGGACAAGGCTCCGCCAATAAGCCTCGCCTGATGATTCTCGAATATCGCCCCGCCAAAAAGACAAAAAATACGCCGACGATTGGATTAGTCGGCAAAGCTATCACCTTCGATTCCGGCGGCATCAGCATCAAGCCGTCCGAAGGAATGCAGGATATGAAGTTCGATAAGTCCGGCGGCATCGCGGTGCTGGGTGCAATGCGGGCGATTGCCCGGCTTAAGCCCAGGGTGCGCGTGCTGGGGATTGTTCCTTCCGCAGAAAATATGCCCAGCGGCCTGGCCTATCGCCCCGGCGATATTGTAACGACCTATAGCGGCAAGACCGTTGAAATCCATAACACCGATGCGGAAGGCCGGATGATTCTATGCGACGCGATTACGTATGCCGAGGAACTTGGCTGTCAAACTATTGTGGATGTTGCTACTCTGACCGGGGCATGCGTGGTAGCGCTGGGACAAAAACGCGCCGGCGTGATGGGCAATGATGAAAAACTGATAGAGCAGCTTAAAGACGCCGCAAAGAAAACCGGCGAACGCATCTGGCCTCTGCCCTGCGACGACGAATTTGTTGAAGCGATGAAGAGTAAAATTGCGGACCTCAAAAATGCCGGAGGGAAATGGGGCGGAGCGTGTACGGCAGCGGCGTTTTTGAGTCAGTTTATCAAAAAAGCGAAATGGGCGCATCTCGATATTGCCGGCGTCGGCGTCTGGGGCGAGGATGAAACGACGGCCGCCGGGTCGGTTGGCTTTGGCGTGCGCCTGCTGACGACGTTTGTGATGGCATTATAAAAACAACAGGTTCTTTAATCAGGCGATAGTATGGCAACGAATCAAAAAAAACAGGTGAATTTTGAACGCATAGAAAAAGCGGTTCTGGAAATTCTTGAGGCTGTCGGAGAAGACCCGCGGCGGGAAGGGCTTTGCGGCACACCCAGACGGGTAGCGAGGATGTACGCCGAACTGCTGGCGGGAATGCGTCACGACCCGGCGGAACATCTCAAAAGTATCTTTCACGAAAAATATGATGAAATCGTTCTGCTGCGGGATATTCCGTTTTACAGTATCTGCGAACATCACCTGATGCCGTTTATCGGCAAGGCCCACGTGGCGTATCTGATGTACGCCGAACTGCTGGCGGGAATGCGTCACGACCCGGTGGAACATCTCAAAAGTATCTTTCACGAAAAATATGATGAAATCGTTCTGCTGCGGGATATTCCGTTTTACAGTATCTGCGAACATCACCTGATGCCGTTTATCGGCAAGGCCCACGTGGCGTATCTGCCGGCCGGCCAGGTGCTGGGCGTCAGCAAACTGGCCAGAGTCGTGGATTCGTTCGCCCGCCGATTGCAGCTTCAGGAGCGATTAACGGAACAGATTGCTGATTTTCTGATGAAAAATCTCAAGCCGCAGGGCGTCACGGTGGTATTGGAAGCCAGCCACAGTTGTATGACCATTCGCGGCATCCAGAAGCCCGGCGCCGTGATGGTTACCAGCGCGCTTCGCGGCATATTCAAAAGCGACCCGCGCAGCCGGTCGGAAGTGATGGCCCTTTTGCACAAGAGTGAAAAATAAAAGCGATGCATATCCTGGCGCGACAAATTCGATTTGCCATAGACCCTCTGGGCGACAGCGGATTTGTCGGAGCCAATTCGTATGCGGGTAAACCGGCGACACAGGGATTCGGATTATATGGCGCTTTGTGGGTGCATCTGAAATCGAAATTAAGCCGCGATACCGGCTTTGTCGTCAACGTTTCGGAAATCGACGCGGAAGTACGCCGTTATGTAATTCCGCTGCTGGGTCGGCGGATTCGGGAAATTTGCGCCGAGCGGGAAATCCCCGATTTGCCTGATGTTTATGGCTGGCTGGAACAAAGCCATGCTCTGCTGGCCAAACGATTCGGCAAAAAATCCATGTGCCGGCTGGAACTGGAACTGAATCCTTTTCGCAAGGCGGCGATAGCCTGGGAGAAACAAAAAATGCTGACCTATACGGAACAGTTTGAATTTGCGGCGATGCACAAACTGTGGAACCCGCGTTTTGACGGACAAACCAACATCGCTTTATTCGGCAAATGCGCTAATCCCGCCGGCCACGGGCATAATTATATCCTGGCTGTCACCGTCCGTCCGCCGACAAAGAAAGCCGCCTGGCTGGGTGATTTTCAGGAAACAGTACAAAATCAATTTTTATGCCTTGTGGACCACAAAAATCTGAATCGGGATGTAAAAGCCTTTGTGAAAATCAACCCGACCGTGGAAAATATCGCCCAGTACGCATGGAAGAAACTCGA
>VGXU01000085.1 GCA_016873215.1 Planctomycetota bacterium
CCCGACATTGTGGTCCTCGCTGCCCGGGTTGCCGTAGTACCGAATGGACGACGCGAGGCGGTTGCCGCCGTTGAGGTACGACCCGCCGCGAAGACCGCGAAAGGAACCGTAAAATAGCGTCTCGTTCCATTCCCAGACATTGCCCGTCATATCCTTGGTACCGTTCTGCTCTTGTGTACCATTCGTTATATCCCAAGGAGAATCGATTACATGGTCATAATTTGTATCAACACCAGCAACCGGTGCCACATTTGTTCCGTTGGCATAGAGTGAATAACCGCTGCCATTGGGTTTGAAATAGGCCGCCTTGTACCATTCATCTTCGGTTGGGATGACATAAACCGTACCGTAAACTGTTTTGGCAGCATCGCGGTTGATACCCAGAAAGCTGCCCGGATTGGCATTATTGCCACTGAACTGATAAGCACCTTTGCTCTTGTCGCCGGTGGTCAGATAGTTACAGAATTGCGCCGCTTCATACCAGCTTACACGGTTGGTCGGCTGCTGAGCGGCGGCCCAATATGCATTGTAACTGTAACCGCCATCGGTTCCGGTGGGAGCGCCGGCGGCGGCGGTGAACGCATTCCACTGGGCATTAGTCACCTCATACTTGCCAATGCGGTAATTATAAGCCACTGCCCCGCATCCGTACGGATTTGCCATAGGCCGCCCCCATGGGTCTAATTCGGTTCTTGTATCCCCAGCATTTCCCGCATTGCCGATAGTGACAAATTCCATGTTGATGCCTCCGCGGATAAGTTCGGCTGAAACAAGACTTGACATGAAAGCAAAAACAGTGATTGATACTACGAGTGATCGTTTCATTGCTATTTCCTCTCCAATTTAGTTTTCTGGTTTTGGCTATAAGCTAACTGCCGACAGGGATTCGGCCTGTCCATTCCAGTGGGTTTATAGTCAATGCTTTGGTGTTTTTTTACTCTCCATCCGTCCATCCTGCAATATGAGATCCGTCCTCCGGTTATTGACAGGACTATTATACCTATCCGATACAGGGATAATCAAGGAAAAACAGATAAAAACGTCTATATATTGTAAAAATAGGTATAAATACTGATATTGGACAAAATCATTCCGGAATAAATTTGCGATTTTTCAACCCCTGTAAAAAGGCATAGCCTTTAGCTATAAGCTGTTAGCTATGGGCTAAAAGCTAAAAATTAAATTTTATTATTTTACCCCCCCCTATGCACCAAATCGGGGAAGAGGTAATTTTCAAATACTGCAAAAACCAATAGCGTGAGCTAATGGAATTGAAAATTATGAATTTAGAATTGAGAAATGGGACTGACATGGACGGGCACGGACGTAATGGACCCCCGCCTGCGCGAGGGCAGGCTGCTTAGGGGGGCTCTTTGTTCCACGGGCTTGCGCCCGTGGCTTTATTATGTCGCCCTCACGGGCTCAACCCTGGATTCCGGCCTTCGCCGGAATGACACAGACAGAGTGGACGTAATGGACGAAGTGGACATAGGAAAATCAAAAATCAAAAGGTAAAAAGCAAAAAGAATAAAGAAGTTCTTAGTGCTTAGCAAATATCCGCGTGTGCAGCATCCTTCTTCGCCAAGGCTACGAAGGATAAAAAGCTGCACACCCTACCGAAGACGAGGTTCCACGCGGAGAAAACATGCCCACGCAAGCGTGGGCATGGCACCCAGATCACAGATAAGGGCGGGCGTAGAATTGTAAATTGACGATTGTAAAATGAACAATCCCCGCCAGCCCGTCATAAAGATGGGAGGAATTGTTTGGCGGGCGGCTCTTTGTTCCACGGGCTTGCGCCCGTGGCTTTATTATGTCGCCCTCACGGGCTCAATCCTGGATTCCGGCTTTTGTCAGAATGACAAAAGCCGGCGACGGTTGTGCGGCGAGGTTATTGGCGGGAATTTTATTGCGGCGAGGCGGGGTTGAGAGTAAAGTTTTGCAGATGGAGTTTTTGCGTATTTTTCGAGAAAGCAGGAAGATTCGATGAAAAAATATCACGGAATTGCTTTGTCAGCCCTTTGCCTGTTCGCTTCTTTGGCCGGGGGCAAGCCGGCGCCGGAGTGGGATTCGGCGCGGTATATTCGTGTCGATGAGATCCGAAAGGAGATGCCGGCCTACTGCCTGACGGTGCTGGAGGGGGAAAAAACAGAGAAATTCAAGATGAAGGTGCTCAGTATCCTCAGAAACACCGCACCCGGCCGGGATATGATTCTCGTCGTCGGCACGGATGAGCGGTTTAAGCAGATCGGCTCCGTCCACGGATGCAGCGGCTCTCCTGTATTTATCGACGGCAAAATGGCCGGGGCCTTGTCCGCTGGCTGGGACGGCGCCCTCGACCCTCTGTATATGGTGACTCCCATCGAATATATGCTCGCCATAGACCAGGACTCGACAGAAACGAACACAAAGGCCTTATCTTCTTTACAAACATTGAGTTGCGTGGAAACCTCTTTGCCTCTGAATATAAAAGCCATACGTGAAAAAGCGGAGGAAATGGTCGAAAAAACTTTTCTGTCAGGCGTGCAGTTGCCCCTGACGACAAATCTTTCCGCAAGGGTCTGCCGGAAAATTTCCGATACATTCAAACCCGCCGGGCTGGTGCCGCTTCAGGCCGGAGCGGCATTGGGGACTTCTTCCGATACAACGATAGAACCCGGCGGAGTCCTCGCCCTGCCGGTATGCTCGGGAGATATCCGAATGGCGGTGGTCGGCACGGCCACGGAAGTCGTGGGCGATAAAGTCTATGCGTTTGGACATCCCTTTACCGGCACGGGTGTCACAGCGCTGCCGATATCGGCCGGGACGGTGCATACCGTTGTCGTCACACGAGACGCCTCGTTCAAGCTGGCCAGCGCGGGGCCGATTGTCGGGACGCTGCGCTTCGACCGGGCCGCCGGCGTCGTCGGACAAATCGGGCAAACCCCGCCGCTGATCGATTTGGAAGTCAAGGTCAAACGATTTGATGACCCGCGGGAGAGAACTTTTCAATGTAAAATCGCCAGGGATAGACAATTGACCCCGATGATTCTGCGCAGCGCCATTGCAGGGGCGGCCCTGAACCAGGGCGACCTGCCGCCGGAACATAATGTGCGGTACCGCTGCGAGATGACGCTCGAAAACGGTCATGCCATTCGTTTCGACGGTTTCTCGTCTCAAGCATCCGTTCAGGAGCCGGCGATGAATCTTTTCGCGCTGACGGCGGCGCTGATGAATAATCCCTTTCAATCGCTGCCGCCGCGAAAAATCAATCTGGCAATCGACATTAGGCCGGAAAACCGCACCGCAGGGCTGTGGGAAGCCCGCATCTCCAATGCCGTCGCCAAACCCGGCGATACCGTGCGGATGTGCGTCGCCGTCAAGGAATTTCGCAGTGAGCCGAAAGAATTTTGGATTAATGTCCCCATCCCGTCCAACTGCCCCGAAGGAAAATACGCGCTTCAAATCTGCGGCGTCGATGCCTACCAGAATTTTCTGCTGAAAACCGCACCGCAGCGATTTATGGTCACCGACGCAAAAAGCCTTTTGGAAGGACTGGAAAAAGTGCTGAATATTCCCGGCGACCGCATCTATGTCTGTATGCCGCTGACGCCGTCGGGCATCTCCATCCGAAATACCGAGCTGGCGGGCCTGCCGCCCAGCAAAGCGGCGCTGCTGACCGAAAGCAAACGGCTGCTGCCGACAATCCCGTTTCAGAATTTTATAGAAACCAGCGTCGGGACCGGGCTGATTCTTTCAGGGACTGCGACGGTGGAATTGACGATAGATAAAAATTTATAACCCAAAGGAATGCGTAAATGAAAAGCAGAATCAAAACCACAGCGACGTGTATCATTATATTAGGCGTATTAACAACCGCCGGCTATGCGGTCACGTCGGTCATTATCCGGCAGAAATCCAGCGACGACCTGCTCAAGGGAACCACTGACGGCGCCATCGTGGATTCACGGGGCGTCATTCGTCTTGCCCCGCAAACCGAAAAACTGAACCTCGATGCACAGCTCGAGGACGTGTGGACCATCAACACCATTCTTGCCGATAAGACGGGAACCGTCTATGCGGGAACCAGCCCCCACGGGGAAATCATTCGCTTCCACAACGGCAAAGCGGATGTCCTGTACCCCAAAGAATCCGCAAACATTCAGCGGCCCGACCCCAACGACCCCAACGCCGTACAGGAAAGCGCACGGCCCGGCGAACATATTTTTGCCATGGCGTTCGACGTTGCCGGCAGAGTGCTGGCGGGTGTCAGCGGTCAAGAAGGAAAACTGCTGCGTATCAGCGCCGGCCCCGAAACCATCTTCGAAAACGAAAAAGTCCAATACTTTTTTGCCATCGCCCTCGACCGGCAAAACAATATCTACCTCGGCACGGGGCCTCACGGCCAGCTTTGGCGGCTTGACGCCTTTGGACAAAACCCAAAAATGATTTGCCAACTGCAGGACAAAAATATCCTGTCCCTGGCAATGGGCGAAAACGATGTTCTGTACGCCGGCACCGACTCACGTGGAATTGTGTATCGGATTGATTTGAGAACCGAAAAAGTCACCGTTTTGTTTGACAGTGAACAAGAGGAAATCACCGCTCTTGTCTCAAGCAGCGACGGCAGATTGTTCGCCGCCGCCTCCAGCGCCCAACTTGCCGACCGGCCCATGCAGCAGGTCGGGGCCGCAATAAAAAAATCACCGGGCCGGCCGGACACAGAAGGGGAAGAATTGAGCGGCTGGGCCAATACCACCGGCGGAACAAGCCTTAAGCCGGCCAACTCCAATGAACAAAAAACCGCACCGCCTTCCGGCCCCCAAAGACCATCGAGAGCCCCGACCCCCAAAGCCGCGGGATATGTTTATCAAATCACCAGCGAAGGGTTTGTCACCGCGGTGTTTGGAGAACCAGCGATTTTTTATACCCTCATCCAAAAAGACGACCGTCTCCTTCTGGGCACCGGCCCACAGGCCAAACTGTTCTCGATAGACCCCAAAGCGGAAGAAAGCGTCCTCCTTTTCGAAGACAAGACCAGCAGTCAGATTACCGCGGCGGCCAGCGACGGCAAAGATGTCTTTGTCGCCCTGGCCAATCCCGCCGCCATCGTACGCGTCCGCCAGGGACGGGTTGACCGCGGCGTCTATACTTCGAATTTAATCGACGCCCGTCAGCCCGCTCACTGGGGCAAAATCCAGCTTGACGCCGACATTCCCGACGGCTGCGAAATCGGACTTGAAACGCGCAGCGGCAACGTGGATGAACCCAACGACTCTTCATTTTCCGCCTGGAGCAAAGAAGTCAAAATCACCGCCCCCGTGGATGCGGATTGTCCCGTGGGACGATTTTGCCAGTACCGGCTGACGCTCAAAACCGCCAATGATAAAATCACTCCCGTCGTGCGTGAAATTTCCATTGCGCAGGTCGTACCGAATCTGGAACCGAAAGTGCAGGTCGTCGCCGTCAAGAAGACGGATAAGCAGCGGCCGTATATACTAACCATCGCGGCACGCGCCGAAGACGACAACAAAGACACGCTCGAATTCGCCTTTGAATTTCGCAAACTCGGCCGGCAAAACTGGATCCTGCTCAAAGACAAGCTTGAAGAGCCGAAATACGAATGGGACAGCCGGACCGTCGAAGACGGCCGATATGAAGTGCGCGTCACCGCCAATGATCGGCGTTCCAATAATGAAGATACCGCCCTGTCCAATTCGCGCGTCAGCGACCCGCTGGTAATCGACAATACCGCCCCGACCATTGCAGCGGCCGAGGTGAAAGTCGAAGATACAACAGCCCGGCTGGACCTGACCGTCAAAGATGAATGGTCCGTCGTCGGCAAAGTGCAGTACACCGTCGATAGCGATACGTCGTGGAAATCCGTCCTGCCCGACGACAGTATTTATGATACGATGGAAGAAAAATTTACGATAGTGATTTCCGAACTGTCTAAGGGCGAACACGTCATCGCCGTGCGTGTCGCCGACGACCTTGACAATGCCGCATACAAAAGCTATGTGGTGGAAATAAAACAGAAGCCCGAAGCGCAAGCGCAGGGATAATAACATTATGATTACGCGAAACATTCCATATCATACGGTCGTCAACGCGGTCAAAGACCTCGTGATTCGCATTGCATACGAATTGCCCGGCGATGTCAAACAAGCCCTGCGGGATGCGGTCGGGCGAGAATCCAACCCCCGCGCCAAACACAGCCTCGAGCAGTTGATTGAAAATTACCGTATCGCCGAGGCCGAAAAAATTCCGCTTTGTCAGGATACGGGCCTTGCGGTTGCGTTCGTGGAATGGGGGACACAAACGGCGATTACACCGCCGCATGATAAACCCGACGCGACAATCACCGACGCCATCAACGAAGGAATCGCAAGCGGGTACAAAGAAGGTTTTCTTCGCAAAAGCGTCGTTGCCGAACCGCTTAACACACGCGATAATACAAATACCAACACGCCCGCCGTCATACATCTGACCGTCGTGCCGGGCGAACATCTCCGTATTTGGCTGATGGCCAAAGGCGGAGGCTGCGAAAACAAAAGCCAGTTCCGAATGTTCAACCCCACCGAAAAAAAAGAAGTTATTGCCGGATGGATTGTGGAAACGGCCAAGAACGCCGGCGCCAACGCCTGCCCGCCGTTTGTCGTAGGCGTAGGCCTCGGTGGTGATTTCGAACAGTGCTGCCTGCTGAGCAAAAAAGCCCTTCTCCGCGACATCGGCTCCCAGCACCCGCAGCCATTCTACGCACAAATGGAAAAGGAACTTTTGCAGGCGGTCAACGCCTCTGGCCTTGGCCCGCAGGGTCTCGGCGGCGACACCACCGCTCTGGCATTATTTATCGAAACCGCCCCCTGCCACATCGCCTCGCTTCCCGTTGCCGTCAACATCGAATGCCACAGCCACCGCCATGGCCGGATTACACTATGAAGCGATATGTGAAATAAATTAAAAAGATGTTTTCATAGAACGAACAATATAAAATACTTTCTCTATGTTCCCTATGTTCTTGTGCCTCAAAAGGGCATGTGGATTTGACTTCCTCCGCTCGCAATAACGCAGGTCACTTTTTCAAAAAGGAAGGAACAACGATAAGTGAAAAATTTAATTGAGAATAAAACGATGAAAGCCATTTTAAGGCCCCCAATTATTCCGGACAGAAATAGGGTAAGGTGGATTTTCTTATTAGCTTTCGGAATGATCTTGACCTTCCCCCGTTTATAGTACCACTAAAAATTGGAATATCCAGCGTTAATTAATCCCGCTTCCACCGGCATGCCGGTGGAAAATTTCCTACTCTCTCGGTCTATAAACTCCTCTGGCGTCAGGTA
>VGXU01000086.1 GCA_016873215.1 Planctomycetota bacterium
ACAGAGTTATTTTAACGCTATCGGCGCAAAAGATACAAGAGACGCTAACGAGATAAATTTAGAATTATGAATTGAGAATTTAGAAATTAATATTTTTACCACGAAAAACACGAAAGACGCGAAAGATTTAACCACAGATTTCACCACGAAGGCACAAAGAATCACGAAGGTTAACACATTATATTTAATTCAATTTGCAAATATTTGTTACTAAAGTTTTCTTCGTGTAACTTCGTGCCTTCGTGGTGCATATTTTTTTCAGACTCAATTCAGTTATTCTGACACCACTCGGCATCAAAGGGATTGCCGCAAACTAACCATTGTTCAGCAAATTCGGCGAAATCAGCCATGTCCACATAGCAATCGCCGGTTAAATCGGCCTTCAACATGCACTGGAATATCGTAAAAGCCGCGTCGCTCTGGTCGGCAACCGAGGCATTCGCTGCATCGCTGACTTTTATCAGGCATTGCTGCGAATTAATCCCGGCCGGGACATCCATATTATAAGCGCCGGTATTGGCTACGCCATCTGCCAACGTCTGCCAAGCGGTTCCATTATAAAGCTCGATTTTGACGGTACTGATTGTACCCTGGCTATTCCACTGTACCTGCTGCTGGGAACCGGCTATCCAAGTCTGGCCGCCATTTGGACTTAAAACCGTAACGGAGGCCTGAATCGGCAAAGCCGCGCCGTAAATATCGCCATTATTGACAGCATCCTGCCAAACCACATATTGAGCGGAAACTGCCGGCGCATTCTGATGGCCGGAAGCAGTGCATATCATGGTCTCTGTTTTGGTGCTAAAGTCATAGCCGTAAATATCATAGTTGGCCGTCCCATTTCTGCGATCTCGCCAGACAATCCAGTTACCGGAAACGGCTGGCTGATTCTGCCTTTCGGTACGCACACAGACCGGAAATTCACCGACACCAAGTTCATAACCATAAATATCATTACTCGAATCAGTTCGCGGGTCCTGCCAGACAATAATATTGCCGTCAATATCCGGATAAATCTGGTCGCCCGCGGCGCCGCAAATCAGAAACTCAGAACTGGCCGGCGCAGTCAGGTCGCGACAATAAATATTATATCCACTGCCGCCGCGGTTATCCTGCCAGACTACATATTTACCGCTGATGGCGGGATACTGCTGATCGCCGTTAGCGGTACAGATTGCAAATTTCGCTCCGCCGTCGAGATTGACGCCGTAAATATCCCAGTTGCTGCCGTTATATTCCTGCCAGACGACGATACGGCCGCTGACATCGGGAAACTGCTGATTGGCAGAATCCGCACAAATTGTCAGCGGAATCCCTGTATTGAAATCATATCCATAGATATCATCATCACTGGTACCTTTGCGGCTGTCCTGCCAGACAATGACAGAGCCACTAACGGCGGGATTGGTTTGATTGCCCATAATAGGACAAATTTCCGACTCCGTCCCGCCCGGCAGCAATCTGCCGTAGATATTGGCATTTTCACTTCCATCGCGATAGTCAACCCAGACCGCCAGATTTCCATCCACCGCTGGGCCTGATTGAGGAGATGTGTTTTCACAAATCGGAAACGATGACAAATCGGCTTGAACATCAGCCATCCAGGAAAAAAGACACAACACCACTGCCACCTTTTTCATAACTTTTCCTTTCATTAAATGGTTTAATGATAGCCCTTTTTTTGTCAAGACTTCAGCCTTTGACATTATCTCGGGGCAGAATACTTCACCGAAAACACTAATACGGACTTACGCCTTTACGATTTTATTTTTGCCTGCCTTGACATTGGCACAGGCATTGCGTGTATCCACGACCAGCCTGGCATTTTTGACAATCCATTTGTAATCGTAATCGCTGTGATTGGTGGAAATCAAAATCACATCATATTTTTTCAGCATCGCCGCCGTTAATTTTTTGCTGGTCATCTGCAGGTTGTATTCCCGCATCTTATGTGTTCGCGGCACATACGGGTCATTGTAATCCACCTTCGCGCCGTGTTCTTTAAGCAACTCGATCAGTTCCAGCGACGGCGATTCGCGTACATCATCAATATCCGGCTTGTACGCCAGACCAAGAATCAGGACTTTCGCTCCGTTAAGACTCTTGCGGCGTGCGTTCATCGCTTCCATCATCCGCGTGATTACATAATGCGGCATATCGGTATTGATCTCGCCGGCCAGTTCGATAAACCGGGTGGCCATGTGATACTGGCGGGCCTTCCATGTCAGATAGAACGGGTCGATGGGGATACAATGCCCGCCCAGACCGGGGCCGGGGTAAAACGGATGATAGCCGAACGGTTTGGTGGCGGCGGCACGAATCACTTCCCATACATTAATGCCCATTCGGTCAAAGAGCATCTTGAGTTCATTGACCATTGCAATATTGATGCAGCGGTAGGTGTTTTCGAGAATTTTCGCCGCTTCGGCCGCTTCAAGCGAGGACACCGGAACCAGCGTCTGAATCGCAAAACTGTAAATCCTGCGGGCTAAGTCGCAGCATTTGGGCGTCAGGCCCCCGACGATTTTGGGAATGGTTTTGGTTGTATAGTTTTTATTACCAGGGTCTTCGCGTTCGGGCGAGAAGGCCAGATAGAAATCTTTTCCGGCCTTAAGTCCGGTTTGTTCGAGAATCGGCTGCATCACCTCTCGCGTCGTGCCGGGATACGTAGAGCTTTCGAGGACAATCAACTGCTCTTTACGCAGCGATTTTGCGATTGTCCGAGCGCTGCTTTCAATATACTGCATATCCGGCTCGCGATTTTTCGTCAGCGGCGTCGGCACACAGATTAGTATGGCATCCGGCTTTTTTAACTGCGACATATCACTGGTCGCGGAAAATTTGCCGCTTTTGACCATCGCCTTAACCTGCTGGTGAGGGATGTGTTTGATAATGCTGCGGCCGGAATTGAGAATTCTAACTTTTTTGTCATCAATGTCGAATCCCAGCACCTTGACGCCGGCGGCGGCGAATTCTCGAGCCAGCGGCAAGCCCACATAACCCAGACCGAGGATACCCACGAGAACCTGTTTTTTCCCAATTTTCTGTTCCAAATTGGCCATAACACCTCCGTTACTTATTGTTGGTAGAATTCCAAGATTGTCTTTGCCACGTAATCTTTCATTTTACTGGTCAGCTCCGGATAAATCGGCAGGGCCAGGACTTCCTGCGCGGCTTTTTCCGATTCCGGGAAATCGCCCTGCCTGCAGCCGAGATACGAAAAACATTCCTGCAGATGCAGCGGCACCGGATAATAAATTTCGCAGCCGATTTGCTGAGACTGAAGATGTTTCAGCAGTTCGTCCCGGCGCGGCACGCGAATGACATATTGATTAAAGATGGAGACACAATCTTCCGAAATCTGCGGTGTGCCGACGATGGAATCTTTGAATTTTTTAGTGTAATACGCCGCGTTTCTGCGCCGCGCCTGGGACCACTTATCCAGCAGGGGCAGTTTGACAAGCAGAGCCGCAGCCTGAATCGGGTCGAGGCGGAAATTGCCACCGATGAATTTATGGTAATACTTGGGCTCGCTGCCGTGATTTCGCATAATAAATAATTTATGGTACAACTCTTCATCGCTGGTGGTGACCATTCCGCCGTCACCAATCCCGCCAAGATTCTTACTGGGGAAAAAGCTGAAGCAGCCGCAGGTACCGATACTCCCGGCCTTTTTGCCTTTATAGGCCGCGGAAATCGCCTGACAGGCATCTTCAATCACCGCCAACGAGGCCTGACCGGCGATTTGCATAATCGGATCCATATCGGCCATTTGCCCAAACAAATGCACCGGAATGACGGCCTTGGTTTTCTTGGTAATTGCCGGTTCAATCAGGGACGGATTGATATTATATGTTTTCGGGTCGATATCGACAAATACCGGCTTTGCCCCGACGCGAGCAATACAGCCTGCCGTGGCAAAAAACGTAAACGGCGTGGTAATCACTTCATCGCCGATTCCGATACCCAGCGATATCAGGCTTGCCAGGATGGCATCCGTTCCGCTGGAGACTCCTACCGCGTATTTGCAGCCGCACAATTCGGCGATTTTCTTTTCCAGTTCTTCAACTTTTGGCCCGCCGATACACCGCTGCGAATCAAGGACTTCGTTAATTTGTTTCAGAACCTCATCCTTGATGGTCGCATACTGAGCTTTTAAATCCAATAATGGTACCTGCATCTCCACTCCGTTTCCTGAAATTGAGAATTGAGAATTTTGAATTGAGAAAAACAAAAAAACAGCTCACCCAATTCTTCACTCTCTATTCTGCATTCTAAATTCCTTATAACACGTTGTCTCAATCCAGGCAGCCAACGGCGCCCGGTCCCGTTTCCTGATACCTCCAGCCGGTTTTGGGACGAATTATAATCCCATTTTTGCCGGATTTTGGCAATAAAATTCCATGTGCAATATAGCCGCAAGCGCCAATGAATACGATTGTTTTTGGGTCCATCATTTTATTTCTTTCGCAGCCATTCAACAAAACGCTTCAATCCGTCGGCCAGGTGTGTTTTGGGCTGATAATTCAACTCGCGTACTGCTTTCTGGACATCAGCAAAGGTCCGATTGACATCGCCGGGCTGTTCGGGCAGCCGATTGATGAGGGCTTTTTTGCCGAGGGCTTTTTCCAGTTCCGCGATCAGCACATCCAGCCGAACAGGACGGGATTCGCCGAGATTGTAAATGGCGTATCCCTTGCAACGCTTCATCGAGGCGACGATACCGTCGAGGATGTCGTCGATATACGTAAAATCCCGTTCCATGGAACCATCGCCATAAACAGGGATGGGCTTGTTCTGTTCCATCAATTGCGCGAATTTATGAATGGCCAGGTCCGGCCGCTGCCGCGGCCCATAGACCGTGAAGAACCGCAGGCAAGTCATATCTATCTGATACAAATGACTATACGTATAACAGATTAACTCGCCGGCTTTTTTTGTCGCGGCATACGGCGAGATGGGATTGTCAACATTGTCCGTTTCCGAGAACGGGACTTTTTTATTATTGCCATAAACGCTTGAGCTGGAGGCGAAGATGAATTTTTTGATTTTCGCCTCCCGTGCCGCCTCCAGCAAAACAGCAGTACCGTTGATATTGGTATCGACATAACCAACAGGGTCCTCAATGGAAGGCCGCACGCCGGCTTTGGCGGCCAGATGCACCACGGTATCGAAATTGCCCTGCTGGAAAATGGCTTTTACGAGAGCTTTTTTACGAATATCGCCTTCGATGAGCTTGAAGAGCGGAGATTGAACCAGCCGGCTGATATTGTCGCGTTTGATTGCCCTGTCATAAAAGGGGTCAAAGTTGTCCAGCCCGACAACGGTCGCACCCTGAGCGATAAGACGCTGGCAAAGATGAGAACCAATAAATCCGGCGGCTCCGGTAATGAGACTATTCATCTTCAATCATTTCTCAGGAAGGACGACCAATACAATGATATTCGATTCCAAACTGCCTGACAAAGGACGGGGTATAGAGATTGCGGCCGTCAAATAGTACCGGCTTTTTCAGCTTTTCGGCGATTTGTTCGAAGTCCGGCGTGCGAAATTCCTGCCAGTCCGTAAAAACCACCAGTGCATCAGAGCCTTCGAGAACATCGTATCCATTTTCGACGGTGCGGATGCGGTCGCCAAGTTTTTGCTTTGTCGGCGGCATTGCCTCCGGATCAAAGGCGACGACCTTCAGGCCGGCATCCAGAAACTTTTCAATGCAGAAAATCGCCGGCGATTCGCGAATGTCATCGGTGCGGGCCTTGAACGCAAGTCCCCAGATTCCAAGCTGAACATTTTTTTGTTTCGCAAAATATTGAATCACTTTCTCAGCGAACCGCTCCTGCTGGATGAGATTGACCTGCTGGACGGACTGAGCTATCGTCATCGGCACGCCGGTCTGATTCCCCATATAAATCAAGGCTCGGACATCTTTTGGGAAACAACTGCCGCCATAGCCGACGCCGGGAAACAAAAACGCACTGCCGATCCGCGAATCACTGCCGATTCCGGCCCGCACCTGTTCGATGTCCGCATCGTATTTTTCGCACAGCATAGACAGTTCATTCATAAATGAAATTCGCGCAGCCAGCATCACATTCGCGGCATACTTGGTTATCTCGGCGCTGGCGGGGTCCATAAACAAAATCCGGCTGCTTTTCCGCATAAAGGGAGCGTACATTTCTTTCATCATTTCCATCACTGCCGGATTTGTCGTACCGATGATAACACGGTCAGGCTTCATGAAATCTTCCACCGCCGAGCCTTCTTTGAGAAACTCCGGATTGCTGACATAATCGAACGGCTGTTCAGTTTTGGATTTAATCAACTCGCTGACTATCTTATGCGTCCCCACCGGCACCGTGCTTTTGGTAACAATGATTTTATAGCTGCTCATCAGGCCGGCGATTTGTTGGGCCACTTTCAAAACCGTCGAGATATCCGCCGAACCATCCGGGGCGCTGGGCGTCCCCACACCCAGAATAATCACCAGTGAATTATCTATTCCTTCTTTCAGGTCGGTGGTAAAAGTCAACCGGCCGGATTTTTCGTTGCGGGCGACAATTTCAGCCAGCCCAGGCTCATAAATTGGGATACTCCCTTTTTTAAGCCCTTCTATTTTTTTGCGGTCGTTATCGACACAAACGACATGATTTCCGCCGTCGGCCAGACAAGCGGCCGCAACAAGTCCCACATAACCGGTACCTATTACTGACACTTTCATTGAGAAATCCTTCCTATCATGGTCTTGTTAGGGGGTTTTTACTTACACTCCGTGCCCGTCAGTTGCCTGAAATAAGACAATTGATTCCAACTTAATATATTTATAATAAATGACTTATGTCAATTTGAGAGTCCAGAGAACTCTTTTGTAAACATTCCAAGACCAATAACTTAATGGCATGGGAAAACCATAGATTAAATATCGGATAACTTGATATATAGAATTAAGTCCTTTCTGGTAAAAAGTTCTGTTTTTTGCCCATTTTAGAAGGTATTTTTATCGGACATTTCTCATTTTAGTCCTTACGATACCGGCAACAGGTTCTGTCGTTTTCCCACACGGTTATCTCGACGAGCTTGCAGAATTTAAATTTACCATCGAGTTTCTTCCATGCGTACTGGGCGATATTTTCCACGGTCGGGTTGATTTTCACAAAGGCTTTTACATCCCGATTCAGATTTTTGTGGTCCACAAGGCATAAAAATTGATTTTGTACTGTTTCCT
>VGXU01000087.1 GCA_016873215.1 Planctomycetota bacterium
ACGACGACTTTAGTGTCTTCACCCAATACCGGCAGGACTTCTGCCCCAACGGCTGGTAATTTTAATGAGGACTTTTGTCGAAGGATTGATAACTGTAAACTCAGCATATAAAATGCTTTACGCTATAGTTTTTGGGTAGGCACGGTTTCGCGTTTTTTTAACGTCGGACTGCTTTTGATCTTGACTATTCGAGTCCATTTTTATACAATATTGGCTGTTTTATCAGCGTTCTGCTGCTTTGCGTGGTTTGGTGGAGTGGGTGCGGAGTGGGGTATGAAAGTCGATCGGATTGGTTATATATGCCTTATCCTTTTTTCCCTATTCCGAATACAAAGAGAAATAATTTGTCGATGCGGTTGTATGGTTAGGGTAGAAAATGGTTTGAAAAACCGCCTTTGGAAATAACAAATATTTTGTTATGGAGGTGTTTATGAGAAGCAAAACATTCAGTATTATCATTTCAGCTCTGATGATTTTTGGGAGTCTGTCACAAGCGGCACATCTGACGGTGTATACTGAGAATAGCGGGCTTTGGGGACAGGTGGACCGCTACATCAGTGATTCGAACTCAGTACTGTCCCATCAACTTGAGACTTTTTTAACATAACTATTTAATCTATACGATGTTACAGCAAAAAACAACTGTTATCGATTTGAACGGGCTGTTATCCTGCGGTGATATTTTACTATCCTCAGTCAGGAGAAGTACAGCCAATGAATACCGAACGAACAGTGTTTTCGCAAATCCTCGATTTTATTCCAAAGCATCAATTCAGAACCTGTGTCAATCGTTACAACGGCAATTATCGAACCAAATCTTTCTCATGTTTCGACCAGTATCTGACGATGGCTTTTGCGCAATTAAGTTATCGCGAAAGTCTAAGAGATATCGAAACCTGTTTAAGAGCTTTGCATCAAAAACTATATCGCTGCGGCTTTCGTGGAAGCGTTTCCCGCAACAATTTAGCCAACGCCAACGAGAAAAGAGATTGGCGAATATATCACGACTTTGCACAGACACTGATCAAAAAAGCAAGACAACTCTACGCCAACGAAGACTTTGGCATTACATTAGAAAATACCGTCTATGCCTTGGACGCAACCGTAATCGACTTATGCCTGTCACTGTTTCCATGGGCTCAGCATCGCAGACACAAAAGTGCAGTAAAGCTCCATACGCTGATGGACCTCAAAGGCTCGATACCCACGTTTGTACGTATCACAAGCGGCTCCGTGCACGAGACGACGGTTTTTCGAAACCTGCTTTTGGAACCCTCGGCCATATACGTCATGGACAAAGGTTACACGGACTTTGCAATATTACACACTTTTTCAAAGAGCAACTGTTTCTTTGTTATCAGGGCAAAAGAGAATACAGTTTATTATCGCAAGTGTTCTCATCCGATAGACAAGAGCACCGGTTTAAGAAGCGACCAGACAATAATGTTGACCGGTCCCAAAACCTCGAAGCTTTACCCGATACCACTGAGACGAATCACTTTTCGGGACGAAGATCAAAACCGAACTTTTGTTTTCCTGACCAACAATTTTCAACTGGATGCATTGACGGTTTGTCAGCTTTACAAATTGCGTTGGCAGATAGAACTTTTTTTCAAATGGATCAAACAGCACCTGCGAATAAAATCGTTTTTCGGAACTTCTGTCAACGCCGTCAAGACCCAGGTATGGATCGCGATCAGTGTTTATGTGCTTGTGGCGATAATCAAAAAGGAACTGAAACTGGAGCGTTCGCTGCACGAAATACTCCAAATTATAAGCATCTTACTTTTCGAGAAAAGCACGCTAAAACAAGCACTTACGGGAAATTATTGCAATTTAAAAGAGCAACAAAACTACAACCAATTGTCTTTATTCAACTTATAATGGGACAGTACTGATTCGAACTCAGTAATTCCGTCAAGTCCTATTGCTGATGCCGGCAGTACGTCGGCCTATGCCGGCATTTCCGGAGCCACAGAGTATTCAATCGCACAGGGAACCATATCCGGCCAGGTTACTTCGGCCTCGTACTGGGGCGAAGAGATCGGCACGGCTTTACTCATGAGCTCCAATTCAGCGTGTTTCAGCAGTGATGCGGCTGCCGAAGTATGGGCCTATGGCGATGTGTCTGCCGTAGTGCCGGGCAACACCGGCGGTGTATTCTTCACTCTCGAACCCGATGCGGGAGAGACTGTGGGTACAGCCATACGTATCCAGTTGCACTGGTACATTTCGGTCCAAAGCATGCAGGGCAATACCCAGATCAATACAGGGTCGTTTGGCGGCAATAAGATATTCGTGACGCGAAATGTTTTGCCGCCGGTCAATGACCCGCCCGCTACCGGCATTGTCTGGAGCAAGGAGGTACCTGAGCTTCCCGGTCCGGGTGGAATGGAGGAAACCAGCTCGTTTGTCGCGCAGATAGGCGACACCATCGGCGTATTCATGGGTGTTCACACCAGAGTCGATCTCTCTGGAGCTGGGGATGCCGCCGCGGATGTAAGTACAGGTATGGAATTGCTCGCCGGCGAAACAGTGCCGACGCTTATCGAATATCCATACGCGCCGGGTCTCGTGTATGACCCCGACCAGAATATCACGTTTCTCAAAGACTGGTCCTCCGCCGGAGGTCCGATGAACTGGGACGATGCAAACGCGTGGGCAGAGAATTTCACCTTCAGCTCAAATGGCGTGACTTACTCGAACTGGCGTTTGCCTGTTACGACCGACGAGCAGGGCGCACCCATTGGCGAATTTGGGTATCTGTTTACGCACTACGGTATCAGCGAACAGTATTTCGGACCTTTTGCGAATATATCGGCGGGGGATTACTGGACCGCGCCGCAGTTTTCGCGTGACCCAGACCCTGACATCGCCTACGCATTTACCTACAGCACAACATACGGTCCGGCCCAGTGGTGGTCCTGGCTAACCAGTGAGTGCTACGTCATACCCGTCTTCGATGGTCCGCCGACGGAATTCTGGTGTCCGGCTGATTTCAATAATGACGGCATAGTTGACCTCAAAGATTTTGTCACATTTGCCTCATACTGGCTGAATGAGCGGCCGTAAGTCCTGTGCAGCCCGGGCGTTTTTTTGCCATAACCAAGCCGGCGGCAACCCCGTCGGCTTTTTTTATGTGTTTTGGACTGCCGGCGGGGTATAATGACGCCGTACTGAAAAATAACGTGGAGGTATTTGAAAAGCGTTGGAAAAAATGCGTGAGCAATTACAGGTTCTTCGGGAAAAGGCGTTTCTTGTCGGCGCCTATCTTCGTGACCAGAATTTCGATAAAAGAGAGGACCACCTGCTGGAGTTAATGGCTCTGACTGAGACGGCCGGGGCGATTGTAGTGGGGCGGACGCAGCAGCGACTTAACCGAAGGCATCCCGCAACCTACATCGGCTCCGGCAAGGCACAGGAACTGGCCGAAGCCGTTGAGCGATTGGGGGCCGATGTCGTCATTTTTGATAATGACCTGTCGCCGGGGCAAATCCGCGAGCTGGAAGAAATCATCAAGACTAAAGTACTGGACCGCAGTGAACTGATTCTGGATATTTTTGCCACGCGAGCCCAGACTAAACAGGCCAAGCTGCAGGTCGAACTGGCCCAGCTTGAATATACCTATCCGCGTCTGACGCGGATGTGGTCGCATCTGGATACGGTGACGGCGGCGGGCGGCGGCACCGCCGTCGGCGGCGTCGGCGGCATTGGCACACGCGGCACGGGCGAGAAACAGCTCGAAATCGACCGCCGGCTTGTCAGCAAGCGCATCACCGAACTGAAGCGAGAACTGGAGACCATCGATAAACGCAAGCTCCGCGAAATCGACGGGCGAAAAGATTTTTATACGCTGTGCATCGTCGGCTACACCAACGCCGGCAAGAGCACCCTGATGAACGCGCTGACCAAAGCGGATGTTTATGTGGAGAATAAATTATTCGCCACGCTCGACACGCGCACGCGAAAATGGCAGGCCGATTCGGGCGTCGAGGTTTTATTGAGCGATACGGTGGGTTTTGTCAGCAAGCTGCCGCATCATTTGGTCGCGTCGTTTAAGGCAACACTTGAAGAGGCTCTCAGCGCCGATTTACTGCTGCATGTCGTGGACGCCTCCAGTCCGCAGGTGTTTGAGCAGATTCAAAGCGTCGAACACGTCTTGAAGGAAATCGGCTGCGGCAAGAAAGAAATTCTGACGCTGCTGAACAAATCCGATACGATATGCGACCGTCGATTGTTTGATACGCTGCAGACGGTCCATCCGGAAGCCATCGCCATTTCGGCAAAAACGGGAATGAATCTGGACCAGTTAGCGGCGGCGGTCGCGAAGAAAGTGCGCGGCGGGCACGTTCATTTTCGCGTTCGAATCAATGCCGCCGACGGCAAGCCGCTCAGTTTTCTCCGCGCCCACGCACAGCATCTGAATGAACGCTATGACGGCGATGTTGTCGAAATCGAGGCCACACTTGGCAAAAACCAACTCATCCAGTTGCGCAAGCTCGGCGTGACGGATTACGAGCTAATATGATTGCTGTTTTATGAAAGATCAAATCCCGGCCCGGAGGGCGAGTTTATTGGCGCCGTCGATAATGAGGATTTTGACGGCGGGGTTTTCTTTGAGCCAGCCGTCGATGACTTTTTGCGGGCTGTCGGCGGGGGTCATGTGTGCGGCGACAACCTGGTCATCCGGCAATTCCGAATACACCCATAGTTTTCGCAGCCGCTGAATCAGTCGGGCGAAACGGTAGGGCTTATGGCTGAATAATTTATATTCGCCTTCAATGGCATGATAGATTTCATCAAACGGTCGAATCAACAGATTCCAGAAATGTTCTAATGATTTTTCCGGGCCAATGCCGTGCTGACAGGCCGAGACAAACAAGATTTCGCCGCCGTTGCAAACCGCCTGTTCGGTCAGTTCGAGTGCCCGCTGGGCGATATATAAATCCATATCATTGGGAAAGCCGCCGGGCGAAACAATCAGCCGTTCGACGGGTTTGACCGTATGTAAATTCCACAGGTCGGCCTGCGTGAAAGCTTTTTGGCAAACATCCCGAATCGGCCCGAACGCCGCCCATTGAATCGCCTGATGTGAACTGATGGTCGTCAGGGCATAGACGGGCCGGCCTTTTGTGATTTTTTCCATCGCTTCGACCTGATCGGCGGCCAGAGGCTGATTTTGCCGCACGGGGTTGGAATGCCACGGATGGGCGCAGAAAGTACTGGCTGCATTGAGCGTCAGGCTGTGATTGCCGCGAGCGGTTTCATAATCGCAGATTCCCGGCACGAAGTTTTTGACAGGGTTGGAGTAGCCGGCGAAATAATGGGGTTTAATGTCACTGAAGACCAGAAAGATATCCGCATTCTGGGCTGCGGCGTTATAACGAACAGGTGTTCCGCGGCTTGTCAATCCGGCATCCAGAAAGCGGGTCGTTTGGCAATCGTGAATGATGACTTCGAAATTACGCAGTCCATAGTCGCCGCAGATTTTCTGCACCAGCCGGCACAGCGACAGATTTTCTTTTGTCTGTGCGGTATGTGTGCCGGTGCAGAGAATAAATTGAACGGTCGAGCAGGATTTAAGTTGCGGCGCAATGGCATCGAGACAATCTGCCGTCGGCAAGTCTCGCGTTGCATCGGCCAGCAGAACACACAATCGGCGTTCCTGGATTATCGTTTGAAATTCGGGAAAGCAGGGCGTTTGCAAAGTCTCGGACAGAATCTGCGTATTGCGGGTCCTGTCGGCCTGTTCCTGTTGCGGCACAATCAGGCCGGACAAATTATCTTCGGGCACCTCGACGGGTACTTTTGCCGTATCGTAATGTAAAGTAATTCGCATAGAGTCTTTTATACGTCAAATGGACAGTGTCAGGCAAGACTATTTTTCGGCGCAAAGAAACGGGCCTGTTGCGTCACAGGCCCGTGGGAATTTGCTTCTGTTGGAGCAAAAACCGATTTTGTTAGCTGGGTTTTACGTTTGTTGCTTCCATGCCTTTTTTGCCTTGCGCGGCTTCGTACACGACTTTCTGTCCATCCTTGAGAGTGCGAAAGCCTTCTTCGGTGATATTGGTGTAATGGACAAACAGGTCCTCACCGCCATCATCCGGGGTAATGAATCCGAACCCCTTCTTCTCGTTGAACCACTTTACTGTCCCGCTGCTCACATTGATCTCCTTGGTCCGCCTGCAGACCACATTGCAAACCCCTCGTTATTTCAAGCTGCCCGCGCCCCGAGGGAACCCGGCACGGCCTTGTTCCATTAAGAAAAATACCTGAAAAGGGCGGTCTTTGTCAAACAGGAAATTGTTTCTGTGCAAAAACCGGTATTTTTCCGGATAGGAAATATTTTCATGAGAAAATGGCGCAATATCTTGTTATTAAGAAACTTAATCATTCTCAAAGCCGATACGAGCGGAACGATATTTCTTCGTCACGGCCCGGCGTTTTTTCTGCTCCAGCCGTTTGCGTTTCGCCGCGGCAGGGGCCTTAGTTGGCTTTCGGGGCTTGGGTTTTATCAGGGCCGACGCGACAAGTCGATTCATCCTATCGAGAATATCCTGTCGATTGGCCTGTTGCGAGCGAAGTCGGGAGCCTGTGATTTGAAGCTGCCCCTGTTTGTCGATGCGGTTGGCCAGCCTTGTGAAGAGCAGCGTTTTCTGCTCGGGCGAGAATAATTCGCAGGATCGAATGTCAAGAATGACAGTGACCTGGGTGTTGACTTTGTTGACATTTTGTCCCCCCGGCCCGGAGGAACGGGAAAAGCTGAATTGAATCGCGTTTTCGGGAATGACGATTTTGTCTTTCATGGAAATAAGTATCGACAAAAAAGCCCTATCATTTCAAAAAATTCCCCCTTAATAGGTTAATGCCGGGGATGGAATTTAAAATGAGATTTCAGGGGGGATTATTTTTCGTCTGGCGAAGATGGTTTTGTTTTTTGGTCTTCTTTGGCCAGCAGGTCGTTGATAGTCGGTTTTTCGAGCGTGCCGTTATTGAGAATGATTTTAACATCCTCGGCGTCGAGGGTTTCATATTTCAGCAGGGCGAGGGCCAGGGCTT
>VGXU01000088.1 GCA_016873215.1 Planctomycetota bacterium
CAAGTGACAGTAAAATATCACTGTAGGATAATAGCCAGTTCAAATCGATAACAGTTGTTTTTTGCTGTAATATCATGCAATTAAAATAGTTATATCATAACAGTCTCAAGTTAATGGGACAGTATTGGATTTTTCTCATGAATTTTCATTCTAAATTCCGATTTTTCAGGAAAAGAGGTAACGTTTTTCGTGGTGGAACGTCTTCCAGGAAAAGAGGTGAATTTTTTTGTGATTTGCGAAACAGAATAAAACAGCCTGAGAGTTCGCGGGCAACCGGGAGAAAAATATCACATGCCGTGCTATGCACGCCGAACGGTATTTTTTTTGCTGCTGATTATTATTTTGTGCATCGTAATCGGCGTTTGGCAATTTTTTAAGCCGGGTTATCATGCCAGAATCGTACGGGAACATGCCGGCCGAGTTGAACCGGACTACGTATTTTTAGCCAAAACTATCCACATGAAAAGTTTCCGCGGAGACTGCGGCCTGAGCAAAGCCGAAGTGGAGGCCGACTTGGACGAATTCGAATGGCTGCTGGAAAACCGATACTCCTATCTGCACCTGAAAGGAATCGATTACAAGGCGGGGCTTGACGCCATCCGACTGTCGGCGGCAAAAGGCATGAGCCGCAGCACGCTCGCATATAAATTGCACAAGCTGATCACTTTATTTGGTGATGGACACAGCCTAATCAGAGATCCGTACATTGAAACAATATGTTCCGGTTTTCTACCGTTTCTTGTCGAAGATTGCAATGGCCAAATCGTGGCATTTCAGCCAGATCGATCTGAATTTGTCATTCCTGATTGTCCTGTACTGAAGACGATAGATGGAATTGAACTTTCAGTATGGCTTAAGTGTGGCCAGGAACTGGCGACCAAAGGCTCGAAACAACTGCTCAATTACCAGACAGTGCACAATTTGAGATATATTGAACTGCTCAGAAAAGAACTGGGAATAGGTGAAAAGGCTGAGGTCGAGGTTGAATTTGAATCTCTGGATGGCCAAAAACGGGGGAAAAAGAGTATTCAGTTAGCCCGCGAAAGACCGGCATATGGGTGCTGGCCTAAAACCCAAAGTGGAATTATTAAAAATGAAATTGGATATTTGAGAATTGCGCCGGCAATGGATCCATCTGAGACATTTTTACAGGGGATCATTCAAAATATGCAGGATTTCAGGAAAACCCAGGGACTTGTGATTGACATACGTGGTAATGAAGGGGGCAGCAGAAGACCTCTCGAAACATTGTTGCCATTTTTTATGGATCCCAATGAGCAACCTCAAATTATAAATATATCAGCGTACAAACTCGGCGTTCCTGATATTCGTGATTATATGGAGAATAGATTTTTGTTTCCGATATCGTCCAATTTCTATTCTGAAACGGAAAAGCGACAAATCCGGGAATTCACAAATAATTTTAGGCCCGATTGGGTTTTTGAAAAACAGGATTTCAGTGAGTGGCATTATTGTATTGTAAGACCGTCACAGTCCCCGGGTTACTACAGATATCAAAAACCTGTGATTATTTTGACGGATGCAAGGAATTTCAGTGCGTGTGATATTTTTCTTGGCGCCTTCAAAGACAGGCCTGGGGTAACCCTCATTGGCACGGCCAGTTCAGGCGGAAGTGGTTGTCCAATGAAATACCGCTTACACTATTCTGAAATTCTTGTACGGTTATCTTCAATGATATCTTTTCGACCTAATGGGCAACTATACGATGGTCGTGGCATCGAACCGGATATTATTTGTGGTCCTGTGCCGGAAGATTTGATTGGCCGCAGTGATTCCGTGCTGGAAAAGGCAGTGGAACTCCTGAACACTCAGAATTGAACGGATAATAAAATCCTTTTGCCGGTTATCTAATTGCCGAGTTTGCCTGCGTCTTTGAGGAGTTTGTATTCGACGCTGTCCACCAGCGCGATCCAGCTTGCCTCAATGACGTTTTCCGACACGCCGACAGTACCCCATAAATCGTCGGCGTCGCGGCTTTCGATCACGACACGGACGCGGGCGGCGGTACCGGCTTTGGCGTTGACGACGCGAACTTTGTAATCGATGAGACTCATCGTCCGCAAATTGGGATAAAACTGGTCCAGCGCCCGGCGCAGGGCGCCGTCCAGCGCGTTGACCGGGCCGTCGCCCTCGCAGACGACATGCTCGGTTTTGCCGTCCACTTTCAGCTTCACCGAAGCCTCGGTGACCATTCGGCCATCTATCATTCGCTCCACAACGATATGGTATTTTTCCAGCTCGAAACACGGCTTATAAGACCCCATCGCCTTCTTGACCAAAATATCAAAACTAGCCTCGGCCGTCTCGAATTGATAGCCCTCATTTTCAAGGTCCTGAACGCGCAGCAGGATTTTGCGAACAACCGCTTTATCCGTAGTCACTTTTTTCTTTTCGAGCTTATCCAGCACATTAGACGCGCCCGACAATTCGGAGATCAGAAATTTCCGCGTATTGCCGACAGCTTCCGGGTCAACGTGTTCGTAGGTCTTCTGATTTTTGCGCAGCGCGTCGATATGCAGCCCGCCCTTGTGCGAAAAGGCGGTTTCGCCGACATAGGGCATATTGGCCGCCGGGGCAAGATTGGCCACTTCAAAGACAAACCGCGAAAGATCGGTAAGAGTTTTCAGTTTTTCTTCGCCGACGGTCTCAAATCCCATCTTCAGCGACAGGTTCGGCAGAATCGTACACAGATTGGCGTTGCCGGCGCGTTCGCCCATGCCGTTGACTGTGCCCTGGATATGGCGGGCGCCGGCACAGACGGCCGCCAGCGTATTGGCGACGGCGCAATCCGTATCGTTATGACAATGAATGCCGATTTCGACGCCGGGCAATGCCTTGACCACCGCCGACGTAATGTCATAGACTTCATTCGGCAATCTTCCGCCGTTGGTTTCACACAGCGTCAGGCACGCCGCCCCCGCCTGGGCCGCGGCGGTCAACACTTTCATCGCATATTCGGGATTGGCCCGGTAGCCGTCAAAAAAATGCTCCGCGTCAAAAATGACTTCTCTGCCTTTTTGCTTCAAATACTTCACCGAATCTGCGCAGACGGCAAGGTTTTCTTCATTCGAACATCGCAATACGGCGCTGACGTGCAGGTCCCAGCATTTGCCGACGATTGTACAGGTCGGCGTCCCAGCCTCCAGCAGCGCAAGAAGCCCCGCATCTTCTTCAACTTTGACGCCGGCCCGGCGGGTGCTGCCAAAGGCGACTAAGCGGGCGTATTTGAGCGGACTTTTGGTTAGCCGTTCGAAAAACTGAGCTTCCTTGGGATTGCTCTGTGGAAAGCCGCCTTCGATATAGTCCATACCGAATTCGTCAAGCCTGCGGGCGATCAGGAGCTTATCCTCAAGGGAAAAACTGACGCCCTGGGCCTGCGAGCCATCCCGCAGTGTTGTATCGTAAATCTTTATTTTAGCCATAGTTATTGACTCTCTCTTGAAATACCTATGGTTCTATTATAGACAAAACCCCATCCAAAGTAAAGCCGCAAAGTCGCTGTCGCGGAATTAAATCTCCGAAAAACAATTTTTCTCATCAAATTCTCATTTCCAGTCTTGTAGTATAACGGGAGCGTAATAAGCATTACGCATTCGGAAATGGAACTGGTGTAAAAAATTTTAAGGAGAAAAAAATGAACACAAGAAAATGGTACCTGGTGTCAATCGCTGTTTTAGGGGTGGCTTTGTTTGCCGCAATGACCACGGCCAAAGAATCGTGCAAAATGAAAGACATTCCCAAACTGGTAATGACCGCCGTTGGAAACCTGTTTCCCTCGGCAACGGTGGAAAAAGCGGAGCCGGAAAATACCTCCTTCGCCGCGTATGAAGTGGATGTCAAAGAAGGAGCAGATACTAAATCGGCCGTGATTGCCGCGGATGGGACTGTGGTATCCGTGGAAACCAAAGTTGCTGCAGAATCCCTGCCGGAGGCGGTTTCAAAAGCCATTTCCAAAAACGCCAAAGGAGGTAAAATCCTAATTATCGAGAAAGAAGAAATTTACATGGAAGCCCGGCTTGTTAAGCTGGCCCAGCCCAAAGTCATGTATGAGGCCAAAGTGGTCATGGATGGCAAAACCATCGAAATTGAGATGGACGCCGTAGGCAACATACTGAATACAAAAGCCGAGGATGCGGATGAAGAAGGCGATGACGATGAAGACGACGATGAACAGACAATTTCCTTAGATAAACTGCCGGAAGCGGTCAGGACAGCTATTGTAAACGCAGCAGAAGGCGGTGATATCAAGGAAGTGGAATCAGAGCAGGAACACGGCCAGACGGTCTATGAAGCCGAAGTCATCATCAACGGACAGAAATTCGAAATTAAAGTCTCCACAGATGGAAAAATCATTGAAAAGAAAGCCGAACAGAACGATGATGATGATGATGATGACAAAAAAGAAGATAAAGATTAGTCCTGTCGGTACATACAAAAACGGTATGGCATAACCGTTTACTGACAGTATAATATACCGTCGAACAAGGAGTGTTCTTGTTCGACGGTATTTTTATGATGGATGTGCAGATGCGATTATTACTGGTCGAAGATTATAAACCTCTGCAAAAATCGCTTTCCCAGGGGCTTCAGGAGGCGGGTTTTGCCGTTGACGCGACGGGCGACGGCCGGGAAGGGTTGTGGTACGCGACTGGCAATGATTATGATGTCATCATCCTCGATATTATGCTACCCGGCCTGGACGGCTTGAGCATTCTGCAAAAGCTTCGTTCCGCGGGAAAACAAACGCACATCCTTCTTCTGACGGCCAAAGACAGCGTCAATGACCGCGTGAAAGGGCTGAATCTCGGAGCGGATGATTATCTCGTCAAGCCATTCGCTTTCGAGGAACTTCTGGCCCGGATTCGGGCGATCATTCGCCGTAATTACAAGGATAAAAATCCGGTTATCCACATCGGCCCTGTCCAGATCGACACCGCCGCCCAACGGGTCTGGTGCGGTCAGAATGAAATTTCATTTACACCGCGGGAATATGCTCTTTTGGAGTATCTGGCGCTGCGAACAGGGCAAGTTGTCTCGCGAACCGACATCTGGGACCACGTATATGATTTTCACTCCTCGGCCACCAGTAATGTGGTTGACGTTTATATCGGTTATTTACGCAAGAAAATGGAAGTGCCGGGAAACACTTCTCTTATCCATACGATTCGAGGAAGAGGATATCTGCTTGGAGAACAGCCATGATTGCTTCTTTACGGGGACGTCTGCTTTGGGGAATCATCGGCGGAATGGTCATTCTTCTGCTGGTTTTCAGTATTCTACTGTACAATGTAATTCACAACGCCCTGAACAACCAGTTCGATGCGTCTCTATTGGCTACGGCCAGGATATTGATCGCGACCATAGAGACGAAAGAGGATTTTGAGTCAACCGGTCAGCAAGAGAGAATCAAATTAGAAATAGATACCCATATAATTCCTGAGTTTAGCGGCAACTTGGCCGCCGGTTTTTATCAGCTCCAGCGGCAGGATGGGCAGCTTATCGCCCGTTCCCCTTCCCTGAAGGACCAACTGCTGACAGCCACCGAGATATCGGAAAAACCACGCTATCGAAAAATTCTCCTGCCCGGCAGGAAACCAGGACGGTCTGTCTGTATCTGGTTTGTACCGGCAGGAAAAAAAAACGAAACACAATTTGAATCTGCCAAAGAAAAAAGACGTCTCCTGGCCCTGGTCATCGCCCGGGACACCTCGGACTTATATGAACAATTCATGTTTCTTCGACTGCTTTTCACCGTGGCATCGGCGGCGGTCATTCTGCTGTCTGTCATCATCGGCTCGCTGGTCGTAAAGACATCGTTAAAGTCTCTCAATGGCCTGGCCAAAGACATTGCCCGGGTCAATGTCGACACCCTCGGCAATCCGCTCGATCTGGCCAAACTGCCGTCAGAGATGGCGCCTGTTGTGCAGAAATTTAATGACCTGCTCGATCGGCTCAAACTGTCTTTTGAGCGGGAACGCTGTTTCACTTCCGACGTTGCTCATGAATTACGGACTCCTCTGGCGGGCATACGGTCAACACTGGAGGTCGCTCTTTTGCGGCAGCGCGACTTGCCGGCTTATCAGGAATCCATGGCCGATTGCCTGAGCATTGCACGGGAAATGCAGGAACTTGTGGATAAACTGCTGGCCCTGGCAAGACTCGACACAAACCAAATTACCCTGACCCGGAATACCTTTTCCATCGCGGAACTGATCGAGAATTGCTGGAAACCTTTCGCCGAGACGGCACGGACACGCAACATTGCTTTTGAGAACCATGTTTCCGAAAAAATCCTCTGCCGCACGGACAAAGAATACCTGGCCATGGCCCTGACCAACCTGTTGGAAAACTCCGCAGAATATACCAATACGGGAGGACGCATCTGGTTCGAAAGCCGGGAATCGCAGCAGCATATTACACTAACTCTCGCCAACACGGGATGCAATCTTAGTTCGGAACAGGCGGGTAAAGTATTCGACCGATTCTGGCGGGCGGATTCTTCTCGAAGCGATACCGGCGTTCACTGCGGTTTGGGACTGGCACTGGTCGAAAAAATAATACGAAGTTTGAATGGGAACATCTATATTACCAGTAACGATGGCGTATTTTCAGCCACCCTTGTTCTAAACAATCACAGTATATAAAACAATTTCAGGCCTTGTTGAGATAATTACGTCTGTTCTTTTCTGGACTAACCGGATTACTAAGGATAATTCAACAATAAAAATCCGCAGATAGAAAGAAAGGCAAAAATCAAATCGCCATAAATTAGGGCAACCATGGTACATCGTCCCCCCTCAGAGCATATTCTTCCTTGGTGACATAATCCGGTCCGAGCCAGTCTAACATCAGCGGTTGGAGTTTGGCAAGTTCAATCGTCATTTTCGGCCATTCGGCATGTACGATCTGCCAGGGGGATTGATACTGTTTATTCATATTAA
>VGXU01000089.1 GCA_016873215.1 Planctomycetota bacterium
GGTGAGTTTCAGTGCCGGCGTTAATGCGATACGCCTGGAAGCAACCAGCAGTTATGGACTGGCCAACATTGATTATTTAATGGTTGCCGGTAACGGACCTGCCCCTGCAAGCTGCCCGTAAAATTAATAGTCCAATAAAAATAAAAAAATTAAACAGATGTCTGATAGGATAATTATTCCCTTTAATTATTCACGCCGGATTCGAGTGTTTTCCACAGCCTGTCGTGAACGGCGGCGGCATCGGGCAATTGTTTGCCGTTGTGTGTAACTTTTTGCACATCGCCGGCGCGACGGCGTTCTCTTCGCTCCACGCGGTCGGCCCGGACAATCGCCTCTTCGTAGGACATGCCTTTGGACATCAGGTCGTGCTCGACCAGCAGATGTTCGATAAAAAACGGCCGTTCATCCTGTTTGGCTTCCTGGTCTATCCATAGTTCATTTTTGGGGATGTATGTGTACCGGTAGTGTTGTCCGAAGTTGGTGAATTCTTCGTCGATGCGGCCGCGGATATAACTGCCGTCCACAATCCAGACCTGTAAGTCGCCCCTCTGGTCATCTTTTCGCAGATACGGAGGTTTAAGGGCGTTTGCCATAAGTTTCCTCTTTCCTTTTTTTAAGTCTGATGTAATTATACCATGTTTTTTTCGGCTGCCAGTTTTTTCAGTTGTTTTGATTTACGGTCTTGGGTGGAATTTTTTGTGGATGGTTCTGAGGCGGTCGTTATCGACGTGGGTGTAAATCTGGGTTGTACGGATGTCGGCGTGGCCGAGGATTTCCTGCAAGTATCGCAGATCCATGCCGCCGGAGAGAAGATGGGTGGCGAAGCAGTGCCGGAGGGTGTGAACAGTCAGGTTTTTTGGCATCCCGGCACGCAGGGCGTATTTTTTTACAATCCGCCACAGATTAATCCGGTCAATGCTTTTGCCTGTGCGGGAGAGAAACAAATTGTCCGGGCTTTTGGGTTTCGCCAGATGCGGACGCAGGTCTGCGAGATATTGCTGGATGACTTTGGCGGCGATTTTGCCGAGCGGAACGATGCGTTCCTTGCTCCCTTTGCCGAAGCAGCGGACGTAGCCGACGCTGAAATTGATGTCTTTAGTTTTCAGGCCGACGACTTCGGAAACCCGCGCGCCGGTAGCGTAGAGCAATTCGAGCAGGGCCTTGTCGCGCAGATAGTATGGGTCTTCAGGGTCGGGGGCGTCGAGGAGTTTGAAGACCTGCTCTTTGCCCGCGACGGACGGCAGGCGTTTCCAGAGTTTGGGGCCTTCGAGACTGCCGAGGAAATTTTCGGAAATAATGCCGGTCAGCAGGCCGTAGCGCAGCAGCATTTTGACGGCGACCAGCGCCCGGCTGACGGAGGTCTCGGCTTTGCCCTTCGAGATGCGTTTCATAAATTGGTAGATATGCGTCGGTTCAAGTTTGGCGATGTTGGGGATTTTGACTGACTGACAAAATTCGCAGAAGTCCAGCAGGTCCCGCCCGTAAGCCAGCACCGTATTGGGCGACAGGCCTGCCTCCAGCGATAAATAGTCCAGAAATCCGCTTGTCTGGGTTCCAAGCGGGTAGGCGGCCAGTTTTCGTTTGAGCAATTGAATCTGGTTGCTGAGCATAAGGGAATTGTAAAGTGTAAATTGGAGATTGTAAAGGATGCAGGAAAGAGAGAAAAAGGCTTGAGGTGAGGGTGGAAAGCGGATACAATTCCACAGGATTGATTTTTAGACAGGGAACAGGACTATGAAAAACGGATTTTTGCTGATAATGGGCGTTATAGCGGCGTGGGCGGGGGGTTGCACCAGGGTAAAAATGGTACAAGCCCAGCCGGTCTGTATTGAGGCCGTCAGTCAGGACAACCTGATGCGAGCATGTGAAAAGATGCTGGTTTCGATGCAGTTTCAGATTGAGAAATATGATGAGGAAAACGGTGTGATTCGCACCCGGCCGCTGCGGGGGAAACAATTTTTTGAGTTTTGGCGAAGCGACAACGCCAGCGGGTTTGATGCCGCGGAGTCCAATCTTCAGAGTCTTCAGAGAACGGCGGAACTGACCTTTGAGACACAGGCGTCGCGGGTTTGTGTGACGTGTGTGGTGGATACCCGTCGGCTGTCGGTGCCGGAAGAACCGATTCGAAGTTATTATGAAGCTGCCAGCCTTTATACGGGCAGCGGTCTATCCCGGCAGCGGCTGAATATAAAAGAAAGAGAGCGGGGTGAAATACGGTGGATTGACCTGGGACGCGATGAGGCCCTCGAACAAAAACTGCTGACGGAAATTCAACGACTGGTTAAAAAGGGCATCAAATAATGAAAGTGCTGGTCTGCGGCGGAGCGGGATACATCGGCAGTAATATGACCGAATTACTGGCCCGACGGGGCCATAAGCCGGTCGTTCTGGATAATTTGAGTAAAGGGCATCAGGCTGCGATTAAAAATGCCGAGTTCGTGCAGGGTGATTTCGGCGATTTTGATTTTGCCGTTAACGTATTGAAGAAATATAAAATTGAAGCGGTGATGCATTTCGCGGCGTTTATCGAGGTGGGGGAATCGGTTGACCAGCCGCTGCGTTATTATGAGAATAATGTCAGCCGGACGCGCACGCTGCTGGCGGCGATGGAAGCGGCGGGAGTGCGGAAGTTTGTTTTCAGCAGTACAGCCGCGGTCTATGGAATGCCCGAGCAAATCCCGATTACCGAGGACACGCCCAAGTCGCCAATCAATCCTTACGGCGAAACGAAATGGGCGGTGGAGCGGATGTGTCATTTTCAAAGTCAGACGGGCCGGCTGCGCTATGCGGCGCTGCGATATTTCAACGCCTGCGGTGCGGGTTTTAACGCGACGCTGGGCGAAGACCATGAACCGGAGTCGCATCTGATTCCGCTGATTATCTATACGGCGATGGGCAAACGCGACAATATCAAAATTTTCGGCATGGATTATCCGACGCCCGACGGGACGTGTGTCCGCGATTATATTCATGTTGAGGATTTGGCCAGGGCGCATCTGCTGGCGCTGGCGAAATTAGATGAGAAAACCGAATTGGTCTATAATTTGGGTAACGGCAAGGGCTATTCCGTTCGGCAGGTGATTGACTGCGTGCGGAAGGTGTCGGGCAGGGAATTTAAGGTGTTGGAAGTCGCCCGACGGGCCGGCGATCCGCCGGTACTGACGGCGGATGCCTCGAAAGCGAAAAAAGAGCTCGGCTGGAAGACGGATTATCCCGAGCTGGAAAAGATCGTCGAAAGCGCGTGGAAATTTCATACGGCCAATCCGAAAGGATACGGCAGCAAGTAAAAAGGTGAAGGGAAAAGGGTAAAATTGAGGAGTCTGCGAACGGGAGATATCAACATGGATAAGGTCAAACGCGAGGTTGTCCGGTTTTTGCGAAAATACCAGATGGATTATCTGGATGTTGATTTTGATGAGAATCTCAAGGCGTTTCTCAAGGAGATGAGCCTGGGGCTGGCAGGCAAAAAAAGTTCACTGGTGATGATTCCCACTTATATTGAAACCGGGGCTGAAGTTCCGAGCAATAAACGGGCGATTGTTGTGGATGCGGGGGGAACGAATTTCAGGGTAGCCACGGTTTATTTTGACGAGCAGAAAAGGCCTGTGATAGAGAATTTGAAACTCTTTAAAATGCCCGGTACTGGACAGGAAGTGGGTAAGGATGAGTTTTTCAGGATTATGGCCTGTTACCTTAAAGATGTGGCTGCGATTTCGGACCACATTGGTTTTTGTTTTTCGTATGCAGTGGATATGCAGCCCAATAAGGACGGCCGGCTGATTCGGTTTTCCAAAGAGGTCAAGGCTTCGGCTGTAATCGGGCAGCTTATCGGTGAAAATCTCAACAAGGCTCTTTCGGCGTCGGGACTGGGAGTCGATAAGCATATTGTGCTGCTCAATGACACGGTGGTGACCCTGCTGGCGGGCTGCGGTTATAAGAACAGGACATTCGGCAGCTATGTCGGATTTATTCTCGGGACGGGGACCAACTGCTGTTACATCGAACAAAACAGCCGCATCAAGAAAAATAAATCGCTCGACGCTTCCCGGAATATGATTATCAATTCCGAAAGCGGCGGGTTCGGCAAATGCCATCGGGGCAGGCTGGATGTGTCCTTTGACAAGACGACGGCCAATCCCGGGGCGCAGAAATTAGAGAAGATGATTTCCGGGGCGTACCTGGGACCGCTGAGTCTGCATGTGATGAAAAAAGCGTGCAGGGACAAACTGCTTTCGCCCGCGGCGGGGCAGGCCGTGATGCAGATTACGGAACTGGATACGAAAGATTTGAATTATTTTATGCTGTATCCATTTGGGGATAACCTTCTGGCCAATGCCTGCAAAAACGGCACCAGTGACGATACGCTGGCGTTGTGTTATCTTGCCGACCGCATGGTTGAACGGGCGGCCAAATTGACGGCGATTAATTTATCGGCGATGGCTGTCAAGTGCGGCCAAGGAACAGACCCGACAAGGCCGGTCTGTATCGTCGCCGAGGGGACGACGTTTTATCAGATGAAGACATTAAAGCCGCGTGTGGAGTTTTATCTGAAACAGCATCTCGAAGACAAACGCGGGATTTACACGGAAATCATCAGTGTCGATAACGCCACCCTCATCGGTTCTGCGATTGCAGGGCTGACAAATTGACATCCCTGTAAAAGGGATGTCATTCTGGCGAAAGCCAGAATCCACTATAAAACCACTGGATTCCGGGTCAAGCCCGGAATGACAAAGGTTATCCACCTCATCCCGACGTATCGGGATGAGGTGGTTGCCGCCCGACAGTTTTTTCTTGCCCTGAGCGGCGGTTTGAACGACAATATGGGGAGAAGAGAATATTCAATCGTTAGAGTTTGGTTCGTTGGCTTGAAGGAAGAAATAGGATGACCGGCAGGGAATTTATCAACAAAATGGCAAACGGGGAATCTGACATTATCCAGATTCTTTTAGACATTCTTTCCAAAACGGGTTCGCGGTATTGCCTGATTGGGGGACTTGCGGTGAACGCTTATGTTGAGCCGGTTGTGAGCCTTGATCTGGATATTGTCGCCGCCGTGGAAGACATTGATACTATCTGCAAAGCGGCCAAAGAACGCGGCTTAAAAATAGAGCAATTTGAGCACAGCCTCAACTTCACGGCCGCCGGCTCGGATTTACGGATTCAGCTTCAGACCGACCCGCGCTACCAGAAATTTGTTTCCGGCGCTGACGGCAGGAATGTGCTGGGTTATGCGATGAGGGTTGCACGGGTTGAAGACGTCCTGCAGGGCAAAGTCTGGGCTTATATGGATACGACCCGGCGGAAAAGCAAACGGCAAAAAGACCTGGCCGACATCTTTCGTATCGTCGAGAAATTTCCGCACCTTGAATCCTCTCTGCCGCAAAGCATTCGAGAAGAATTGAACAAATAAGCAAAAGACTACGCTCATCGGGGCGGCGATTGCGGGATTGACGAATTAAAATTGCCACAGATGGGAAGAAAAAAGCAGAAGGCAGGAGAGTTCTTCGTTTTTAATTCCTACTTTCTCTTTTGGTCTGTGGTTAATTGTTCATTCATTGAGCCGGAGCGGAAGCCCTGTAAATCCAATGTAATGTAGCGGAAGCCGAGTTTCTTCAATTCATCAGTGATTTGCCTGCGGGTGGTATCGGAAGTAAGTTTGGCAAATTCACCGGGATTGATTTCGATGCGGGCGATGTCGCCGTGATGGCGAACGCGAAATTCCACAAAGCCCAACCTCCGCAGAAAATCCTCCGCCTTTTCCACCTGCGCCAGTTTTTCTTCCGTGATTTCCAGTCCGTAAGCAACCCGGCTGGCAAGGCAGGGCGAGGCAGGCAGGTCCGCCGTAGGTAAATCCATTTCGCGGCTCAGTTCGCGGATTTCAGATTTGGTCAGGCCGATGTCCATCATTGGGCTTAATATGCCGAAGACCTCGGCGGCATGATTGCCGGGGCGGTAGTCGGACTTATCGTCGAGATTGCTGCCGCAGAGAATGTGCGGGATATTTTCCTGTCTGGCTTTTTCGGTCAGGAGTTTATACAGCCGGCTTTTGCAGTGAAAGCAGCGGTCAGAATTGTTGGCGCGATAGGCGGGGTCGTGCAATTCGTCGAGAGGGATTTCTTCGAGGCGGATGCCGAATTGCCGGGCCAGTGTTCGGGCCTGCTGATGCTGATATTCGGACAGCGAGGGGCTAACGGCGATGCCGGCGAGGACATTGTCTTTGCCGAGGGTATCGACGGCGACTTTGAGCAAAAAGGTGCTGTCCACGCCTCCGGAAAAGGCGATCAAAACGCGATTTAAACGGGCAAGCTTTTGCCGAAGCGTGTGAAGTTTTTCTTGTGAAATTGGAGTCATATTCAACAGCCGAAGATGGGACTTGAACCCACAACCCCGGCTTTACGAAAGCCGTGCTCTACCATTGAGCTACCTCGGCACGAAAATCACATAATACGGGGTGGAGGAGGTTTTGTAAAGGTTTTTTTGCCTGGCTGGTGGAATGGGAAGGGAACATCGTATCCCCCTGATGAAGATAAGATGTATGACGATGAAACGGTATCAAGAACTAAAGAAGTTGTGGGCTGGGGGTACCCCCAGCGGGCGACATTTTGTATCCAAATTGCCCGGCAAAAAGACTTGAATTAAAAAGACCCTCGCG
>VGXU01000090.1 GCA_016873215.1 Planctomycetota bacterium
CCCCAAACAAAAAGCGATTCGGGAAACGATAACTCCTGAGCAAATACGGCAATGCCGGGCAGAATGCGGTGCGGCAAGCTATGAAGCTCGTTTGATTATCAACTCCAGCCGTCTTGAAAAAGGCAAACAGATCGAATTGCAGATTCAAGCTATTGCCCGGCTTAAACGGCAGGGGCGCGGCGTGTATATGGTTTTAGTGGGTGATGGATTAGAAAAATCCACCCTGCAGCAGTTGTCCCGGGATTTGGATGTGGAAGATCGCTTGCGGTTTATTGGCGCCTGCTATGAGGAAGAAAAATTAGGATTGCTGTTTTGTGCGGCGGACTTATGTGTGGTGCCCGGACCGGTGGGTCTGATTGCAATGCACAGTTTAGTCTATGGGACGCCGTTATTAACATGTGAAAATACGCGGGGCAAACACGGTCCTGAAATTGAAACGATTGTCGAAGGTAAAACAGGTCGTTATTTTCGCGATGGAGAAGTTGAGGATTTGGTGGCAAAAATAGAACAGATGTTATATCCTGTGCCGTGTAAAGAAAAAATGTCCGCAGCCTGCAGAGAGGTTATTGATAAATATTATACCCCGCAGTATCAGGAAAAAATCATTATTCAGGCTTTAAACTCGGTATTGCCGCCGGAAAAGCAAATTCCGTATGTATTGTAATAATTTTTTCAAACAAGCTTGAAATCCGTTATCTTATACTGCTCGCAGTTGAAAATTTCCGTTTCATACGGAAAAAACAAACGTCAGGTGCCATGCCCACGTCGGTTTGCGTGGGCATGATGGGAGCCGAACATGCTTGTCCGAGACAAGCATGGCACCGGTCTTGAAAACGGAAAATATCAATCGTGAAAAGTATAAACTTAAAACTATTGTTTTTTTAGCTTTCGGGACATCGATAATGCATAGATTGATCGTAAGGGTCTTATTCCTGTTTCTGGCAATAGCCGGCTGGGGACAAACGGTATCTAATGCTGATTTGACGCGGCCAAGGCTGGTGCCGATACCGGAAAAATCCGGTCTATTCGGCGGTACACTCAAACCTGTAGGCAGTACATCGCACGGTTTTTGGGCGGGCGAGACGGCTGATGCTGGTGCGATATTATATGTGTATGATGGTACAGCCTTAACGAAAAAGTCGAGTTTTCGTTCTACTTCGCTGAAGCTGGCCGCAGTGCCGGGCGGTGAGGCAATCAATATCACCTCGGCCGGAACCGGGACTCATACGTTGTATTATGGTGCCGGATTTTCTCAGTCCACCACATTCGGTGTAGTGTCATCGACCGGCTATGATCAGCTTGCGTTATTGGTTGCGGTGCTGGGAGCTGATGGGGTCGTGGTGCGGGTATCATCAACAGGCACGTTGCCTGCCGGATTGGCTGCTGACACAGATTATTATGTGCGTGATTTGGTCAATACGGATTCGCCGGACAAACGCAAGTTCAACGGTATATATTATGTTTGGCATGATGAGGCGCAGAATTTGTATCTGCATCTCGCGCAGAGCAGTGCCGCTTCCAGCTATGACGGTGTGGCTGGCGTTGTTCGCTCGGTGGTGCTGCGCAGCACCGATGGCGGCTCGACCTGGGTGCTGCTGATGAGTTCGTATGCGTCGGATTCACCGACGATTAGACTGCCGTTTTCAAATACGCAGTTGTATCCCAACTTCTGTAATATCGGCGGCGGAAGGATTCTTTATGCTCACTATGGCGATTCCTTTTTCGCTCGCGAGATTTACGGCTCCCAAGACAACGGGGCAACGTGGACCACGTTGTTTCGGATTGCCAGCTGCAGTGCAGCCAGTACCAGTGATTGTATCCGGCATTTTCATGGAATACAATATTTCAAAAACAAACTCTATATTCACTGTGGCGACAGCGATCATCATGCAGCGACTTTAATTTGCGACAATATAGACGATTTCTTTCTCGGCGATGCGAGAATCAACGGCGGCATGATGCCGGGGACAGATTGCTGGGCGACGGACTGGAAAACAAAATGGGGCTGTCTGGATAGAAATGATACGATAACAAGAAACTCTGCAGTTTATACCATCATTGACACAGGGGCGCCCAATCCAGATCAGATTTTACGTAAAAATCGTCCGGGGATGGATCCAAATTATCTTTTGAATGCCGCCTCGGCAGACGATCTGCACGATACAGCAAATGCGTTTGTAGTCAATCAGGATGGTTTTCGGCAAGTGAATACCCGGCAGATCTACCGGCTGATTCAGGCTCATTTTGAAACCTATAATGGTGAGGATTATATTACATTTTGTCCAGACCAGCTTATATGGGAATCCGGCGGGGCATATGCTGGCGGCGGAGCGGTTTGGCGGCAAAATCTGACCACCGGAGAAAGAATCCTACTCGGCAGAAACAACGGCAAACAAGGATTTTCGGCCGTAGAAGTGGATGGGATTATTATATTGGGGACCCTTCCCGTTGTCGGCGACACAGAAAATAAACAATATGCTGTGACCGAAGATCGGACAGGGATCTATCTAATTTATAATATGAAATATACTAAAACATCCTATACCGGATCATTGCCTAATCCGTTTATAGGAATAGGTTATTGTCCTGCTTTGGGCGGTATACCGATGTGGACTACGGACAATACGGGTACCGATTTAAATGGATTGCCAAACTATGGAAGTATTACTGTGTATCGTATCTTTAAGCCGTTCGGCCGACCCGTGATAAAAGATAGTTTTAATTCTAATTTTCTGACAACGGCTAATTATGGTAATTGGTCAACTATTTATGCGACGATATCTGTTGAGAATACAATTGTGGAACCGGGGCAAGCGGATTCTATGAAAATAACTCCGACTACGGGTACAAGTCATCTTGCTAAATACACCATACCCTCGGAGACTGTGTCGGCAAATTTGTTAAAACCGTTCACGTTTCGCTGCAAAGTCTACATGGCAAGCGACTTTAATTTGACACAGGAGGTGCAGATTAGAATCGATACCCCATTTGGCCATATAGCAGCGTATAAAGATTTCAGCGCTGCAGCAGGCAATTTGAGCGCCGCACTGAATCAATGGAACGAGGTTATATTAAATGGTTTTTTCTATGAATCCGGAACATATACCATTTATTTGTATGCTCACTTTATGGACACAGTGACTGGTGACAGAACACCCATTTATATCTCTAACCCGCAATTGCGATTAGGAATGTATTCTGGATTTGCTGAAACTGACAGCCTGATAAAAACCATGTCGGGCCTGGACCCGTCTGCAGATTGTCCAAATCCTTCTTCGATGGATCGTAGCGGGGACTGTAAAGTTGATATGACGGATTTCATTTACTTTGCCTCAGAGTGGATGACTTGCGGATTATTAGTTCAAGAAAATTGTTGGCCGTAAGTGGCAATTTTATCTATGGCTTATACGGGCCTTCAAACTGAGAGCAGTCTCGATATCACAGAAAAATACGTCAATAATTTTGTAAAAAGAAATCAATTGGAGATATGAAATGAAAACTATTGCGGGCAAAACGATTTTAGTAACTGGCGGAACCGGCTCGTTTGGCAAGGCGATGGTCAATCGTCTGTTAAAAACCAAAGTCAAGCAAATCCGCATCTTCAGCCGCGATGAGCTTAAGCAGGAGCTGATGCGTATAGACTACAGTGAACCGCGGCTGTCGTTCTATATCGGCGATGTCCGTGACCGTGACAGTGTCGATAACGTGATGAAAGGTGTGGACTATGTCTTCCACGCCGCCGCCTTAAAGCAGGTGCCGTCCTGCGAATTCTTCCCGATGCAGGCCGTGATGACCAATATCATCGGCGGCCATAATGTCATTGAATCTGCCATCGCAAACAAGGTCAAATGCCTGGTCTGTCTCAGCACCGACAAGGCAGTCTATCCGATTAATGCGATGGGTATGACCAAGTCGCTGATGGAAAAAGTCGCCCAGGCTGCGGGGCGTGCCGGCAGTGCTGGCAATACCGTCGTGTCCTGTGTTCGCTATGGCAATGTCATGTGTTCCCGCGGCTCGGTGATTCCGCTGTTTATCGACCAGATTAAAAAGGGTAAACCCCTGACTCTGACAGTTCCGGAAATGACCCGCTTCCTTTTGCCGTTGTATTTTTCAGTGGATCTGGTGCTTTTTGCTTTTACCCATGCCCGGCCCGGAGATATTTTCGTCAAAAAAGCCCCCGCCTGCACGGTTATGGATTTAGCCCAGGCCGTAAAGAATCTGTTCAAATCCGATGTTCCGATTAACGTTATCGGCATTCGACACGGCGAAAAGCTCTATGAAACGCTGGTTACCCGGGAGGAAATGGTTCGGGCTGATGATATGGGTGATTATTATCGTATTTCACTGGACGACCGCAATCTGAATTATGCCTTGTACTTCACCAAGGGCGATAAAAAAGAAATCCAGTTGGAAGATTACCACTCGCACAATACAGAGCAATTGAATGTCAAACAAGTGGAAAAACTCCTGCTGACCTTGCCCGAAGTTGTTGCAGAACTGAAAAACTGGAAGTAGAAATGCTTACCACGAAAAACACGAAATTCACGAAAAATGAAATAACTATATATACTGATCGCAGTTGAAATTATCCGTTTCACCGCGGGTAAGTGCCTTAGAAATAGTCAGTTACAACTTTTCTCGCGGGCATTTACTACCCTGAAGGGTATAACTTCCTGTGCTTCATGCTCTTCATGGTGAAAAAATCACATTAATCCTGTAATTCCCATCTAAAAAAATATCTCTTTCGTGTTTTTAGTGTATTCCGTGGAAGAAAAAAATAACCACGAAATTCACAAAAAATAATTCCCTATCTTGTTTTAGTGCTTTCTGTGTCTTTCGTGGAAGAAAAAAATATAGTAAAACTTCCCGGCTCCGACGAGCTTTTGGGTTGCCCATTCTCGCCGGGAAGCTTAATGCTTAAAATCTTAAAATTATAGTTCGTGTTCTTAGTGTCTTTCGTGGAAGAAAAAAATAATCACAAACCACACTAAATTCACAAAATAAAGATACTGAAATTAATGTAGTGATTAAATAAAAACTCTTTAGTGTCTTTCGTGTATTTAGTGGAAAAAATAAATAAAACAGTTCTTACATGGTTTTTAGTATGTTTCGTGGAAGAGAATAAATATGACTGATCTCATTTTCAAAGAAGAATCTTATGCTATTCAGGGGGCGGTTTTTGAAGTGTACCGCCAAATGGGCCATGGATTCTTAGAGTCAGTCTATCAGGAATGCTTGGAAAGGGAATTAAAGGAACGAAATATTCCTTTTGTAGCTCAATCCGAGTTGCAGCTATTGTATAAGGACCAACCGCTCAATCAAAGTTTCAAGCCGGATTTAGTCTGCTGTGGGAAAATTATTGTGGAGTTAAAAGCTGCAGAAAAGATTGCTAATGAACACAAAGCCCAGGTTCTCAACTATCTGAAAGCAACCGGTTTCAAATTGGGTTTATTGGTCAACTTTGGATCACACCCTAAAGCTCAAATCTGCCGTCTGGTTTTGTAGTAAATTCTTTTTTTAAATAAATATTATTTCGTGTATTTTCGTGGAAGAAAACATTAACCACGAACCACACAAAAATCACAAAACAACAGAATATCTTTTAATGTAGTTGGTAGTTTTCATGTAAAAAATACAAAAATATTTAGTGTTTTTCGTGTATTTTGTGGAAGAAATTAAAAAGAAATAAATAAATTTAGTGCTTTTCGTGTATTTCGTGGAAGGAAAATTATGAAAAAAATTGGTATTACCGGCCTGGTTGGTTTTGTCGGGACACATCTCAAAGACCGCTTGTCCCGGGAAAAGGACATTGAAGTCTTGCCCTATGACGATAATTTCTATGAAAATCCCGACGCGTATGTGAATTTTGCAAAGCATGCCGAAGTAATCGTTCATCTGGCCGGCGTCAATCGTCACGAGCCGCAGATTGTCTATCAGAAAAATATCGAGCTGATGGAAAAATTGCTGGAATACGTGGATAAATCCGGCAATAAACCCTATATTCTCTTTTCCTCCAGTACACAGATCGAAAGAGACAACGAGTACGGCCGCGGCAAAAAACGAGCTATGGAACTGCTGGAACAGTGGTCAAAGAATAACAATGTCCCGGCCGTTTCAATGGTGATTCCTAATGTTTTCGGCGATGGCGGTCGGCCGTTCTATAATTCGGTTGTCGCGCCATTTTTTTTT
>VGXU01000091.1 GCA_016873215.1 Planctomycetota bacterium
GGGGCCCCCATGGGGGCACCCCCTTAAGAACTACTTGTCATGAGATAACTGTTATGATAAAAGGGAAGAAATGTCTGTCGCTGGAAGGAAATTATGCTTGACGCTGGACATCCAGCCTTATTTACGAAAAAATCACGATAAAGCCTGTGCCCCCTTGACAACAGAAAGAATTGTGGAGAAAATATAACCTGAGATTTCAGGACAGGAAAACAGACTCAGCATTGCTTGAAACAAAGAATTCTAATGATGTTAAGCATAATAGATTATTTTCAAGGAGTTCTGTTATGATTAAAGCCGAAAAGGCTCAACACTAAATAGAAAATCCCAGCGATGATATATTACATTCTCAAGGAGATATAAATGTTAAACAAAATATTTTTCCTGATTTTAGTTCTTGCTGTTTCAACACCAGTCACAGGCCAGGTTAAACACGGTACTGGTTCGATATATCCATCATACAAAGGCCTTATTATGGCGGGTTATCAAGGTTGGTTTATTGTGGAAAATGGAACAATTTACACAGATCAGGCAAGGGCTCGACTTGATATATGGCCGGATGTCAGTGAATATGAAAAAACGTATCCAACCGGTTTTAAAATGTCCGATGGATCAACAGCTAAATTTTTTAATTCAGGAGACAAAGGCACGATTGATCTCCATTTTAAGTGGATGAAGGAGTATGGCGTAGATGGCGTTTTTATGCAGCGTTTTTTTAGTAGAACCAGAAATCCAAAGCTGGATGACGTTTCTGTACAAATTCTAAAACATGCATTTGAAGCTGCATCGAAAAACAAACGGGCTATCGCATTAATGTATGATTTATCCGGGTTGAGAAGGTCAGGGGAGGATTGTTCTTCTGTAATTGAAGATTGGAAGTTTTTGGTTGATTCGTTACGAATAACAAATCAGGAGGGTACAAATACATATCTCCATCACAACGGTAAACCCTTAGTGGCTATATGGGGATTAGGGTTTCCTGACAGATCCTATAATATTCGAAAAATCGGGGTTCTTAAGTTAATAGATTTCTTGAAAAACGATCCGGAATATGGCGGATGTTCGATAATGGTTGGAGTTCCGACTTATTGGCGAGATCTTAAAATTGATTGCCTGCCGGATCCCTACTTACATGAAATAATTAAAAAATCAGACGTTGTAATGCCCTGGATGGTTCAGCGATTCACATCGGTTCTTTATTATGAGATGGATCGATACCGCGATATGATAGTAAATGATATGAAATGGTGCAAAGAGTACCATATTGATTATGCCCCTTGTGTTACGCCTGGATTTAGCTGGCATAACCTAAGTCGTAATTCTTCAAGAATCGAGCTGAAACCGGTTGGATCAATTCCAAGATTAGGCGGCAAGTTTTACTGGCAGCAATTTTATACTGCTATTCATGCCGGGGCAAACATGATTTACGTTGCTATGTTTGATGAAGTGAATGAAGGAACAGCAATATTTAAATGTACGGATACTCCACCGGTAAGCGATATTGCCAAATTTATTACGATGGACGGAATGCCTTCGGACCACTACTTATGGTTAACTGGTAAAGCTTCCAAAATGTTGAGAAATGAAATACCAATGAGTCGTGAAATGCCGAAACGATAAAAAGGTTATTAACGTCCCAAAGGTTGGGGTGATGTTGTTTTTATACTCCTGATTGTTAGTATAACATTTCCTTGTAATTCATGTATCGACGGTTCAACTCCGACCATGCTTATTGCGTTAACTTATTTAATGACAAAGACTTACGAGTTTTTTGCTTTCCCTTTTTTGGGGCAGTAAGTACTGCTGCAGCAAATTTGCAGCAGATTCGGATGGTGGTCGCTGATTATACCCCTACCTATTATCAAGACAAAAAACCGACGCGAATACAAGATACCCTCTTTTAGCGGCCGGCTGGCTGTTAAATTTTTTTATTTTTTCTATTTTTTTCTCTTGACAAATGTTTCATCGTTTGTTAAATTAGGTTTTGAAATATGGGGTGGAAAGAGTAAGTACATTTTTAATACACGGTTACTTGTAAGTCAGATTCTATCTGTGGGGCGGAAAGAGTAGCGGTTTGTTATTCGATACGCAGTGATTTGCGAGTCTTTTTGTTCACAATGGGGTTGAAAGAGTATACGTCTGTTTTTTCGCGTGCAGGTGTATTTGTCGGAGCGAATGTTTTGTAAAGATACTCTTTCGAAAGGAGAAACATGATGAGAAGACTTCTTTGTTTGTTGGTTTTAGTTTTATTGGTTTCCGTGTCATCACAGGCAAGTTTTACCGTAGCGACATTTGCAAATCCGTCCCTTGGCAGCAGTGATCCGCTGTTCTCTGTGAACTGGACCAGCAACACGATTACGGGCGGCTGGGCCGACGGCAAGGGCGGCCTGACTCTCGAACTTCCCAACGAGGGCACATCATACAACAACGTATGGTTTAATATGAGCGCTATAGCCATTAGTACCCAAATACTGCCGAACGAGTATGGCTATACGGGCACAGGAACCATTTCTTTTTATGCCTCCGGCACTACCGCAAACCCTCTGTTTGTAATCAATTTCACCAATGGCGTGATTGGTAAATTTGTCTTCGGCAGCGAAGATGCGACATTTTCCGGTTCTGCATTAACCAACACGTATCAGGACGAGCAGTTCAGTTTTGCATTTGCCGCAAAGAAAGCTTTCAGCGGCGGATTCACTGCGACAGCGGCTTTTGATGCGTCCGCTGAACCCGGTACTGTCCCGGAACCGGCCAGTCTGGCCTTGCTGGCTCTTGGCGGCTTGCTCTTGGGAAAACGAAAAAGCTAAACCATAGAGACACGTATTTGTTAACTTGCAGATTGAATTGGGGTGGAAAGGGTATACGTCTGTCGTTTCGCGTGCAGGTGTATTTATCGGAGCGAATGTTTTGTAAAGATACTCTTTCGAAAGGAGAAATGGTGATGAGGAAAATTGTTTGTTTGCTGCTTTTCGTGTGTATTTGCAGTGTTGCCGGCGCTTATGTTGTAACGTTTGAAAACTTGACTCTCGGCAACGAATTTCATGTCGGCGACACATTCACATCCGGAGGGATGACTGCGACTGGCGGTGAGTATTTCTGGGCCAGCGGATCGACTCTGGCTGGCGTTGCAACGGTCAAGAATGACGGTAAAGCCGGGGGCGCCGGTAACGAAATCTGGTTTAATAACATCAACCTGAATTTCAGCTATGCGGTCAAACCTTTGTCGGGTGTCTCGCTGATGTTTGGAGAATACGGCGGGAATGTCAACCTGTCCATCAACGGTGATCTGAAAAAAGCTGCGGATTTCTCGGCTTTAAACGGCACGACAATCGGCGGCGCAACGGTGTTTGTAACGGGAAGTAATGCATCCGGATCCATCTTTGCTGTTGGACCCATCTCTTCATTTGGTATTGGCGGGCAGGAACTGGCTATCGACAATATCATTGCCTGTATCCCGGAACCGGCCAGCATGGCCCTGGTGGCCCTGGGCGGACTGCTCTTCAGAAAACACAAACAGGTATAAGTACTACCCGAAAACAAGATTTTTACACAAAACACAAATCAAGCCTTGTAAGTCGCCCGCTTACAAGGCTTTTTATTTTTATGTCAAGATGGCAAGCTTTGGGCTTTATTTTACGGTAAACTTTGATATGTTATCCATATAATCATGGTTATTGGATATCAAAACAGGTTTCAATACAAGAGATAAGAAGTCCACATATGATACAGCCACAGGATGGATCGATTTTCTTTATCGTCAATCCCAAGTCCGGCGCCAGCAGCAATAAGCGGCTGGTCGGCACTTTCCGGGCCTACCTTGAACAGCACGGGTATGACCTGCATGTCGAATATACCAACTCACTTGAGCATGGCTGCCAACTGGCACAACAGGCCGGGGCCGATGACCGCTATAAACTGGTCGCCGCGGCCGGCGGTGACGGCACAATCCGGGAAGTCGTCCATGGCTTGAGCGGCTCGAAAAAGCCGCTGCTGATTATCCCCTGCGGGACGGAAAACCTGCTGGCCAATGAACTTGGATTTGACGTCCGGCCGGAAACCGTCATCAAGGCGTTTGAATCCGGCCATGTCCGTCCCCTTGACCTTGGCATCGCCAACCAGCGGCATTTTACATCCATTGCCGGCATCGGCTTTGACGGCAAGGTTGTACACCGCGTCCAATCCGTACGCAAAGGACATATCAGCCATCTGAGTTATTTCTGGCCTCTCTGGCGGACATTCTGGGATTATGATTTTCCGGCGATGAAAATCACGGTCGATGGTAAAGAATTCTTCAGCGGCCGCGGGCTGCTGTTTGTCGGCAATATCTCGCGTTATGCCATCGGGCTGGGAATTCTCAATAAGGCTGACTTCAGCGACGGCCTGCTGGATGTCTGTGTGTTTCGATGCAGCCACTGCTGGAGCCTCCTTAAACACGCGGTTATGACGGTACTCAAACTGAATCACCGAAGTAAACATGCTTTTTATACGCAGGCCCAATCGATCCGTGTGGAGTCCGAATGCAATACCATGCTCACAGAACTCGATGGCGACCCGGGACCGTCGCTGCCCCTGGATATCAGCATTATTCCGCAGGCAATCCAGGTCCTCGTCCCGCCCAGGGCAAAACCCGCGGGTATTCGAACACGAATCAGAAGAATGATCGGATAAAATATATTTGCCACAGAGATCACCGAGGACACAGAGAAAAAAATTATTAACCACAGATTTCACAGATTTTCACAGATTAAAAATAAGTATAAGATATTTTATTAAAATAAGTTACGGAGTGGCATAGAAAAAATCGAGCAGAATAAACAAGGAATTAATGGATTGTAGTGTAGTACAGAGAAATATTTATTTCATTCTCCTCTGTGCCCTCTGTGGCAAAAAAAGGAAAAGCAAAATGGCAAATTCGTTTCAGATTGGCGATATTCAAATTGGATTAAAAGGTGATTTCTTTGTGATTGCGGGACCCTGCGTCATCGAGGATGAAGGTCTGTGCCTGGAAATCGCAAAAGAGCTGGTCGGTATCGGCAAGAAAACCGGCATCAACATCATATTCAAGGCCAGTTTTGACAAGGCCAACCGTACCAGTATCGACAGCTTTCGCGGTCCCGGCATGGAAAAAGGCCTGCGTACATTGGACAAAGTCCGACAGGTGACCGGGCTTTCGTTATTGACCGATGTGCATGAAATCTCCCAGGCCCAGTCGGTCGCCAGGGTTGTGGATATTTTGCAGATCCCCGCGTTTTTGTGCCGTCAGACGGATTTATTAGTCGCCTGCGCCAAAACAGGCAAGGCCGTCAATGTCAAAAAAGGGCAATTTGTGTCGCCGGCGGAAATGAAAAACGCCGTCGGCAAAGTTCGCGATTGCGGCAATGATAAAATTCTGCTGACCGAACGGGGCACGTTTTTCGGCTACAACCGATTAGTCAACGATATGACGGCGATTCCTGAAATGCAGGCCCTGGGCTGTCCGGTCGTATTTGATTGCACGCACAGCACGCAGCGGCCGGGCGGGCTGGGACAATCCAGCGGCGGCAGCAGAGAATTAGCGCCGGTTCTGGCCCGCGCTGCCGTCGCCGCCGGCGCAAACGCCCTCTTTATGGAGGTCCATCCCGACCCGGAAAAGGCCCTCTGCGATGCGGCATCGATGATTTT
>VGXU01000092.1 GCA_016873215.1 Planctomycetota bacterium
GTTGATATGAAGGACTTTGCGTTATTTGCCGGATATTGGCAGCAGGATTGCGGCTCCTGGGCTTCCTGCGGCGGAGCGGATATGGATGCCGGCGGACAGGTGGATATAACGGATCTATACGCCTTTATATCCGTGTGGCTGTTTGATTGAAATAATCCATCTTGATTATTTGGAAATACCATAAAAATAAATTCAGGGAAGAAGCTTGTGAAAATTCAAACTGTGTATCCGTGTTTCGTATTCGTAATACTTGGCACTATTTCCTATGGTTCAATGAATGCAGACTCCTTCGGTGAGAACAACAACGCCGTAAGGCTGCAGACACAACAGACCGAAGGAACAAAAAGCTACACCTTAACTACCACGGCCGCACTGCGGGATAATGAACCGGCCGATAAAACACGAACCGTTTCTGAAAGCAAAAGCGCTCTCTGTCTTCGCAGCGGCAATGAAATGTTTGATGCCCTGTATGCGATGACGCTTGATGACGCCCGCCTCAATGCCGTTGATGAAATACGTGACGGCAGCTTTGAGATTCGCGAATCCATGAATCGTCCCTATTTTCAGACCGGCGAAAAATGGACTTACGTCTGGACGCGGGATATTTCCTATTCAGTCGACCTGGGATTGGCCTCTCTGGACCCGCAGCGCTGTGTCAACTCGCTTCTATTTAAAACCACACGGCTCAAACGCGACATCAAAGGCCAATTTGCCCGTCAGATTGTGCAAGATACCGGTTCCGGTGGCAGTTACCCCGTATCCACGGACCGTGTTGTCTGGGCCATCGGTGCCGCCAAATTGCTGCACTTTCTCGATGACCCATCGAGGACAAGATTTCTGGACGACACATGGCAGATCCTGCATGACACCATCGAGCATGACCGTCAGGTCATATTTGATCCCGAAGACGGCCTGTATCGCGGCGAGCAGTCGTTTCTCGACTGGCGCGAGCAGTCGTATCCGGGCTGGACAAAAGACAACGTCGTGGCAATCGCCAAATCCAAGGCGCTTTCGACCAATGTCGGCCATTACCAGATACTCAAAACCGCTGCCGAACTGGCCTCCCAAAAAGGACTTACAGAGAAGGCAAAACAATATACCGCCTGGGCCGATGCACTCAAAACGGCCATCAATCAGGAATTCTATCTGGAATCCAAAGGCATGTATTGTTCCATCATTCTCGATGAGCCGGTCAAGATCGAACTGAACCGCTTCGACCTGCTCGGCCAGTCGCTGGCGATTCTCTACGGTATCGCCGACAAGACTCAAAGCGAAAAAATCATCGCCAATTACCCGCAGGGCAAATACGGCCCGCCGGTCGTCTGGCCGCAGGAGCAGACTGTGCCGATTTATCACAATCAGGCAATCTGGCCCTTCGTTACAGCCTACTGGCTCAAAGCAGCCAAACAAACCGGCAATAGTCTTGCCGTGGACCACGCGGTCTATTCTCTGGTTCGGGGAACGGCCCTGAACCTGTCTAATATGGAAAACTTTGATTTCGTCACAGGCCAGGCCTTTGCTAAAGTCAACGGCATTGAAGGACCGGTCATCAATTCCCGCCGCCAGCTCTGGTCGGTCGCAGGTTACATGGCGATGGTGCAGGATGTGCTATTCGGCATGGAAACGGACTCAGAGGGTGTCCGGTTTCTACCCTGTGTGACCGGCCGGATGCACCGGGAATATTTTGATGCCGGCGGGGCTCTCCGTTTGGAAAACTTTACCTATCGCGGCAAGACCATTACGGTTTCAATCCACTTGCCGAACTTGAGCGACAAATTCCAGGGAATCTATACCATTGATCAAATCACCCTGAACCAGAAACCGATCCCAAAAGAGTTTATCCCGGCCGCAAGTTTGAACGAGGAAAACCATTGGCAAATCTGGCTTTCCGCGGCCGCGGCAAAAGCTGAGGACAAAATCAATCTGATCAGCGGGAAAAGTACCAATAATATCTTCGGGCCAAAACAACCGGAATGGAAGGGTGATATTGCTGCTGAAAATGGAAAGCTCAAGCTTAGTTATGACGCCAACGGAGAAACAAAAGGCCGTTTTAACATTTACCGCAACGGACAATTATGTGCCGCCGGTATCACTGAAACCCAGTGGACAGACCCCGATTCCACGGTTGACAAAACCTGTTTTTACATGGTTGAAGCATTCTATCCCGGTTATCACAACTGCTCGCATGTAACCCCTGTACAAACCTATTGTCCCCAGGGTAACCGTATCGAAATCCCCGCTGGCTCGATGAAAAACACCGGCGGCAATCTCGTGGATAATCACCACTTTGAAAACTGGGGCAAACCCGAACATACGCTTCAAATCGACCCGTTTAAAGTCGAAAAAAGCGGTCGTTACCTGTTAAGCGTCAAATACTCCAATGGTCTGGGTCCCATCAATACCGGCGTGACCTGCGGCGTCAAACGGATTGAAATTACACAGGCCGGAGAAAGCAAACCCGTGGCATCGGCCTATTTGATCATGCCTCACACGGCTGACTGGAAACGCTATCTTGACTCCACAGCGTTTGAAGCGGAGCTGAAGGCCGGGGTTAATTATATGATCAAGATATTCGAAGACGAATATGCCCGCAATATGAGCTATTTTGACCATTACGAACCGTACCGGGGGATGGGCAGCGGAATGACCTCGTGTAATTATGTCAACATCGCATCGATGAAAGCGATTCTAATAAACTAAATAAAGGAAACGATTATGACAAAGAATCTAAAACAATGGATCGTCTATGCAAGTTTAGTTTGTGTTTTGTGTATGGCGGCAGGTTGTTCCGCTGCGAAAGTCGGCGGGCAATCGCAGCTTCTTGATAAAGGTGTTGTGCGTTTTTATGCCGAAGGCGCAAAGCCTGACACGTTGCCTCCATCGCTGGCTCTCGTCGCCGATCCCAAAGTCCAAGGCTCTGCACCGAACAAATGGACCGTCTCGCCCCAGTTTTCTGTCGATAAAGACGGCCGATACGCCGCCCGGGTCGATATCGAGCCGGGCACAAGCCTCTATGGCACGGGCGAAGTCATGGGCCCTCTGTTGCGTAACGGCTCTGTCATCGAATGTTGGAACACGGACGCTTATGGTTACGGCCCAACGACAAAGTCGCTTTATCAGTCGCATCCCTGGGTGTTGGCGGTTCGCCCGGATGGTACCGCATTTGGAGTGCTGGCTGATACCACGTATCGCTGCCGTATTGACCTGACGGAAGATATTGTCTTTGCCGCCGAAGGTCCGGGTTATCCGGTGATTGTCATCGATGCCGATTCGCCTCAGGCTGTGATGCAAAAATTAGCTAAACTCATCGGCACCATACCGCTGCCGCCTAAATGGGCCATTGGTTATCATCAGTGCCGTTATTCCTATTACCCCGCGGCTCGCGTGCTGGAAGTCGCCAAAGGTTTCCGTGACCGCAATATCCCCTGCGATGTCATCTGGATGGATATTGACTATATGGACAAATTCAAGATTTTCACATTCGACCCCAAGGGCTTTCCCGACCCCAAGGGAGTCAACGACAGCCTTCACCAAATGGGTTTCAAATCAATCTGGATGATTGATCCCGGTGTCAAGGCCGAGAAGGACTATTTTGTCTATGACCAGGGCGTCGCGGGCGACCATTTTGTCAAGAAAGCCGACGGCACCGAATACCACGGCGAAGTCTGGCCCGGCATGTGTGCTTTTCCTGACTATACCAGACCAGAGACACGGGCCTGGTGGGGAAGTTTATATAAAGACTTTATGGCCCTGGGTGTTGATGGAGTCTGGAATGATATGTGTGAACCGGCCGTGTTTAATGTGCCGACTAAAACTATGCCCGAAGATAATCTTCACGCCGGCGGCGGCGGCCTGCCCGCAGGCAATCACGCCATGTATCATAATGTCTATGGCATGCTTATGGTCAAAGCCTCGCGAGAAGGAATCTTAAAGGCCAATCCCGATAAACGCCCGTTTGTCTTGGTGCGTGCCAATTACATCGGCGGCCAGCGTTATGCCGCCACATGGACCGGCGACAACTCCTTAACCTGGGAGCATATGGAGCTCTCGGTTCCGATGGTGCTCAATCTGGGCCTGTCCGGCCAGCCGTTCAGCGGTCCGGATATCGGCGGATTCGTCGGCGATGGCGACGGCGATCTCTTTGCCCGCTGGATGTCAGTAGGGGCCTTGTTCCCATTCTCCCGCGGCCATACAGCCAAAGACACCCGGGACAAAGAACCCTGGGCCTTCGGCAAAGAGGTCGAAGACACCTGCCGCACGGCCCTGAACCGGCGGTATCGTCTGCTGCCGTATCTGTATACGGTATTTCAGGATTCGTCCCAAACAGGTCTGCCCGTCGCACGGCCGGTTTTCTTTGCCGATCCCGACGACCCCAAACTGCGTGCAGAAGACGATGCCTTTTTAATCGGTTCTGATTTAATGGTTGTTCCCAACCTTGCGGAAAAAGGCATCAGAACCCCGGCTCAGCCGCAAGGCATCTGGCGTTCCATATCCTTGGCAGCCGATGAAGCCAACCAGCCCCAGTTGAAAATCCGCGGCGGCGCTATTATCCCGCTGGGTAAATTAGTCCAGAACACAACCGAAAATTCTCTGGAGCAATTAACGCTGGTTATTTGCCTTGATGACAAAGGCCAGGCCGCGGGCACATTATACGAGGACGCCGGCGATGGATTTGGCTATCAAAAAGGCGACTACCGATTAACCCATTTTGCCGCAAACCAAAAAGGCAATCAAGTCGTGGTAAGCCTGAAGTCCGAGGGCAAAATGCCCAAACTGAATCGTAACGTCTCAATCGAACTGATTACAGAAAAAGGCACAGTGAAAGCCCGGGGCCGGGAATCCCAGCCCATTGAAATCAAAATGTAGCGCAGCCGCCTTGGCTCTGTCCCTATTATTTCCGCGACCTGTCCCGCCGAAGTCTTGGCAAAGGATGAAACTATGGACAGTCACAAATGGCACTGCGATTGGTATAAGAGTAAGATAAAATGATTCAATTGGCTTTGTGTATAATCTGACGTAAACGGGGGATTTCTGTATAGGCGGAAAAGAGCAGAAATACACATGCGGCCAGTACGAAATACAGCAAAGCGCCGTCACGCAGGATTTCGATATAGCCGGGCCATTGCGGATGACCTATAAAGTCCCACAGGCCTAAAAGCCATGGATTTCCGCAGAGATGCCAATAGAGCAGATATATATAACCCCCGGCCAGAATAGTGGCCGGTATTGCTATGCGAACAGGGGCAAAAAACCAGAACGGAATTGACCACGAAAGGTACTGAAAGGACCAGTAATTGGAAAAGCCGTTGATAATCATATAGACG
>VGXU01000093.1 GCA_016873215.1 Planctomycetota bacterium
CCCCACCAGCCAAAAATGTTTTGTAGCAGGGGACTTTGTTTTCATAAAAAAACGCAAAAAACTTTGGAACATTGGAACAATCGAACACTACAGCAATGATATAGAGACTATCATTCCGAATCCCCCTTGCGGCGTGAGGAATCTGATTTAAAAGGAAACATCCGACAGGAAAACCCAAACCCTAATCGCTAACTGCTAACAACTAAACGCGAATAGCTTATAGTTTTTAAAATTACCAAACAAAGCCATTTTGCCCTGATGGTCGTATCCTGCAGGACGGTTGGAGATAGGGGAAAAATACTTTTTGCAATTTTCTGTTTAAAATAAAAAAAGGCCGGCCATGCAGAAGGAGGAGGAAGTAGAGGGTACTTCCCAGGGCTATTCATGGCCGGCCCAAAAGAAGGCTGTTTTCATAGATAGACTATGCCTGTCCTTCTTAAATAGACGCTGGAAGAATCCAAAAAATTGCGGAGTTCTTAAATATTATGCAAAAAATGACGGCGCAAAGCCTCACACAAGCCTGTTAAATGTTCCCGCATGTGTTCACATTGGATGCTGATTCGAAGCCTCTCTGTACCCGCAGGTACGGTGGGCGGGCGAATAGCCGTGCAAAAAAAGCCATCCGCCAGCAAATTTCTTGCTATTGTCACGGTTTTTTCGGCTGAACCGACAATAACAGGTAGGATATGAGTATTGCTCGAACAAATGTTGAGTCCCAATTGAGAGAATTGTTGCCGGAGAAAATCCGCATTTTGTTTCAAACGTGAACGTCTCAGGGGGTCGTTTTGGATTATTTCGAGTGCCGCCAGGGATGCCGCGGCCAGAGCCGGTGCCGGCGCGGTGGTAAAAATAAAGGGCCGGGCCTTATTTATAAGATACTCAATGACAACCTTGTCTGCGGCGACGATCGCTCCTCCGCAGGCCGGGCCTTTGCCCAGCGGCGCAACGACAATATCCACCTCCTCCAGAACGCCGGCTTCCTCCGCAAATCCAGTCCCCCGGCTGCCCATACAACCCACCGCGTGCGCCTCATCGACAATCAAGACGGCGTTATATTTATTTTTCAGCTCCGCCAGCGCCTTCAGGTCGGCGGTATCGCCATCCATCGAAAAAACGCTTTCCGTGACAATGTATTTACAGCGATACTGTGGGTCGGCGAGGTATTTTTCAACCCGGCCCAGATTGTCCCGCCGGTAGGTATGAAACTGGGCCTCAGATGTCCTTACCGCGTCGATAATAGAGGCGTGGTCCATCCGGTCGAGCAGAACAAGGTCGCCTTTCTGCGGCAGGGCGGTCAAAACGGATTGATTGGCGCTCCAGCCGGAACCGAAAAACAGGGCCGCTGGCTTGCCGAAGAACTTCGCCCATGCCCTCTCAGCCTCGACGTGGGGCGTCATCGTGCCGCTCATCAGTCGGGCCGATGCCGACCCCCAGCCGAACTTTTCAATCGCCTCTATCGCCGCCTGCCGGATTTTGGGATGCCCGGCCAGATTCAGGTAATTATTGCTGCAAAACAGGACCACCCGCCTGCCGTCGATTTGTACGGTCGGCCCCTGTGCCGACTCAATACAGACGCATTTTCGGTACATCTGTTGAGCCTCAAGACCCTGTAATTCCTGCGATAAATGCCCAAATTCGTCCATTTTCTCAAGTTTCCGGTTGAACTCGTTCCTGTTTTTAGCGATAGTATAAGAAATCGTGATTGTTTCTGGAACGAAATTTTATGAGTATCTACGAACGCGATTATCAGAAAGAAAACTATGACCGGACGGGGTATTTTACCTCCGGCGGGCCGTTTGCCAATCTGCCTCCAATGACCCGCTATATCCTGATTATCAACGTCGCCGTTTTTCTGGTCATGCTTTTTCCGCCGCTGTACCGTTGGATAACTTTGCTTTTCAGCGTCAATCCGGAGAGTTATTGGAATATGGCTCAGGTCTGGCGGCTCATTACGTATCAGTTTTTGCACACGGGTCTTTTCCATGTTTTCTTTAATATGCTGATACTGTTCTTTCTCGGTCCGCTGCTCGAGGGATTTTGGGGCAGCAGAAAATATTTACGGTTTTATCTGATCAGCGGGGCGATGGGCGGTGTCGTTTTTACCCTTTTGGTATTATTCAACATTCTTCCAGCCGGGCCGATGGTAGGGGCCTCCGGCGCGATTTACGGCCTGATGGCCGTTACCGCCGTGAAATTCCCGGGGATGCAGGTGTATCTGTTCGGCATCATTCCGATGAATATGGTGACTTTGCTGGGGCTTTCGGCACTCATCAGTGCGATGAATTTCCTGTCCGGCCAAAACGCCGGCGGTGAAGCCGCTCACCTGACGGGAATGGGTGTAGGCTTGTTTTACGCTTATGTCAAACCCCGCATAACAAGCTTGCGGATGAATCGAAGTAAAGGTGCCTGGCAGCGAAAAATCAAACAGCAGCAGGATTTTGAGGCCGAGGTAGATCGCGTCCTCGAAAAAGTTCACCAGTCCGGCATCGGCAGCTTGACGACCAAAGAAAAGAAAATCCTCCAGGAAGCCACCCGCCGCGAACAGCAGCAGTTGACCCACTCCCGCTAACCTCGTTCTCGACACGACCGCAAAACCTCCGCCCTTGAATATATTGTCTTGTCGAGGCAGAATGGCAGTAAAAAGGAACTGAAGGGACTTTCCCATCAGTCATCCAATCCCTGTTTTTGCTGTTTTTGGAAAACAAGAAAGCTTAGAAGCAGCGCTTATTTTGCTTTTTCAGGCATGGATTTTCACATTTATAACAGACTTCATTTTTTAAATATCCGCCTTCGAAAAATTCCTTAAAATTGCCAAGCGTGGTTTCCGCAATTTTCTGCAAAGCCTCCGTTGTGAAAAAACCCTGATGCGATGTGATCAAAACATTTGGAAATGTCAATAAACGTGCAAGCACATCATCCGTTATCATATCGGCCGATCTGTCTTCGAAAAAGTAGTCGCTCTCTTCTTCATACACATCAAGGCCTGCCGAACCGATCTTACCGCATTTAAGTCCCTCTATTAATGCCTGCGTGTCAATCAGTTTTCCTCGCCCGGTATTGATTATCATAACGCCGGGTTTCATTTTGCCGATGGATTTTTTGTTTATCAGATATTCGGTTTCACGGTTGAGGGGGCAGTGCAAAGAAATAATATCCGATTTTTCGAACAGTTCTTCGAGAGGAACATAGGATATTTTCGCATCTTTGGCGTATTCCTCATCGAGAAACCTGTCGTATGCAAGGATGTCCATACCGAAACCTTTCAGTATGGATATCAGGCATCTTCCGATTTTACCTGTTCCGACGATGCCCGCGGTTTTACCGTGCATATCAAAACCCAACAGGCCGTTAATTGAGAAATTGCCCTCGCGTGTGCGCGAATAGGCTTTGTGAATTTTTCTGTTGAGTGATAATATAAGGGCCGCGGCATGTTCCGCCACCGCATAGGGTGAGTAGGCCGGTACGCGCAAAACGTGAATTTTGTTATATGCCGTTTTAAAATCGACATTATTATACCCGGCACACCGCAGCCCAATCACTTGAATACCATGCTCTATAAGATGTTCTATGACCGATTTATTTAAGGTATCATTTACAAAAACACAGACTGCATCGAAATCACACGTTAATTCGACTGTTTTTTCATTAAGGTGTGCGTCAAAATAGGAAATATCAAATCCAAAATTTTTATTGTTTGGATCAAAGGACTTGCGATCATACGGCTTGGCGTCGAAAAATGCTATTTTTTTACTTCTATTCATTACTTGTTTACGCTTTCAGCTAACACCGGAAATATCTGTATGGCTGTTTTCGTCGTTTCAATTCTTATTCCGGGTCATCAAAATCAGTCTTTGTGTTCTGCTTGCTCGCCGTGCTCCGTGCCGCCTTCTGTGCCTTCGCTGTGACGACTTCCCGTTGACATGAGGGCCGTGTGAATGCCTTCCACATAATGCATGTACTGGACATAAGCTTCCACATATTCTCGACCCGACTCAACACTCTTGTCCTTGTTTTTACTGGCTTGCAGGGCCTTATGGAATTTTTCCCCGATTGCCGCGGCGAGATGAGACTGCATTTTCTTGATCATCTCATCGGCTGATCCACTGGCAAGAGCCTCATCGGCCAGGAGAACAATTTGCTCCGGCGGAGTATCCTTAAGCCCTGTATAAGGAGCTCCTTCTCCGGCTCGATGGAGACGAATCAGTGTCTCAAAGAAGTATTTATCTGCAAGTTCCTTTGCCTCCGGGCTTTTACCGCGAACTTTTACAGCCAGGGAGAACGCCGCTTTAACTTCGGTCTCGCATTCAGGCTTAATCCACTTGAGTATCGGGGTAATATCGCCTTTTTCAAGCGAAGCTTTAGCCTCTGGGATAATGGGACCTTTCATCGTATCACAATGCGCAAGGACAACAGTGACAAAGGCGGTACAGGCAACCGCTGTTAACAAAAAGAATGCACAAAGGTTTTTTCTGTTTTTCATATTTACCTCCGTTTTCTATTGCATTTGATTTCATGTATATTTTAATGCTGCGGTATTGTTAAAATCTGATTTTTCCTGGGTTTCGCCGCACCCGGAAAAACACGGAAGATTATACGATTGCCCCGGACCCACCTTCTATCACCTGTTTTTGAATGCGGGTCAGGTATTCGTCAAGCTCTTTAACACTGGCAAAGACACTCATCGCCGGTAGCAGTTTCATAATATCAAAAACCTTGCAAATCTGCGGCTGCGGATTGAGGAGCGCCAGCTCGCCGTAGTTGCGCATCAGCGACATCTTGGCCTTGATAATGGCGCCGACGCCGGCGCTGCTGACAAAATCCACGTCCGCCAAATCCAGTATCAGGGTGGTAATTTTTTGCCCCAGCAATTCAGCGATTTTTTTATCTAACCGTTCCCATGTTTCGGAATTAATTTGTCCGCCCAAAATGAGCTTGACCGTATTTTTGTCCACGCGATGGAGTTTGATATTCAAAGGCATCTTATCCGGTTCCTTTTTTGAATAATAACGGGTATTGTTTTTTCAAAATCGACTTTTATCCCGTCGCTGACGAGCTTTTTGCATCAAAATCCAATTTTAACATATTAATTTCTCCAAGCATTATAAAATATCATTTTACCACGTACCCAATTTTCAACTCGGAATTTCGTGCGAACCCAATTGGGCAATGGTTTGAGG
>VGXU01000094.1 GCA_016873215.1 Planctomycetota bacterium
TTTTTGGGCAAATCCGCCATCACCTGCAAAATCGAATCGTCGAATTTGCCCGGGTGGCTGGTAATAAACCGCACCCAGCGAACAGCGTCAATGTCGCTGATTTTTTCGAGCAAATCCGCCAGCGTCCATATTTTGTCGCCCTGTTCATAGCGGTAAGCATTGACGTTTTGCCCCAGGAGCGTGATTTGCCGGATGCCGGCATCGGATAATTTCCGGGCCTGTTCGAGAATCATTTGCGGCGGACGCGAAATCTCCGGCCCGCGGACATACGGCACAATACAATAGGTACAAAAATTATTGCATCCCCGCATCGCGCGGATATAAGCCTGCGACTTGATATGATTTTCATCCGAATCATACTGCATTTCGAATTCATCTAAAGTCTGCTGATGCTCAATGCTGTCCGGATGACGAATATGCTTGCTGACGGCCAGCCGGCTTTGCCGGTTTTCGAGAGCTTCTTCGATCATCGCCGGTATCTGGGCCAGTTGTCCCGGCCCGGCGACAATATCCACCGCATCATGTTTAATCAGTTGTTCACCCAGTCGCTGCGCCATACAGCCGATAACGGCCACCAGCGTTTGCGGCCGTGTTTTTTTGAGATGCTTCAGATGTCCCAAATGCGATAATACCCGGTCTTCCGCGTGCTGACGAACCGAGCAGGTGTTGATAATAACCACATCGGCGTCCGCGGCGCTGTCGGTTTGCACAAACCCCCGGCTGGAAAGGGCGCCGGCAAGCAAACCCGAATCCAGTTTATTCATCTGGCAGCCGAAATTCTTTAAATGGAACCTGACCTCATTCATATTCCCTTCACTATAACCGAAATTGCGCTCTTTTACAATTTACAATTGCCTATTAACAATTTACAATCCCTTCAATCTCCAAATGGACGACGGCAATAAAATGAAACCGATACATCCAAATCGTTATAAAGTGGAACACGAAGGCCGGCCGCATCGTGTCAAACGCGGTGGGCTGGGGTTCTTTCATTGGGAAAATTTTGACTTCCTCAATCCGACGGTCGAGTTTCTGGTCAAAGCCGCCGGATTATTTCCTCGCGGCTATCGCAATGCCACGAACATTCAATTGGAACAGGTACGTCTGGAATTGCCCCGTTTGCCGCGGGCGTTTGACGGATTTCGCTTATTATGGATTTCCGATTTGCATATTGAACGGTATGACCATCTGCCGCGAAAAATTTTGGATATTGTTGGGCCGCTGCAATATGACCTGTGCGTCTTCGGCGGCGACAGCTGCTTCGGGCATCAATTTTCCGATAAGGCCTGCCTTTTAACGGAGCGAATCGCCGTTGAACTGGTCAAAAAATCGCCCGTTCTCGGCATTCTCGGAAATCACGATTTTTATCCGATTGCCCAGATGCTCGATTCCGTCGGCGTGCGAATGCTGCTGAATGAGAATGTTGCATTGGAACGCGGCGGCCAGAAACTCTGGTTTGCCGGCGTCGAGGACTGCCATTATTTCTGTGCCGACGACTTAAATGAGGCGATGCAGGGTATTCCCGGAAGCGACTGTAAAATTCTGTTATCGCATTCGCCGGAGATATATGAACAGGCCGCAGGGGAGGATTTTGACGTATGTCTTTCCGGCCATACCCACGGCGGACAAATCTGTCTGCCCGGAGGCGTCTCTCTCATTTCCAGCGCGTCGGTTCCCCGTCCGTTGAGAAAAGGCCTGTGGCGGCATAAAAATATGCTCGGCTATACCTGCCGGGGTGCCGCCGCCAGCGGTGCGGCCGTGCGTTTTAACTGCCGGCCGGAAATCACCATTTTTACACTCAGCAGAGCAAAATAGAAGGTTCGTATTGAATTTTCAGGCCGAAAAATGTCTTAACACAATGAAGACCGGATAAAACCTATCTGTTTTTGAAAAGAATTTATTGACATTTTCTGAACAAGAGGTATTTTTTAGTAGTAGGAAAAACATAGAGAGACGATATAAAAGCGGCAGCAATTATTTGCGAGAGCTTGACAAGTAAATACGATGATAAAAAATCCCGTTGTATGGCTGTTTATTAGGCCAAAAAACGCGGTTTTTAATAATTTCTTCTCATCACCCTCCTCCGAAGCCAGATATCCCTAAAGGATTCTGGCTTTTTTTATTCCTGAAAAAAACATAAATCAAATCGGGCAATTCACATTCTCCTGTTGGAATTTCTCAATTTTCAATCGAGAAATCCACATTTTTTGAGGTTTATAATTGGATCTCAAAAATTTTTTTATAAATTTCCAAAAAAGGCGTTGACAGCGTAGTTTTTTTGTCGTATATTCATATTAAAATAATAGGAATAGTAGTAAATAAAAGGCATCCAGATATGAAAGTATCTACAAAAGCAAGATATGGCTTGAGATTGATGATGGCATTAGCGACTCGCCACGGTCAGGGGCCGGTGTTTCTTAAGGACATTGCCCGTGAGCAGGAGCTTTCGGAGAAGTATCTAAGTCGGATAGTAATTGATCTCAGGAGTGCCGGTCTTCTGGATGCTTTTCGCGGCGCCAATGGCGGATATATTCTGACACGTTCTCCCGACAAGATTACGGTAAGGGAAGTGGTGACTGTTTTAGAAGACATGACGCCGGTAGAGTGCGCCAAAGAGCCGGCAGTGTGCGGTCGTGTCGAGATATGTTCGGCCAACGAAGTCTGGTGCCGACTGGACAAGGCTATTCAGGAAACGCTTGGCGGTATCACACTTGAAGATATGCTGGCCTGGGGCCGGCAGAAGAATGAAAATTATGTGATGTATTATTTGTAATAAAATTAAAGCCGTCTGGAAAGATTTGTTATCTATCTTTCATCAAAATAGAACAAAAGGAAGACAAGAATGATAGAAACGCATACCAGGAGTATTGTCAAGGCAGTCAGCTACCGACTTTTGGGTTCCGGCGTAACTTTCATTGTCGTATTGGTAATGACTCAAAAGTTCAATTTGGCTGCGGGAATCGGCATAATAGATACACTCTTGAAAATCGGAGCGTTTTATTTTCATGAGCGACTATGGCACCGTATTCCATTTGGACGAGTTAAACCGCCGGATTATCAGATTTAACTGACGACGGTGATTCAGGACGAATGTTATGAAACAAGAACAAGAAAAGCTATGCAAAAAATTACAGGGATTTTCCAGCAAGGAAATCCTCGATTACGTCACAGGGTTGTTTGACGGCAAAATCGCTTTAGCCGCCAGCTTTGGGGCTGAAGACCAGGTGTTGATAGATATGCTTTGGCGGCTGGGTAGAAAAATACGTATATTTACTCTTGATACCGGCCGGCTGCCGCAGGAAACATACGACGTGATGGAAGCCGTAAAACAAAAATACAACCTCGACATCGAAGTATATTTTCCAAACGCTCTGCAGGTGGAAACACTGGTTGGACAAAAGGGGCCGAATTTGTTTTACCGCAGCGTTGAAAATCGAAAATTATGCTGTCACGTCAGGAAAGTTGAACCGCTGCGGCGGGCATTAACAGGTTTGGAAGCGTGGATTTGCGGCCTGCGGAGAGAACAGGCGGTGACGCGACAGAATATTGAAACGGTTGCGTGGGATGAGCAATTCGGCTTATTTAAAATATGCCCGCTGGCCCTGTGGAGTCAGCAGGATGTGTGGAATTACATCCAGCAAAATAACGTTCCTTATCATCCTCTGCACGACAAAGGATATCCGAGTATTGGTTGTGCTCCGTGTACACGGGCGATTGGGCCTGACGAAGATATTCGGGCCGGCAGGTGGTGGTGGGAAGAACCGGAACATAAAGAATGCGGCCTGCATTGGAACAAATAATATGGAAGAAAAAACGGCTATGAATCAATTGGATGCATTGGAATCGCAGAGCGTGTATATTCTGCGCGAAGCGTATCGCTCATTTAAGCAGTTAGTCATGCTCTGGTCTATCGGCAAAGACAGCACGGTTCTGCTGTGGCTGGCGCGGAAAGCGTTTTTAGGTCACGTTCCGATTTCGCTGATGCACATTGATACCGGCTATAAAATTCCGGAAATGATCGAATACCGTAATCGTTTTGCCCGGCAGTGGAAACTAAACCTGATTGTCGGCCAGAATATACGTGCTCTCGAAAACAAACAGACTTTTCCGGACGGGAATCTGACGCGATTACAATGCTGTGCGGCGCTGAAAAGCGAGGCGCTCAAACATACTCTCAGCGGTGAATGGCCCCGCTGGGTTCTGAATCATACGACAGGACAATTTGTTCAGCACGAAAAAGGCGAGCCTTTTACCGGCGTGATTGTCGGCGCCAGGGCTGACGAAGAAGGCAGCCGCAGCAAGGAACGGTACTTTTCGCCGCGGGATATGCACAGTGAATGGGATGTTGCCGAGCAGCCGCCGGAACTATGGAACCAGTTCAACACGGATTTTGCGCCGGGTACGCATATTCGGATTCATCCGCTGCTGGACTGGACGGAATTAAATATCTGGGAATATATTGAACGGGAAAATATCCCGATTATTTCACTGTATTTTGACCAGGGGAATGGCAAACGCTATCGTTCGCTGGGCTGTGCACCCTGCACAAGTCCTGTGGAATCCACGGCTCGCACGGTAGCGGAAATTATTGAAGAACTGAAAAGCGGAAAATTCTCCAATATCGCGGAGCGCTCCGGAAGGCAGCAGGATGCCGAGGACGGCGGTGGGTTGGAAACGCTGCGGCGAGAAGGGTATATGTAATTGAGAATGGTTGATTGATTATTAATACATTGTCTGGATAAAAAATGGCTTTTATTGCAGAAAAAATATCGTTAAAACAAACCATCGCGCAGGACGCCCAAACACTGCAGAAGATGAATATCGTTATCATCGGCCATGTGGATCATGGTAAAAGTACATTGGTCGGGCGATTGCTGGCCGATACGGATTCTCTGCCACAAGGTAAACTGCGGGAAGTTCAGGCCCGCTGCGCCAAAAACGCAAAACCCTTTGAGTATGCGTTCTTACTGGACGCGCTGAAGGATGAACAATCACAGGGAATCACCATCGACTCGGCACGGTGCTT
>VGXU01000095.1 GCA_016873215.1 Planctomycetota bacterium
ATTCCTTACTGGAAACAGGCTCTGGACATCATGGGCGAAAAGACCGGCGCGTTTAAGGTTGTTCATAGTGACGATATGGGGATATTTACTCCGGACGCACTCAAGCAATTCGATGTAATCTGTTTTAATAATACCACCAAGCTGGTGCCGAATCAGGCGCAACAAAAAGCGATTATGGACTTTATCAATAACGGCAAGGGGATTGTCGGTATTCATGCCGCCACGGATAATTTCTATGATTGGCCCGAAGGCATTCAAATGATGGGGGGAGTTTTTAAGGGGCATCCGTGGAGGGCCGGGGCGACCGTGGCGGTGAAAATTGATGACCCCGAGCATCCGCTTATGAAGCCCTTCGGGGGTAAAGGCTTCAAGGTTAACGACGAAATTTATCGAACGGCTCCGCCGGAGTATTCACGCAAAAATCAGCGTGTTCTGATGAGTCTGGATATGTCGGACCCGACAACAAAGAATACCGAGGGCGTAACGCTGGAGGATATGGATACCGGTATCAGTTGGATTAAACCGATTGGAAAGGGGCGGCTTTTTTACTGTTCACTGGGGCATAATAATCATCTGCTTTGGAATAAGGCCGTTTTAGGGCATTACCTGGCGGGGATCCAATATGCCGCAGGCGATTTGAAAGTGGATGATACACCGCTGGGGGCGGCAGCGTCCAAACCAGACCTCTCAAACATAGATGCGCTGATTGAACAGGCAGGGCGGTGTGACTGGGATTCAAACCGGGTTGATATCAATAAACTGCAAGCCCAAATCAGTTCCTGTTCCGGCGATGCGGAGTTGCTGGGGAAAATTGAAACGAAACTGGCTGCGGCTTTGCAATCGAACATTACGATGGCCGGCCGGGATTTTATATGCCGGCAATTGGCTGTGATCGGCACCGGCAAATCAGTACCGGCGTTATCGGCGATGCTGATGGATTCTCAGGCGACCAATATGGCACGTTATGCCCTGGAGAAGATTCCCGGAAATGCCGCGGATGAAGCGATGGTTAATGCCGCCCAAAAAACAAAAGACAAAGATGTCCTGATTGGGCTTGTCACGACGCTTGGTGTTCGTAAAAGTGAATCGGTTGTTTCGCTGTCAAAGCAACTATTGACAGACACCGCTGACACAGACCCGGCAGCGGCAGAGGCCTTTATCCAATCGCTGGGCAGCGTTGGAACCGAGGCTGCCGCGACGGAATTGAACCGCCTTGGGCCCCGACTGACCGGAACGGCTTTAAAACGATGGCCGGATGCGATGCTTCAGTGTGCCGAGGCGATGCAGAAAGCAGGACAAAAACCGCAGGCGATTGCGATTTACCAGAAACTCTACAAGTCCGAATCCTCTTCGGTTGTCCAGGCCGCGGCACTGCGGGCATGGGCCGGTTTAGATCCTGCTGCCGTCGAAGGCCTGCTTGGTCCCCTTATCAGCGGTAAAGATACCGTTTTACAGTCGGCGGCGATACAATCTTTGGTCTTTATGGGGCACAATCCATCCTTTTTGAAAACCGTCGCTTCAACGGCAACAAACCTGTCGCCGGACGCTCAAATCAAACTGGTGACGGCAATGCCCCAGGCGTCCAGGGAAATCGGCAACTCACTTGCTGTTTTCCTCCTTGGGAGCGACCAGGAATCCGTACGAATCGCCGCTTATCAGGCCATTGAAAAAGCCGGTGATAAGTCGATCATTGAGACACTGGCCCGCAATGCCGTCCAGACCCAGAGCCGCACGGAGCGACAGGCAGCGCAGGAAGCGTTGTATCGCATCTCCGGTAAAGATATTGACGCTGCGATTCTGCAGAAGATTGCCGCTTTCAAAACGACACAAAATGATGAAAATGTCATCGTCGAACTGATTAAAGCAACAGTCAACCGGCAGATTAAGGATGCACCGGAAATACTGTTTGGCGCCGCCGGCAGCGACAACAACAATATCTCCACCGAATCCATCCGGGCTTTGCAATCTCTTGCCGGTCCCGAATACGCAGCAAAAATGGTGGAATTGCTGATTTCCAAGCCCGGCACAGCGACAGAAAATGCTTTGACGGCAGTCTTCCAGAAAATTCCCAATCGCTGTGAACGAGCTAAAATTATCCTGGACCAGTACCCCAAAATGACCGGTAAAGACCCGGTGCAGGCGTCCATGCTGGGCGTTCTGGGTAAACTGGGAGACGTACATGCTGTTTCTCTGCTGGAGAAAGAGTTTGAATCCACCAATCCAACCCTCCGGCAGGCGGCGTTTCGGGCCATGACAGACTGGCCGGGGGATGATTTTATTGATACGATGAAAGCCTTGGCTGTTGAGAAGAATTCTGATGAGAAAAGCAGGATACTGGCTTTTCGTGCCTATGTACGAATGTTAGACGATTCCGCCGTGGAGGGTAATCGGAAAGACCGCGTGGACGCATTGATTGCTGCATACTCAACAGCTCCGAGATTGGAAGAAAAAAAGATTGTGATTGGTACGATGGGACATTTTGACGATATCGAGACCCTGACTTTTTTGCAAAAGGTGATGATCGATCCTGATCTGCAAGCTGAAGCCCAGGCCAGTTTAATTCGGGTCTGTGAAAAGCTCCTGCCGCAAAATCCTTCGGCCGTCAAGCCGGTATTAATGTCTTTAAGAGACACCAGTACCAATAAAACGATAAAAAGGAAAGCCGGGGAATTGCTTAAAGCAGATTAACAAGCTGCTGATTCAAAGGAATTATTTTATTCGACAAAAGAAAGGATATGTACATGAAGATTTTTAGTCAAAAGGCGGTTTTGATTGCAGGGGCCCTCACCATGATCTCCTGTGCCTCACAGCAGTCAGCGCAATGGGCCGTTCATGATTCATCCCGTCCGACTCCGCCGGTTGTTACGCCGGGTCAAAACGACAATCTTCCTCCTTCTGATGCGATTGTATTGTTTGACGGTACAGGGCTTTCCGCGTGGAAAAGCTGCAAAGACGGTAGTGAAGCCAAATGGAAAGTGCAGGATGATTATATGGAAGTTGTTCCCAAGACCGGCAGCATCGAAACACGTCAGGCTTTTGGTTCCTGCCAGCTGCATATTGAATGGCGAACACCTGATGTTGTTCAGGGAGCCGGACAGGGTCGGGGCAACAGCGGTGTGTTTCTGATGGGTAAATATGAAGTACAGGTGCTGGACTCGTATGATAATAAGACCTACGCGGACGGTCAGGCCGCGGCGATCTATGGACAAAAACCGCCGCTGGTCAATGTCTGTAAAAAACCCGGCCAGTGGCAGACCTACGACATTATCTTTCATGCCCCTGTCTTTAACGGGGACAAAGCTGTAACGCCAGCCGCGATTACGGTTTTGCAGAATGGAGTTCTGGTTCAGGACCATTGGCAAATCGAAGGAACGACGTTTCATAAGGTCCGGTCGCAATACGAATCTCATGCTGACAAACTGCCTTTACAATTACAGGAACACGGAAACCCAATGCGGTTTCGCAATATCTGGATTCGTCCATTGGAAAATTAAACTGGGGAGCCAAACTGTGAAAAATGATAAAAAGATGAATCGACGCCATTTTCTTAAATCGGCCGGCGCGGGTATTGCGGCATTTTCGATTGTACCCAGCTATGTCCTGGGACATAACGGGGCAACCCCGCCAAGCGGCAAATTAAATATCGCCGGTGTCGGAATTGGCGGTATGGGCAAACATAATCTGAGCGCCGTCTGTAAACCTCTCAGCGATCGACAAGAAGGTAAGCCTGACCCCAATTCTCAGAATATTGCCGCCCTGTGCGATGTTGACTGGGGCTATGCTAAAGAAACATTCGAGGAATATCCCGAAGCCAAACGTTACAAAGATTATCGCGTGATGCTGGATGAAATGGGCGATAAAATTGATGCGGTTATCGTTGCCACGCCGGACCACACCCATGCTTGTATCGCAATGGAAGCCATGCGTCGAGGCAAGCACGTATATGTTCAAAAACCCCTGACACGCACCGTGTATGAAGCCCGCGTTCTGACCGAAGCCGCCCGTAAATATGGTGTTGTGACCCAGATGGGCAACCAGGGGCACAGCAGCAATGATATTCGCCGTATTTGTGAATGGATATGGGACGGCGCGATTGGCAATGTTCGTGAAGTGCATGCTTTCACCGATCGTCCGATTTGGCCGCAGGGGATTGAAACTCCCACCAAGAAACAGAGTGTACCGAAAACTCTTGACTGGGATTTATTCCTGGGTCCGGCTCCGATTCGTCCCTATGATTCTGCATATCATCCCTTTACATGGCGAGCCTGGGTTGATTTCGGTTCCGGGGCTTTGGGCGATATGGCGTGTCATATTCTTGATCCGGTCTTCTGGGCGCTGAAGCTGAAATATCCCACCAGTGTCCAGGGTAGTTATGGGGCAGCCATTCCCCGGAGAAGGGAGAAGCGGTTTGAGGTGAAGGACTGCTATCCTCCGGCATCCGTAATCCACTATGAGTTTCCGGCCCGTGAGGGGATGCCGGAAGTGAAGGTTCACTGGTACGACGGCGGACTGCTTCCGGAACGTCCGGAAGACCTGGAACCGACCCGTCGGCTGGGCGACGGAGGCAACGGCGTAATTTTTGTCGGGGATAAAGGCAAACTGATGTGCGGCTGCTATGCGGCCAGCCCGCAGTTAATTCCCTACGAGAAAATGAAAGCCTACAATAAACCCAAAGAGACGATACCTCGGATAAAAACCAGTCACGAGAT
>VGXU01000096.1 GCA_016873215.1 Planctomycetota bacterium
TTTTGTCGGGACACATCTCAAAGACCGCTTGTCCCGGGAAAAGGACATTGAAGTCTTGCCCTATGACGATAATTTCTATGAAAATCCCGACGCCTTTATTGATTTTGCCAAAAAGGCGGACGTGATTGTTCATCTGGCCGGCGTCAATCGTCACGAGCCTCAGGTCGTCTATCAGAAAAATATCGAATTGATGGAAAAACTGCTGGAATTTGTGGATAAGTCCGGCAACAAGCCTTACATTCTTTTCTCCTCCAGTACACAGATCGAAAGAGACAACGAGTACGGCCGGGGCAAAAAACGGGCGATGGAGTTGTTGGAACAGTGGTCAAAGAATAACAATGTTCCCGTGGTATCAATGGTTATCCCCAATGTCTTTGGCGACGGCGGACGTCCGTTTTATAATTCCGTTGTAGCGACTTTCTGCCATCAGGTGACCCACGGCCAGGAGCCTAAAATCGATAAAGACGGCCGGATGACTATGATTTATATCAATGACCTGGTGGAAGATATATTCAGCTTGATCAAGTCGCCAACCGCGGGATATCGTGTCGAATACATTAAGCCAAGAGTCGAAATCCAGGTCTCCGAGATTTTGGCGCTGTTAAATAAGTATAAAGATGCATACTATGGCAGCGGGATGGTTCCGGCAGTTAAAACGGAATTTGAACGGGATCTATACAACACATTTATCACTTATATGGATACAGCCGACTGGGAGCGTCATTTAAAGCTCAATACCGACAACCGAGGCAGCTTTGTTGAGGTATTTAAACTGGAAAACGGAGGCCAGGTCTCCTTTTCAACAACCAAACCCGGCATTACCCGCGGCAATCACTATCATATCCGAAAAAATGAAAAATTCTGTGTTGTCAGCGGCCAGGCCAGCATTAAGCTTCGCCGTATCGGCACGGATAAAGTGATAGAGTACAAAGTTTCCGGTGATAAGCCTTCGTGGGTTGAAATGCCCATCTACTACACGCACAATATTACCAATATCGGCGAAACGGAACTGGTAACCCTGTTCTGGATTAATGAACATTTTAACCCGAATGATCCCGACACATTCTTCCAGGAGGTATAACTTATGAAAGTAGTAACGATTCTCGGTACCCGTCCGGAAATTATCCGTCTGTCTGCGACTATGACTTTGCTGGATAAACATCTGGAGCAGAAAATTGTCCACACCGGCCAGAATTATGATTATGAGCTTAATGAAGTCTTCTTTCAGGATTTAAATGTCCGCAAACCTGACCATTTTATGAACGTGGACACCTCCAGTCTCGGTAAGGTCTATGGTGGGATTCTAATTGCGGCTGAAGATATTCTTAGAAAAGAAAAACCTGATGCGGTCTTGATTCTGGGAGATACTAACAGTTCCATCGCCGGCATTATGGCCAAGCGCCTGAAAATTCCGATTTATCATATGGAAGCAGGTAATCGCTGTTATGACTTAAATGTGCCCGAAGAAATCAACCGCCGCATCATTGACCATATCAGTGATTTCAATCTCTGTTATACCGAACATGCCCGAAGACATTTATTAAGTGAAGGCCTCCCGCATCGACGGATTTATGTCACCGGTTCGCCGATACGCGAGGTTTTAAATACGCATTTGCACCGGATAAAGAAATCTGCGGCTATGAAAGAACTGGGCCTGGAAAAAGACAAATTCTTCCTGGCCAGCATTCATCGGGAAGAAAATGTGGACCGCCGGGCCGGCCTGACGGCATTGGTTGATGCATTCGAAAAGCTGGCAGCGGATTTTAATTGGCCTGTGGTTGTGTCAACTCACCCGAGAACCCGCAAGCGTCTTGAAACCCTGGGCAGAAAAAATATATCCGACAAGATACGCTTTATGAAGCCCTTTGGTTTTTTAGATTATGTGAATTTGCAGACCAATGCGGCTTGCGTACTGTCTGACAGCGGCACGATTTGCGAAGAATCCTCCATGCTTAATTTCCCTGCCGTGACCGTCCGCACGGCCATGGAACGTCCCGAAGCAGTTGACACCGGCTCAATTATCCTGACCGGTCTCGATACAGATGTAATTGTTAAATCTGTCCAGGTCCAGATGGCTGAAGTCCGGCAAAAAGGTCTCTGTGTGCCGGCCGATTACCAGATAACGAATACCTCTCAGCGTGTACTGAATATCATTCTCGGCACCGCCAAACTCAGCAACACCTGGCATGGAATTCAATATAACGATTTGACATGACAGATGAAAATACTATTTATTACTCAGTGGTTTCAGCCGGAGGAGTTCTATAAAGGCGTTCCCTTCGTTAAAGCCTTGATCGAACGAGGTCACGAGGTTCAGGTCTTGACCGGCTTCCCTAATTACCCGACGGGGAAATTATATCCCGGCTATAAAGTCTGTTGGTTTCAGAGAGAAATGATAGATGGTATTGAGGTGCTGCGGATTCCTTTATATCCGAGTCACGACAGCTCCGCACTTGGCAGAATAGCCAATTACTTGAGTTTTGCGCTGGCTGCATCGATTCTGGGGCCATGGGTTGTGAAAAAGGCAGATATAATATATGTCTATCACCCTCCGGCGACGGTTTTTCTTCCGGCTTTCTTTATTAAGCTGTTTCGTCGAATTCCCGTCGTCTATGATATTCAGGATTTCTGGCCGGATACGCTGGCCGCAACCGGGATGTTTAATAAAAAATGGGCTTTGAAAATGGTAGACTGGTATTGCCGTTTATTTTACAAGGCGGCAGACAAAATTGCTGTCCTTTCGCCCGGTTTTAAACGCAAGCTGACTGAAAAAGGTATTCCGCCGGAGAAGATTGAAATAATTTACAACTGGTGTGATGACAAAGAAATTGTCGCAGAACAGCCCAATGCAAAGTTGGCCGAAGAACTGGGTATGGCAGAGCGATTTAACATCCTTTTTGCCGGAAACATGGGAAAGGCTCAGAGACTGGAAACGGTTCTGGATGCAGCGGGTATTGTAGGAAAGAAAAATCCGCAGATTCAGTTTGTTTTTATTGGTGGCGGAGTGGAAGTCGAAAATCTCAAATCGATTGCCAAAGAAAAGAATCTTGATAATGTTCGTTTTCTTCCGCCGCGACCGCCTTCTCAGATTGGACCGGTTCTGTCATTGGCGAATGTATTATTAGTGCATCTGCGAAATGATCCGTTATTTGAGATTACAATCCCTTCCAAAATTCAGGCCTATATGGCGGTCGGAAAACCAATTCTATCGGCTGTGCCCGGTGATGCCTCAGAGTTAGTCAAAAAAGCGGATGCGGGTATGTGCTGTCCTTCTGAAAATCCTGAAATGCTGGCACAAACAGTGATTCAAATGTACCAAATGCAGCCGGAAGTTTTAGTTATTCTGGGACGTAATGGAAGTCGCTTTTATCAGGCAAACCTGACTATGTCAAAAGGAGTGGAACACTTTGAGCATCTGTTCCAGTCAATTGTCAGCAGAAAAAATAAAAAGGATTCACAGAATGGGTAAACAAAATCAGACAAAATTTCCGCTTAAATTGTTCGCTGTTGTATTTATACTGGCATCGCTTTTGCCGATTATCCGCCGAAAGTTCTCGCCAGTTAAAGCCACATTTGTGGTTTCTGATAATTCCGGCACGAGCCGATTATGGACTCATGAAAAAAATCTGGTTGCAGTATTTTCCAATGGCCAGGTTGTTGCCTGGGATTGGGATACACTGGATAAGCAGCCCTTGTGGCGGTTTTCTGCCGATAGCGACCGTCTGGTAATGTGTGATAAGGTTCATGCAGCTGCGGTAACAAATACAGGTCGTAAAAAACTTATTTTCTATGACATTGAAAAAGGGACAAAAACTTCACAAACTGATGTTGGTTGGGATGATCAGGCAATCTTGCCGATACAATCGCCGGACAAGAATACACTGGTGCTGGTCTGTACTAATCCGGATAAGGATGGACGCTCCCTTTACGAAATGAAGGCCTTCAATTCAAAGACCGGCAATACAGACTTTTCGGTTTCAGTGGATGTACAGACATCTGAAACGCGGTTCCTCGGTTATGCCGTTTCAAACACCGGCAAATGTGCAGCTGCCGGGAGTAAAAATAAACGCGGCTGGCTGACAATTTTCGACCTGCAGCAGGGGAAGGCGGTGCTCCAAAAAGAGTATGATCAGACGGAGGAATTTACCAGTGCGGCGTTTATTCCGGATGGTTCACAGCTTTTTTTGACTAATCGAAATGGTTCAGTTTATGGTGTAGATGCCATTTCAGGTGAAGTGAAGTTTTGCCATACCATTCTCAATCCGGATGAGAAAAATCCGGTGACCAATGACCGATCGTCTCAGAATATAGTTATTAGTACGGATGGTAAATATGTTGCAGCGGTAATGATGGAGCGTAAAGTGGCCGTATGGGGAACGCAGTCTGGAAACCTTGTATTTCAGGGCGAACCGGGCCATAAATTAGTCGGCTCTATTGCATTATCGGCGGATGGATCCCTCTTGGCATCTTCCGATAAACGCGCCGGCGGTTCGATTCAAATCTGGCAGATAAAAAAATAACGTAGGGGCGGGTTTGAAACCCGCCCTTGTCCGTAGTGAGTTATTATTGTTTCCCGGTAGGGTGTGCAGCTTTTTATCGCGTCGAAGCGCAGTGAAGACGGAGGCTGCACACGCGATCAATATGTAGCATCCGCCGC
>VGXU01000097.1 GCA_016873215.1 Planctomycetota bacterium
GGGGACGATTCCCGCCCATACGCGTATATTGGTGGCCAAGACGCCGTCGCTGTATAGTTCGGCTCCGTGTGCTGTCTATGGCCCATATAGCGGAGCGCTGGATAATGGCGGCGAAGAGCTTGAGATACAGATGCCTGGCGATCAGGAATACGGCCAGGCTCGTTATTGGATTCCAATTGAAAAGGTGGATTACAGCGATGGCAGTCATCCTATAGGGTCTGACCCCTGGCCGACCAGCGCCGACGGCGGCGGGAATTCCCTGCAGCGAATCAATGTGAACACCTACGGACGTGATTACTCCAATTGGAGTGCCGCAGCCCCGACGCCAGGAAGTTAAAAAAGAGAATTATTGACGATTGAAAAAATAGCTTAACATAATTTTTCATTCCCGCGCAGGTGGGAATCCAGTCTAAATCGCCCTGGATTCCAGTTCAGGGCCGGAATAAAAGACGATGGTTTTTATCTTAAAATAGTTAAGTTTATTATTCAAAAAGCAATAACATAAAAAGAGGAGGTTTTATGTTGAAAAAATGTGACAAAAAACCTATAGTAGAATCGATGAAAAAGAGCTTTTTTATGAGAACCGCCTTTTGTTTTATAGGCTGTGTATTGCTTCTGTCCAGCGCTTCGCCGGGCTGTTTCGTTGTTGGCGATCTTGATGGCGATTGCCAGGTCGGCATCGGCGATCTGGTTTTAATCGCATCCCAATGGATGGGGACATCCTCCTGCGGCAGTGAAGCGGGGCTTGTCCTGCACTGGAAGCTGGATGAAAGCAGCGGTACGATAGCGGCAGATTCATCGGGTTCAGGGTATAATGGCACCGTTGTCGGGGCCAGTTGGAATCCGATGGGCGGAAAACTCGGCGGAGCGTTACAGTTTGACGGCATCAATAATTATATGGGGTGCTCTTATCAGGGCATCACTGGGTCCAATCCGCGAACCTGTGCGGCGTGGATAAAAACAGATCGGTCTTCCGGCGAGATCATATCGTGGGGAGACCGTGACATCGATACTGGCAGGTGGGTTGTCTGGGTGGATGGGACAGGCGTACTGCGTGTCGATGTGGGCGGAGGATATATCTTTGGAACAACCGTTTTGACCGATGATATGTGGCATCATATCGCCGTCACATCCGATGGTTCCACGACGGATAATATTGCTCTGTATGTGGACGGAAAGACCGAAACTATCAGCGGGATTGTTTCCAAACCAATTAATACCCTGGCACAGGCGACTACAAAGCTGGGTGTGTTTCAGCTCTCAGACTTGACAGGCAGCTATTTTGATGGATTGATTGATGATGCGCGGATTTATAATCGTGTGCTGAGTATGCAGGATGTGTGGGATATTGCAACCACCGCGACCACAAATAATTCCTGTGCCGATCTGAACATGGATGCGATTGTGAATTTAAGCGATATCGCGCGGCTGGCACAAAACTGGCTCCAGGACGCTCCCCAAATCATCATCAGCGAGTTTCTTGCCGATAATGAAAGTAAATCGCCGCTTGGGCCGGGCGAAATCCTGGATGGCAATGGTGAATCGTCCGACTGGATTGAAATTCATAATAATTCCGGGGTGGTTGTGGATATTAACGGATGGTATCTGACCGATGATGCCGCCCTGAAGACCCAATGGCGATTTCCTACCGGCAAGCCCCAACTGCAATTACAGCCGGGAGCCTATTTGATTGTCTTTGCATCTGGAAAGACACAGGCGGAAAATCCGGGCAACTATCCCTATTGGGATGGGACCTATTATCACACCAACTTCCAGTTGTCCAAAGATGGTGAATATCTTGGGCTGATCGACGCGGATGGAACAACGGTAATCCACGAATACAATCATATCAATTTGGGTAACGAATATGGTTACCCGGAGCAGGAAACGGATATTTCGTATGGCTATTATTATGACGAAGAACGCTACTTCTCCGTCCCAACGCCCGGCGCAGATAATAACAAGGGTTCGTTTGAAGAAGTGACTGAAAAGCCCGACGTGAATTTTAAAGGCGGCTGTTATATCAACGCTTTTAATCTGACCATGAGCTGCACTACTCCTGGCGCCTTTATCCGTTATACGACCGACGGGACTGTGCCCAGCCTGATAAACGGATTGGAATATACTGCCCCTGTTGCTGTCGGCAGCACAACAAGAATTATTGTCAAGGCGTTCAAACCGGGATTTCAGCCTTCCGACGCAAGGATTGAGACGTATATCTTTCTCCAGTCGGGCGTGGAAACGTTTAATTCGAACCTGCCGATTGTTGTCGTGGATACGCTTGGGGCAGGGCTTCCATATGATGAAATGGTTACGAATGGTGCCTTCGGAAGCGATACAGTATGGACTAAGGGTGCAAACTGGGGCATTACCGGCGGACAAGCTGTTTATACAGAGCCGGCATCACCGGTTCCGGGCGCAGATATTCTTTCTCAGCCGCTTGCTCTCGTTGCCGGACAAGTCTATGGGCTTAAATTTACGATTGTTTCGCTTTCGGCAGGTGGATCCATAAAGGTGTACTTAGGCGGCACAGAGGGAATTTTACGAACGACTACCGGCGTATTCACGGAAAATATTGTGGCGGGATCGACGGACGCATTATTAAAAATAGATGGAAGTTGCGCTGCATCCGGCAATACAATTAAGATAGACGATGTATCGATCGAAAAAGCAAACAAGATCATGGCCAACTGTATAGCGGTCATTGTTGATACTGATCCGATAACAGGCAGGTCCAGTATTACCGGCCCTGAACATTTCGACGGAATCGGACAGATCGGCCGTCGCGGCGAAAGTACCTATGGTCAAGGAAATTACGCATTTGAAATCCAGGATGAATACAGCCAGGATAAGGATGTTTCACTGCTGGGAATGCCGGCTGAATCGGACTGGGTACTTTCCTATGACGTGATTGACTATACTATGATGAAGAAAGAGATGGCCTATAAATGGTTCCAGGACATGGGCCATTACGCGCCGCGTCAACGGTATGTGGAGTTATATTTGAATACCGACGGCGGAGCGATATCGACAGCCGATTACAAGGGTCTCTTTATGCTTCGGGAAAAGATCAAACGCGATGAGAATCGCGTGGACATCGCACGTCTCGACACCTCTCATAACCTCGAACCCAAAGTGTCGGGCGGTTATATTATTAAATGTGACAAATTAGATCCCGGCGATAGTCTTCTTGCGGATGGTTACGCCCCGGATTACCTGGAAGCAGGGACCTATGGGATAAACTACAAAGGTGGTGGAAAACCAATTGTAGCAGAACCGGACTCTTCGATAATCACCAGCCCGCAGATGAATTGGATTGCCGACTACATAAACGAATTTCATTCGGTACTCTGGCAAAACACCGCCAGCAGCTATTATCCGGGTCCCCAGGCCAAGTACACGGATTACATTGATGTCATATCCTGGGTCGATCACGGCCTTCTTGAACAGGTCTGTATGGATTCAGATGCCTTCTGGGGCAGTTATTACACGCATAAGGAACGCGACGGAAAGCATTATTCGGGTCCGCCGTGGGATTACGATCGTGGATTCCACAATAACGCCGGCACTTATGTGATTCCCCCCTATAATGATACCCAAAATGTGCATAAATGGAAAACGAATGGCGAAATATTCGGTAAATGGCACCAGAAGTTGCAAGAGAATCTCGAATATAAAATACTGCTTGCCGACCGTTGGTTTGAACATCGGGAAAAGGTCTTAAATACTGCGCTGACCATGGCCTATATCGACCAGACCAAAGCTCTGATCAGCGAGTCCAGGTCGAGACCCAAGAAAACGTATCCCAAGCCCTTTGATGAAGAAATTGGCTACTTTAAAGCCTGGATCACAGAACGTCTGGACTATCTGGACAGATGTGTTGCTGGTGAGGTGAGTCCTAGCGGTTTGCCTGCTGGTGGTTTTGCCAAAAGGCCTCCGATCTTCAGTCCGGTGGGTGGTTATGTCAATCCGGGCGACTCTTTTGGAATAAGTAAGCCCTCAGGGGCATTGGGAGATATCTATTATACAACCAACGGCCAAGACCCCAGAGTGGCCGGTGGCGGGATTGATCCCAATGCTGCTGTCTATAGCGGCGGCAGCAGTGTCCAAACAAATGAAACGGTCGTCACGATGTCCTCTTCGGTCTGGAAGTATCTTTATGACGGTTCCAACCAGGGGACTGCCTGGCGTGCGTATGGTTTCAATGATGGTGTCTGGGGTTCCGGCCCCGGCCAGCTTGGATTTGGGGATAATGATGAGACAACCAATATCGGCCCCAAAGTCAATTATCGTTACACGGCCTATTTCAGGCATAAATTTAACATTTCAAACGTTTCCGAACTCACGGCGCTAAAGGTGACTGTCATCCATGATGACGGCGCCGTTGTGTATATCAATGACCAGGAAATCGGCCGGCCTTATATGCCGACCGGAATGATTAATTTTGATACACCGGCTAATACACAGGGAGAAAATACAAGCACCGTGTTCAGTGGGATTTCTCCTTCTGTCCTTCTTGAAGGCAATAATATTCTTGCTGTCGAAGTACACCAAAATGCTTATAACAGTTCAGATCTCAGTTTCGACCTTTT
>VGXU01000098.1 GCA_016873215.1 Planctomycetota bacterium
GGGGTCAGGTCGTACCAGCCGTCCTTGTAGTCAAAGTCGTGTATCTCGGCTCCAAGCGCATCGCGAAGAACGATCTCCTCGCCGTCGTTGTCCAAAGCGCCGATATACTGTCCCGCGATGGGCAGGCCTGAACCATAACGTGCCGCAAAGGCAGCCTGGTTTTTGACCAGCACCGCGTAGGCGCCGGCGGCCAGCGTATAATCGCCAAAGGTAAAGTCTATCCCGTCGGTAAAGTGGACAAGGTTCAGATTAATGGCGGTACCGCCGATATTTGCCAACTCGATAAACTCGAAATCCTCATCGGTCAGATTCGGGTTACCAACTGCCGTTATTTCCGCGGGCGTCGGATCGGACGGATGATACATCAGTTCGGAGATACGCAGGCTCTGCAAAACAGGGCCGACGCCGTAAACCTCTGTGTTCATGGCGCTCCAATTGGCGACATTCTTAATACGCGCCTTGACGCAGGTGCTTTTATTCAACACAATCGGCGGAGGAGGAAGAACTGTCAGCCTGGTGGCCTCCAAGTTCAGATCAAAACTGAGATCTGGACTGTTACTTACATTTTGGTGGACTTCAACAGCAAGAATATTATCGCCTTCAAGAAGGACAGAAGAAGAAATACCGCTGAACACGGTGTTTGTATTCTCCCCTTCGACATTGGCTGGCGTATTATAACTAATTGACCCGGTCGGCATATAAATCCGGCCGACTTCCTGATCATTGATATACACCACGGCGCCGTCATCATGGATAAGCGAAATCTTTAGCGCCGTGAGTTCGGAAACCTTTGAAATGTTAAATTTATGCCTGAAATAGGCCGTACGACGGCCATTGACTTTGGGACCGATATTGGTCGCTTCATCACCATCCCCGAATCCAAGCTGGCCGGGGCCGGAACCCCAGGAACTGTCATTGAAACTGTATGCCCGCCAGGCCGTTCCCTGGTTGGAGCCGTTATACAGATAGTTCCAGACCGAAGAGGACATCGTGACGACCGTTTCGGTTGTTTGGACGGTGCCGCCGATATGAACAGTCGCGTTAGGATTGACGGCTCCGCCCGACAATCTGGGGTCTTGGCCGTTTGTGGTATAATAAATATCCCCTGTTGCCCCTGAAGGCTTCGTGATATTTAGAGAGCTGCCCGGATTGACATAACCGCCCACAGGGCTGAAGATCGGAGGCGTTTTGGCAAAAGTACTCGCGATATACCCGTCCAGCCAGTTCAGACGGTTGGTGATCCAGGTCTTAAACAGATTAATTTCTTCATCAAAGGGCTTTGGATATGGTTTCATGGTTCTCGATCTCGACATAGACTCGCTGATCAGCGCTTTAGTCTGGTCGATATAGGCCATCGTCAGAGCTGTATTTAAGACCTCTTCCCGATGTTCAAACCAGCGGTCCGCAAGCTGCATTTTATATTCGAGATATTGCTGCAATCCCTGGTGCCATTTGCCGGGAAGTTTTGACTCAGCTTTCCAAACGTTATAGGCTCGATCGTAGCTGCCCCCGTTATTGTGGAAGGCACGATCATAGTCCCAGGGCGGGCCCGAACAAAGCTTTCCTTCACGGTCCTTGTTAATATAATAACTGAAACGGAAGGCATCTGCATCATTACCGATCTGTTCGACAAAACCGTGATCGATCCAGGATGTCTCTTCCACGTAATCTGTATAAACAGACCCGGGGACATAATAGCTGCTGGACGTGTTTTGCCAGAGCGCTGCATGAAACTGGTTCATGTAGTTCGATATCCAGGTGATCTGGGCAGATGTGGGTGGCAGGAGACCGCCCGGTTCTACTATCGTTGTGGTGCCATCAATTATTATCCCATAGGGCGCTGTTTCGAAGCCTACAAGTGGCACATCGCCGGTGTCCTCTTTATCATTCTTGACGATATACCCGCCGGACACTTTGGGGGCAAGGTTATGTGAGGCATCCAGACGTGCGATGTCCACGCGATTCTCATCGCGTTTAATCTTTTCCCGAAGCATGAAGAGGCCCTTATAATCGGCTGTCGATATCGCACCGCCGTCGGTATTCAAATACAACTCCACATACCGCTGACGAGGCGCGTAATGGCCCATGTCCTGGAACCATTTATAGGAGATCCCCTTCTTCATCATGGTATAGTCTAACACATCATAGGAAAGTACCCAGTCCGATTCGGCCGGCATCCCCAGCAGTGAAACATCCTTATCCATGCCGTTTTCATCCTGGATCTCAATCGCATAATGCCCCTGAGCGTAGGTGCTTTCCCCGCGATATCGAATCTGCCCCAATCCATTAAAATGTTCCGGACCTGTAATATAAGCTCGTCCCGTCGCAGCATTGACATCAACAATGACAGAGATACACTTGGTCCATGGTTTATTTGCGGAGTCAGAAATAATAGGCGCTCCAAGCGTATCGACGACAACAATCGGCAGGTTGGTATTCGATGGGGACACCGTCGAATTGACAAATATGTATGTCTCAATCCTTGCGTCGGACGGCTGAAAGCCCGGCTTGAAGGCCTTGGCAATAATTCTTGTTGTACCGCTGACAGCAACAGGGGCAGTATAATCCAATCCGTTTATCAGAGTCGGCGCAGTCCCATTGGTTGTATAGCGAATAAATGCGCCAGGAGTAGTGCAGCTCATCGTCAGGTTAAAAGCGTTGATATAACAGCCGCCTTTAAAATTCACGTCGGGCTTTTCAGTCACTTCTTCAAACGAACCCTTGTTATTATCTGCACCGGGCGTTGGGACGGAGAAGTAGCGTTCTTCGTCATAATAATAGCCATACGAAATATCCGTTTCCTGCTCCGGGTAACCATATTCGTTACCCAAATTGATATAATTGTATTCGTGAACCGGGGTTACGCCATCGGCGGCGAACAAGCCCAGGTATTCACCGTCTTTGGACAATTGGAAGTTGGTATGAAGATATCCCAACGTATCCACATACGGGTAATTGGCTGGATTTAACTCTTGTGTTTTACCCGATGCAAAGACAATCAAGTAGGCTCCCGGCTGCAATACCAGTTGGGGCTTGCCGGTTGGAAATTGCCATTTGGTCTTCAGGGCGGCATCATCGGTCAAATACCATCCGTTAATATCCATAACCACCCCGGAATTATTTTGTATTTCAATCCAGTCGGAAGAGTCACCGTTGCCATCCAGGATTTCACCCGGTCCCAGCGGCGATTTGCTTTCGTTGTCGGCAAGAAACTCGCTGATGACGACGAGCGGGGCGTCCAGCATCCAGTTTTGTGCCAGTTGCGCGATATCGCTTAAATTCACAATTCTATCTGTGTTCAGATCAGCACAGGAATTATTGGTGGTCCCGGTTGCCGCAAGATTCCAAACCTCCTGAAGACTTAACACGCGATTATAAACTCGCGCATCATCAATCAGACCGTTGAAAACTTTGAATGTTGAATAGTACTTGCCCAGCGTCATGGGCAGCCCAGAGTACGTATTGATAGACTGGGAAACCACACCGCCAATGGTTTCAAGCTTGCCATCCACATAAAGGGCAATATTGTCAGTGCTTGTACCATTTGACGTCACAGCGATATGATGCCAGAGGTCATCGGTCAAAAGCGTCGTCCCGATGACATAGCCTCCGCCCACATCGACACAAAGCAGTTTTTTTTCATTAACCCAGACAAGCCACAATTGGGAGTTCAATTCCGAACCCCAAGCCATAATACCGCCGGACGGTTGATCCGTCTTAATCCATGCCGTGCATGACCGGGGACTTGTTCCGGTAACGCCCCGAAATATCGTACTCGGGTTTCCTTCTACATAAGCATATACATAATCATCTATTCCATCAAACTGCAGGGTCCCGCCGAGTTTGCCGCCTGCCGGATTCCAACTGGCCCCGTACACGGTGCCGGTCTTGCCTGAACCCGATGAATCCGCCGCATACAGTCCGCTGGTTTCATCGAACTTCCAGTGCAGGACCAGCCCCGCTTCACTGCCGCAGGATGATGTCTCCATCCATTGGGATGTCAGTAAAACCAGATCGCCAATATCAACCCGGCAGTCGCCGTTGAGATCGCCAACGACAAAACAAGCCGGCGACGTGCCGGACAGAAGCAATATACAACCCAGAATCCACAAGGCGGTTCTCATAAACAAACTCATTGTTGTTTT
>VGXU01000099.1 GCA_016873215.1 Planctomycetota bacterium
CTTTCAGTATCGCAATAATCCGATCTTCTTTGACCCGCTTACCTCGCATAATAAATCTCCTGTTTCATAGAGTTCTATCATGCCGGTACTCCAATTGCAATTGGTACTGTTTTTGGGGGGAAGGTCACTGCCGCAATCCAAACTATCCATATAATCACTCGACACCATATATTGCTCATTTATTGTAAACATCCATATAAAATGCAATATGAAAATATCTCTTATATCACTAGATAATCCGTCAAATGCTTTTGTTTTATTACCAATATACACTTGATTATCATTCATCATCATGTAAAGAAATAAATTATAATGTGTGTGGTTATTGCATCTCTTCCTGATTTTTTCGTAATGACCGTTTTGTTCTACGCCTAACAGTTTGTTAACTTTCTCAAGCTTGTTGTGTGCTCGGATATATTTCATCATACCTTCATATCTTGGTAATTTTTCCTTGCCATGAAGCCAATTGTTTATCTTTTGAACAATAAAGTTATCAATGCTAAAATTGTCCTGCAAATAAAGATTTGCATAAATATTTATCACAACAGAATCGTGGTATTTTCTCGTCAACGCGTATGAATCATTGATTCGGCCATTTTGCAGAATAAGTTTTATTGACTCCAATGTCCCTTGAATTGAAGAAAATATATATGAATCTAAATTACATCTCGCTGTTGTGCCGGGAGTAACAAGCGGAAAGACTGAAAAGGATAGAGATTTGTAAAATTCAGTATAATCGTTAATCTCCAAAAATATTTTATGATCTTTACAATCTGGAGCGTTCAATATTTTAGATTCTTTAAAAGGGAAATTTTCTACTACATAGTCTTTGCTCGAGTTTTCTTTTTTTTCTTCAATTGGCCTGTCATTTACAACCATAAACATCCTCCGCTAATTTCAAACCGTTACATTCTGTAACGGTTTGGTCGGCGCCTTCGTCTTTTAACCGTTTTTTCAAAACCCGCCAATAGACGGCAGGATTATCACTGCCGGTTAATGCCCCGCACACATCCACAACCGAGAAATGCCTCTTTTCGTTGTGCCATACCCGGCGAACATGCTTGCTCTCGAAAACAACAATCCCTTTGTGTTCCATCATAGTTCAGCTTCTCCTTCCGCTATTTTTGAATTCATGGGTCCTTGAGTTCTTATGTCCTTGCATCAAATTATACTTGCCCCCTCCCGTTTTACAAACTCCATTTTTTTATTCAGCCCGGCCGAAGGCTGTTCCTTAATTTTGCCTTTTTACTTTTGCCTTTTGATTTTCTCCTTCCCCCTTGCAATTTTCCGCCTTTGGCCGTAGAATGTCTGTTGCATGGGATAGCACTCTGATTCAACCTAAAAACCCGAAAAAGAAAGAAGCGAAATGCCGGTGCGTCCGGCGGCAAAGGTTAACAATGCTGGTGATTATTGATTACGGCGTAGGCAACGTGCGAAGCGTCACAAACGCGTTTCGGCACATCGGCGCCGACATCGCTGTCAGTTGCAAACCCGAAGAAATCCAGAAAGCTGCCGGCCTCATCCTCCCTGGCGTCGGCGCCAGCGGCTACGCGATGCAGAAAGTCGCTCCCCTGGCCGATTTGATTTGTCAACAGGCCTGCTCCGGAAAGCCGCTGCTCGGTATCTGCCTCGGCTACCAGATTCTCTTCGATGAAAGTCACGAAATGGGAACGCACAAATGCCTCGGCCTCATCGGCGGTAAAGTCATCCCCATCCCGCCGGGACGAACGGTTCCGCACATGGGATGGAATTTCGTCGAACCGGCCATAGGCATGCGATTATTCGAAGGTATGGAACAGGGAAAGCATTTCGCCTTCGCCAATTCCTTTTATGCCGAGGTCGAAGATGCCGCCGCCAAAGTCGCAACGACCGAATACGAAGGCATTACGCTGACCGCCGCCGTCGAAAAAGGCAATATCTTCGGGATGCAGTTTCACCCGGAAAAAAGCGGCGCCGACGGCCTGAATATGCTTCGAAATTTTGTCCGTATCTGCGGAGTCAAATAAACTATGCTCACAAAACGCATCATCCCGTGCCTCGATGTCAAAGACAACCGTGTCGTTAAAGGCGTCAACTTCATCAATCTCCGCGACGCCGGCGACCCCGTGGAACTCGGCGCTCGCTACAGCGCCGAAGGCGCCGACGAACTGGTCTTCCTCGATATCACCGCGACTATCCGCTCGAAAAAAACCATCGTGGAGCTGGTCGAAAAAGTCGCACAGAATGTATTTATTCCTTTTACTGTCGGCGGCGGCATCAGCAGCGCCGATGAAATTGGATTATTGCTGCGCAGCGGCGCCGATAAATGTTCCATCAATACCGCCGCGGTCAAAAACCCGGACGTCCTGCGTGAATCCGCCGAGCGATTCGGCAGCCAGTGCGTCGTGCTGGCTCTCGACGCACGCAAAGACCCGGCCAAAAAGGACAAATGGGTCGTCTGCGTCAAAGCCGGCACCGAACGCACCGACATCGACGCCGTCGAATGGGCCGTCAAGGCCGAAAAATCCGGCGCCGGCGAAATCCTCCTGACCAGCATGGACGCCGACGGCACACAGGCCGGGTATGATATCGCATTGACCCGCGCCATCGCCGAATCCGTCCATATTCCCGTCATCGCTTCCGGCGGCGCAGGAACGCTCGAAAGCCTCCTTGAAGTCCTCGACAAAGGCAAAGCCAGCGCCGTTCTGGCCGCATCTATTTTTCACTACGGCACCTACACCATCGGCCAGACCAAAGAATTCCTCGCGGCTCACGGTATCCCTGTTCGCCCCGCCTGAAAAATCAAAGAATCGGTCTTGCCTAACATTTACGACAAATCCGTTTTAGTCGATACGGGCCGGAATCATTATAGGCCCTTCACTGTAAAATCCACTCCGCCGGAACCGGTTTTTTAACCTCTCGGCCAAATAAAACGTATGGTTTATATGGCAGTATGGGCATGGGGCCGCAGTGTCTCTTTATCCTTAAATAATGCCATAGAATGTTGCGGTCGCGATACAAAGGAAGTCATTTGCGGCACGAAAACAGCAATTAAAGGCCTGTCGATCACTTTGTATCGGCAGGTTTTTTTTACTGTTCGCCCGCTATGGTTATACATCACGGATGCGCGCAAAACAAAAAAGCCAGCCGTTTCAAACCGGCCAGCTTTCTTGTACTAAAAGTAGAGAAGACGTTCAGATGAAATTTGGTTTTGTTTCGTTTTCGATTTTACTTGCTATTAGGATCGGCCTTCTGGCAGCCGCCTTCGGCTTTGGCAGCACCGCAGCAACCCGTCTTTCCACATTTTGCGGATACAATCGCCGCTGTCGAAACCACAAAAATTACTGCCAGTAATGCTACTATGAATCGCTTCATTTTTGAACTCCTGTAAAAGTATTTTAACTTCCGTACGCTTACATTGTTTTTATACTATACTAAACGAGCAGCAAAAAGGTTTTGTTGCAAATAAGATTTTTTATCGGAATCCCGGCCGTTTTTCAAAAACACCGTTTTTTAGCCTGATATCACCATTTTTTGAATACAAAAAACACCGCCAGCACCATCAGGCTAAAACCGACCAGATAATTCCACTTAAATTCTTCCTTTAGATACAGGATAGAGAATGCCGCGAAAACCACCAGCGTAATGACTTCCTGCATCGTCTTAAGCTGTGCGGCAGAGTATATCTCGTAGCCATAGCGGTTGGCCGGGACCTGAAAACAGTATTCCACAAAGGCGATAAGCCAACTGACGATTATCGCAATCCACAGGGGTTTGTGTGTGAATTTGAGGTGGCCATACCACGCAACGGTCATAAAGATATTCGAAATCGTCAGCAACAGTACCGGCAGCAGCATCTTCACGGCGGCATCCTTTATTAAAGTCGTTTTAGTCGTTGGCTAATGCACGCCATTAAGCCGTCGAGAACTCCTTTTGTCAAGAGGCGGGCCGCGGACAGGTAAAGTTATCCACAAATGGGTTCGTTTCGTTATTTTGTCTAACTTTTTGGCCTCCATTTCTGCGTTTTTGATATTGATAATGCATATTTGGTCGTGAAAAAATTGGGTTCGTTCTGCGAAAATGTCTGAAAGACATTTTCGAAATCAAAAATCAA
>VGXU01000100.1 GCA_016873215.1 Planctomycetota bacterium
GAGCCAGCAGGATGAAATCGTTGATGGAATACTTGTGCGGGGCGCTGGCGTTGAGTGTTTCGCGTCTGCTCATCAGGTCTGTAACATCCGCCCGGACATTGAGATAAAAGCACGGACACTGCTGCTTGGATTGCAGCATTTTGTCGGCGATAATCCGCTGCCAGCGGGAGATGGGGATTTTTTTGCCCAGCGCATAGGATTCAGGGGCAGATGCCTCGTTTGCGAAATCCTGCACGGCGCCGATGGGTCCGGCGGCGGGGCGGATTTTTGACAGCAACTGCTCTCTGGGGTCATTACTGCTTTGGGTTAACGCGGCGGCGGCAGGGGCGGCGTCTTCAACGGACTGCTGAGCCGAGTCGAACTCCTGCTGGAGACGTTTGAGCAGTGCAGATTCAAGAGGTGCTTTGTCTTGTCTCAGGACAAACAGTGGGCAATTGACGGGCAGGGTCTGACCCGTTTGGGCGAAGATATGGGCAATGATCCCGCCGGCAGGGCTGTCCAATTCCAGAGTCGCTTTGTCGGTTTCTAATTCGCAAAGGATATCGCCCCGGGCAACGGTTTGGCCGGGCTGGACAGCCAGCCGGACAATGGTCGCCTGACGCATTGCCTTGCCCAGTTGAGGAAGCCGTATTTCTTGAACCATACTATCTCCTGATTGTGTTTTTCCGCAAAAAGGGTAAAAGGAAAGGGGCAAAATTACAAGACAAATTTGGGTTCGTTTTGTAAAAAGCAGTTAGCCATTAGTTTTTAGCTGTTAGCAAGGGGAAAATTGGGTTCGTTTTGAAAAAAGGTCTTAGTTCTTGGTTCTTAGTTCGGAGTTCGGAGAAAGAGAGGATTTTGGATGGGATTAGCTTTTAAATTAAAAGTAAAAAGTCAAAGGTCAAAAGTGCAGATTCAAGATTAAATATATCCAAGAATACAAGAACTTATGAACCTATGAACCCAAGAACCCAAGAATAAGAGAGGGATTCTTCCCATTCGGTCCTCCGCTGTCGCTCAAGGACAGGTACGCTCAGGGCAGGCTCTGAACCTCAGAATGACTGGCGGGTTCCAGAGGTGTTTTAGCTCCTTTCTGAGGGCTTCTGGCGGCCCGTTCTTATATTTAATATTATACCACAAACCGGCTGAAAAGTACAGAGGAAAAGCAAAATATAAGAACACAAGAACACAAGAACCCAGGAACCCAGGAATGGGAAAAATCGAAATCCGAAACAAATTCAAAATGGGGATAATTTCAGAAATACGAAACAAGAATGGATTTTTGCCACCGAGCACACAGAGAAAGATGAGGGATGGCGGAAATTGAGAATTGCCACTTGAGAATTGAGAATAAGGGGAGGAAGATAGTTTTGAGTGCTGAGTTTTTAGTTGTTGAAGGGGAACGGACAAGCATGGACTTACACGGACGGACACGGACATTATGGACGGGATGGGGCGGCGGAAATTGAGAATGTACAATTGAAAATTGAGAAATAGGGGAAGGGGGGGATTGAGAATTTAGAATAGTGAATGTAGAATTTCATATCTCAGATTTCAGAGCTGTAGAGGAACACGATAAAGGGCTTGTTGCCTGAATAGGTTCAAGATGTTTTACTATCGGCATACTTTTGGATGCCGGAAAGGCTCCTTAAAAAGTAAAAATCGCTCACGATTGGTTTGAGAGGGGGTCTGTCGGCATCCAACTTGAAAAAAGATGCCGGATACACTCTAAAACAGTGCATGTTGAGAGGGTAACGGCTGTTTTTACCGCCGGTCGGGATAGATACCGCATCAGTTTGCGCAGATTCTGGATGGCGGCAATCATTAGATTCTGGATCGTCATTTTCATTAGCCCCCGCCAGCGGGCTCGTTTGAAGCCGTGATTGTTGGCCGCATCGGCAAAGGACCCTTCGGCCTTAAACCGCCGCCGGCTCATCAGGCGGCGGCGTTGCGATTGACTCAGACACGCATCTGCCCATTCGATATGTTCGGTTCCGGCTTTACGATTTACGGTTCGGCCTGCGGTTTTGGACTTCACGCATTGGTTCAGATAGCGACATGCTTGACAGACGGTGCGGTCGATACTGTATATCAGGGTTTCTACCTCATCATTGCTTCGTATCCGGCAGAGTGTCTGGCCGGCAGGACACCGATAACAGTCGCCGTCGGCATCGTACTGAAACTGGTCCCGCCCAAACAACCCCTCATTCGCATTCGCCGGATTCTTATGCGGAATACAGGGCGTCAGGCCATGGTCATGCAGATACCGGTAATTATCGATAATGCCGTAGGCTTTGTCCGCCACAACGGTTTGCAGGTCTGTACGGGTATTGTTCTGATGGGCTTGTATCGCCCGTTGTAATTGATGTTCATCGTTGACATCCGCCGGGGTCGTGAGGGTGGCAGTAATGATGCCGCACTGGTCATCAACAATACGATGGTCTTTATAGCCCAGCGTGCTTTGGCCGTTTTTAGAGCGCATTCGGGCATCCGGGTCGGTGTCGCTGACTCGCTGTTCCAGCGGGATGTCCTCCTGCGGCGTTTGAGAGGATTGCGTTTCGAGGTCGTCATATAGGTTTTGCCCCAGCAAGCGAAGCTGTGGTCGCAGCGTATCTTTCGAAACATTGCCGTCAATCATGCTCGAATCAATATGAATAGTGGTTCCATCAACCAGACCGGCGTCGATGCACTGCTGAAGAATGGCGGCAAAGAATTCACTGAAAGCCTTCTGCCCCCAGCGTCTGCGGGCTTTGGATAAGACGCTGTGATCCGGCGTGCGGTCGTCTAAGTCATAGCCGCAAAACCACAGCCAGTCCAGCCGCAGCGGCAACTGTGCCATCATCGCCCGTTCGGATTTGATGTTCTCGTAGAACATCAGGAACATCAATTTCAGAAGGACGGTCGGATCGACGGAGACCTGACCGTTCCTGCCGTAGAGGTGTTCAACCTGTGAGCGAACAAAGGCAAAATCGACCAGCTGCTGGATGCGACGCAAGGAATGGTCTTGCGGCACGCGGCTGTCTAAGGAAATGCCGTGATAAAACAACTTCGGCTCACACTGCTGGGGTTTGCTCATCATAAGTTAAATCTCCACAAAGAATACTATTATATCTTTATGGATAGAGTATGCCGCATTTATGAAAAATGCAAGGAAAATATCAAAAAATAAAGGGGTATTTGGGCAACAAGCCCTAAATCGTGAACTCCAAACAAAATTCGAAGCACGAAATCCGAAACACATTCAAATGACAAAAAACTAAATTCCAAAACAACCCTTAAAGCTTTTTGAAAAATAGTAACGGTTTTGTTTGCCGAACAACGAGCAGGAAAAAACAAAAAATTGAAGAATTGCAATACAGAAAGACAGGATGTTAGACAGGCGGCATGTCCCGCCTCTTTTATCTTGACAAACGACCATGGGGCGGCTACTGTGGGTAATAGTATCCATCCGGCAGAAAAATGGACGCGGGCAGCGGATATAGCACCCCAAAAAGCGTCTCAACAAAAATAAATGGGATAAAACGATGAAAGTCATTATTATTGGCGGAGTCGCCGGCGGGGCGTCGTGTGCGGCGCGCCTGCGGAGACTGGATGAAAAAGTCGAAATTCTCATGGTGGAACGCGGTCCGTATGTTTCGTACGCCAACTGCGGATTGCCGTACCATGTCGGGGGCGTGATTGAAGAAGAGTCAAGCCTTTTGGTAGCGACCGAACAGATGTTTCGCAGTGTTTTCGCGGTCGATTGCCGGACAAATTGCGAGGTTATCGGCATTAACGCCGCATTAAA
>VGXU01000101.1 GCA_016873215.1 Planctomycetota bacterium
GGTGAGATTCTTTTCGCCGAGAGCAACCACGCTTGCGAAATCGAGCCCATCGCCGCATTTTTCGCCCGTGTACTCAGCCAGGGCCAGCCGTTCGCTTTCAACCTGTCTTGCGGCAAAGGCATTCTGCTGATCGGTTTTCCGCTGCTCATCTAAGAGCTTGCGAAATTCCGCCACCGTCAAAGGCCGGTTTTCATCATTGGCCGTTTCCTGCTTAGGCACCACTTTCAATGCATCAAGCTGGGCTTTCAGGTCGGCATTGAGCTTTTCAGCTTCCTGCCGCTTTTTGACTTCGGTCTGTTTATCCGCCAAAAGGCCGTTAAACTCTTGGGCCGAATAGGTCTTTACTTCTGTTTTCACTTCACTGCTGTTTGGATTTTCCTTTTGTTCCATAACGTCCTCATATTTTAGGATTGAGTTATCCTTGTCCTGTATTCCCCATACAGTTGGGATTCCGGTTGTCTTGCCCCGCAACCGTTTCGGGCAGTATTGCCACAGAGCACACAGAGGTCACCGAGTTTAAAAGGATCGTCATTCCGAATCCCTTTATGGGTGAGGAATCTGTTGATTCAGTAGAATTCCTCTTTTTTAATCCGTGAAAATCCGTGTAAATCTGTGGTTATATTTTAATATTTTTTACAGGGTTTGAAAAATGGTGTTGAAAATTTTATGAAATAATATTTACATAATCTCTGCTGAATTTCAGTTTCTCAGCCTTGCTCTGCGGCTTCGGTTTTTTGGGTTCCTGTACTTGGGCTGCAGGTTTCACCTTTTGCAGAATTTCCTCTTTATTGGCCATATCGCTGTTTTCAATGAGCACTTCCGGCCCGATCTGTTCCGGATACATCTTTGCAATTTCCATAATCGACATAAATTTGGCATACCGTGCAGTCGGAGAACTGGAGGATGATGCAACCTTGATACCGTATCTGCCGATTTTACGGTCTTTCAAGAGATTCATGTCAATGCTTTCATTTTGTTCGGCTATGATAGCTATGATTTCCTGATTGCTATAGACATCCGTATAGCGGACCATATCCACAATACCCAGAGCCAGCAGTTTCTGCGTCCGTGCAAAATTGTCAAAGACCACCTCGACCACCTTCATGCCCTGCGATTGCCGCAGTTCAATGGCCTTGCCGCTTTCATTATGTCCTTCCACCATCTGGCCCAGCAGGTCGAAATTGGCCCCGGATATTTCCTTCATATCATCGGCGCTGATCTGCGAAGCGGTCAGATGGCCTTCCGACAGTGGGGCCGGTTCGATCCGTTCAATCTTGCCGCCCGCCTTGGATTCATCCAGCACGACGCCGGGAGTCGAGCCGAATTTGGCTAAATGCCGGTCATAGTTATTGAGCACCTTTTTGACCTTAAAGCCGCTGTTGGCGGTCTGGTTGAGATTATGAAGAGCCTGGCTGCGCCGCTTATTGAGTTCCTGCTGCGGCCCGAAAAGATTCTGCACCACACCCATCACATAGCCGTCCACCCAGTAAGGACAGAAGCGGTAATAGGGGAAGCTTGTCACGCCATGATAGGGATCTATGATGTCCTCTAAAACAAGGTTGCCGGCGGTCACCGTCTTATTCAGGACAGGTACAACCCAGTCTTTCAGGACCCATTTGCCTTTTGCCGCCCCGACAACCGCCTTAGCCAGGTCAAGACTTTCCTGCCGGATGGTTTTCATTGTGCCGGTAGCAGTATTAATCAGGATAATTCGTTTTTCGAATGTTTTATGCCAGCATTCTCGAACCCGCCAGCGAAGTTTTCCGCGTTCGGCGTCACCGGTTACATCATCACTGGCCGGATTGAGTTCCAGCCCGCCATTGGAAAGGTCACTTTCTTTTTCCGGGAAGTTCAGCAGCAGGGCTTCTTTATCCATCCAACTGTCTTTGATGACAAATTTTCCGCTTTTATTGAGGTCATATTCTTTAGCGTCTGGGTCTTCACGCATGTCAAAAGGCGAGACCTTGCAGACTGCCAAATCCCCAAAAACCGGGTCTTCCGTAAAATCCACCCCCAGATTAAGCCACCCCTTATTGCCGATAACCCCGTCAAGGAAGCAGTCCGCCGTTTCGTAGTCGGCATCCGTCATATCCATGCAATGCCGCAGAATTTGTGTAAAAACGGCAGCCAGCGTTATGAGTCCGCCTTTGCGGGCAACCACGGTGATATCCTGCCTGCCCTGTCTCTGGATACCGCAGATCAAGTTGATAATCGGCAGAATCAGATTAATAGTCAGTGCAGGCCGTTTCTCGACATACAGCTTTTCCAGGTCAGCCGCATCCCACTGATCACCCACATAGAACGCAAACCCCTTCTGCATCCGCGCAAATTCATCCCGCAGACCCTCATCGGCATGCTTCCAATACTCTTTAACTATTGCAATCTTAGCTGCTTCGCTCATAGGCGTTCCCATTTTCCCTACATTCCTGTGTCTATGAGACACTTCCAGTAGTCTCGAACAAGATTTATTTTGTTGGCTTCTGTCATATTGAGCGAGTATGATATTCTTTACAGGGTTTGAAAAACGGAAATCAGGTTAAGTTTTGTTTGGAGTATTCTTTAATGGATAATATAACGTTACCATATGGGGTAAACGATGTTACTTCTATTGACGGTATGTGCCCTATTAATGGCTGTAATATGCGGATTTCAGAGTATCCAACAAAGATGAATTATTGTCCGGTTCATAAAATATATTGTCATAGGGTGACTTATGTTTACAAAAATAAATCTGATAATTTGATAATTGACCTAGATTTGTTTAATAATATCTATGAGAAACCTGGTAATAAGAAATTTGATGTTAATAATATAGGGCATGAGAATTCTGAGGATGCTTTAACTTGGAATGTTTTTGCAACTTTGCGAAAGACAGGTTTTTTAAAGAATATTGTCTCCTTAATTTCTGGCAATATTTGCAGCGAAGAACCCGAATTGATTTTATGGGGTTATAGCTTAAATGATAATTCTTTTATGAAAGAGTTATCTTCTTTTCATGTCAGGTATGAGTCTGAATTACGTGTTAAAACGGAACCGGATATTATTCTCAAAACAAAAAATATAATTATTCTTATAGAAGCCAAATTTTGTTCTTCAAATTCCCAGAAAGATATTTCTGTTTGGAATGATAAGGAAATAGATTCACAAAGTAAAAGAGTGTATGCACCTTATATTAAGAGGTACCATGGTTCCTTTTCTGACATCTTTGATGTGGAATATATCGAGAGGCAATCCAAATTTTATTCACAATTAGTAAGGTATGTCTTATTTTCTCATCATATATGTAAAGATTATGGGTATAAAGGCGAGGTTTATGTTGTGAATTTACTGCGTAATAAACATAAAGAAATTAAGACAATAGAAACAGAATTCAAACCATATCTAAAAAATGATATATTTAAGGCTATCACGTGGGAAGATATATATGGTTCGCTTGCTAAAATATCTAATGTGCCTGAAATTGTGATTTTAAAGAAATACTTAGAGGAGAAAACTGCCAATTTACGAAAAGCTTTCGACTTCTCTTCTATATAATTTTTTATTCTTTTACATTCCCATCGCGCCGAATTTGCCTTGATAGCAGTCTTCATCAGTTGAACTATACGCATCCCGCCCGCCAACTAATTGTCCTTC
>VGXU01000102.1 GCA_016873215.1 Planctomycetota bacterium
TTGCTGGGCCAGATTGATCATCGAAACTGGCAAATACTCCCGGCAAAATCGACCCAAAATATCTGCCCAGGTACCTGGGCAGCCGGAGAACATAAACCTTGAAAAGTGTTACCTATGTCGTCGGCATAATCTGTTACCTATGTATCAGTTGACACACGAAGAGCCGGAGGGGTGGCGGCCTCATCGACCTCAAATTTAAGCATTTGATTTTATCCCCGGCCTGTGGTATCCTGCCGGCTTGGAAAACAGAAAACAAACAGGCACAACAGGGTGCCCTGCCCACGCTTGCGCGGGCAGGAAAATGCCGAAGATGTGCATATATCCGTTTTCGAAGGGAAAGAAAGGATTTTTCCAATGAAATACGCAGGGATACTTTGGGTTGCCGCCGTGATGATGCTGTTGGCCGGGTGCGTCGAACGCAAACTTACTATTGTCACCGAGCCGGAAAACGCCGTCGTCTGGCTCAATGATGAGGAAATCGGCACCACGCCCGTCACGGTCGATTTCAAATGGTACGGCGATTACCGCGTCCGCATCGAAAAGTCCGGCTACGCAATTATCAATACCCATCAGAACCTCAAGCCGCCGCTGTACGACTACTTCCCCATCGACTTTTTCGCTCAGCATATCTGGCCGGGACGAATCGTCGATACCTATACGTGGAATTATACGATGGAGCCCTATCAGGCGCCGAACTCGGAAGAACTGATCCAGGCCGCCAGGACCGCCAGGGCTACCTTCCAGCAGGAAATCAACGACGCCCAACTCCAAATCCAGAAAGAACAAGGCAAAAAGTAGTAATCCCGTAAGCGTAATCTTGTGGGCGATCTGTTCGTCAAGAATGTCTTTGACGGTTACTGAGATAACCGTCAGCTTTCAATCTCGAATAGTTACGAATCAACTCCAATGATGAGGACTGGAACATCAATATTCGAAACCCCGCGATGTTCTAAATCCCAAACAAATTGCTCAAAGTATGAGACGCCGGTGGACATCTGATCCGCAAACCGCTTTACAGGAACTATTTCTACACCGGAATCGATGTACCCCAGGTTCTTGAAAATCGTCATCTTGGCACAAACATTATAGACCATAAATGCGTATTTGCCAAATTGCACCTCTACGCCGAGTTTCCTTTTGACAAAATCTATCTCCCGGAACGCGCCTTTGTTGAGCATCTCTGGTTTGTAACCAGATCGGTAATACTGCGTGGGATATTGGCACGGTACTTTGTGATTTCGCCAGTCCAACGCGAAAAACTTCTCCTTGAATTCTTTATTAAGAGCAAAAGGACTAAAAAGACGACGGCCTTTCATTGTCTTTTCCCTGCTCATTTTCGTCTTGCAGATGGAGGAATCAACTTGTTTGATTATATCATAAATCTCTTTAAGCAGTTTCGAATGATGTTTGGCGTGAAATGCAGCCCCTTTATTGAATGAGTATTCGCCCGCAATAATCATAGAAGTGTTTTCTCCATACCCCAACTTGCGGGGCGTCGGCTCACCTTTTCACGTCCCGTTGGTATAAAAACAGGCTTGCCCAAAGGACGTGTTTTCAGCGTTCCTTCGCTCAACATCCGAAGACGTTCCCGGCAGATATCGAGATATTTTTGCTCACGATCACATCCAACAGCACGGCGATTATGTTTAGCCGTCGCAATGAGAGTTGACCCAACGCCGGCGTATGGGTCATAAACCCAGTCATCTTCATTAGTCAGCGCCAAAACACACCGCTCAACCAGTTCCACTGGAAATTGACATGGGTGAACGGTCTTCTCCGGATGGTTTGCTTTAACATTCGGAATATCCCATATCCCCCGTTCCCAGTCCTCAGCAACAATCTTCCACACATCGGATGGATTCTTGCCTAATGGATTGCCTGAAGGAAGCCCTTTTTTCTCACCCTTAAAATGCTGTTTACCCGGATACTTGGCCGGTACTCTCACAGGGTCCAGGTTAAAAATATAATCGTCCGATTTGGTAAACCAGAGGAGGGTTTCATACCGTCCGGAAAAACGCAAACTACAATGTAAGCCATGCTCGAAGTGCCAAATGATACGATTGCGCAGTTGTAGGCCTTCCGATTTGAACAGGTCATAAAAATAAATATCGAGCGGAAACACTTCACGGCACTCCACATAGTTGCCTACCTGCCAGCAAAGACTGCCATTATGCTTGAGGCACCGCACGAGCTCGGCAATAAGAGGTTTCTGCTGGGCCAAATAGTCCTTCAGGGACGACTTCTGCTCGTATTCTTTTCCGATGTTGTAGGGAGGCGAAGTAATGATAAGTGAAAAAAAATCTCCCGGCAGAGATTTCGCAAAGGTCAAAGCGTCATCACAAGCCATTACAAAGCTTGCCTCGGGCGAAAATTTCTCGGCCACCTCAACGCAGCCAAACAGCGAAGCCATTTTTGGTCTGGATATAAGTTCCCTTATCATAGGCCATTAGTATATACCCATCCCCAATAATTTGCAAGTGTCTATTGGCAAAAAGATTGATTGTCCTCATAACGTAGCTGAAATTTCTTGCCCTGAATTTCTTTGTTTTGGGTGGCACTGCTTCTCAGTCGCAGGCGAGAATCAATTGTTTTCCCTTGTCATTCCGGCATCTGGGCCGAAATTCAGCTTAATCATCCTGCGGTCTAAATCATCCAATCCACTTTGCAAGAGTCTATCGATAAAGCCTTGGTTTTTGACGACAAATCAATTAAAGAAATTACAGTTTTTCAAAATAATCACGAATTTCCCTCGCCATTAAAACCCTTCTTCCATTCAAGAATGAGACATAATCATCCATGCAGTTATCAAACACTGATTCTGGAATACAATGCACTTTCAGATTTTCTTTCAACTCTTTCAGATCACTAATGCCGCCATAACGTTTTTTGCCGCCATCAGGAAAAATAAAGGGGTCAAGTACATTTTTCGCCCAATTTCCCTCCGCCCTGAGTCCGCCTCCGGCGGACCGAACGGCCCTTTTATTTTCTTCAATTTTAAAATACTCAATCGTCAATTTTTAGCCCCGCCTCCGGCGGATTTCTTCGCCCTGTATCCCTGCATACCTATATACCTGCGTTTCGCCCGTTGCTGATGTACCCATATTATACAATCCCCCTGCGATTTGACAACCCTCTATTTTTCTTTTTCCGGACAACCAGGACTGTCTTTGCTTTTTTCCTTTTGACCTTTTTTTCACCTCCTTGCGTCTCTTGCACCTCTTGCGTCTTTAGCGTTAAAAAATCTGTGTTAATCCATGGTTCATACTGCTAATTTCTCAATTCTAAATTCTGCATCAATACTGTCCCATTAACTTGAGACTGTTATGATATAACTATTTTAATTGCATGATATTACAGCAAAAAACAACTGTTATCGATTTGAACTGGCTATTATCCTACAGTGATATTTTACTGTCACTTG
>VGXU01000103.1 GCA_016873215.1 Planctomycetota bacterium
TCTGTATGATGAGGGCGAAAAGCTTTTCAAGATGTGGTATATCGTGGGCAGCTTTACTCGAGAGAAAATGCACACCTCCGGCTGGAAGGAAAAAGAACTCAAGGAAAATGAAAAAGCTCCTTCTCCGCCTGTAGCATACGCCACCAGCACTGACGGCATTCACTGGGAAAAACCCATTATGAACTTAGTGGAGTTTCGCGGCTCTAAGAAAAATAACTATGTTTTACCGCCTCTGGATATCTCCATCATTTGTGATTCGAGCGATCCTCCTTGCCGCCGATACAAGATGCTCTTTGCGGACGGCAGTGAGAACTGGGCTAAATTTCATATGCCGCTGTCTTTAGCTTATTCAGCGGATGGGATTATTTGGGACGTGCCTGCGCATGTCAATCCCGTTCATCGAGGCGTAAGCGACGGGGCATGGGAATTCTTCTATGATGAAGATACCCGCAAGTATCAGGTTTATAGTCGACGCGTGCCTAATACACCCCGCGACATCTCCCTTTATGAAAGTTATGATCTGGTTAACTGGGAAGACAAAGGGCGGGTTCTTGTGCCCGGCGATGAGTACGACCCTCCGGATGCATATAACTTTCATGGTATGGTGCCGTTCAAATATGAGGACTTTCGGCTTGGATTGCTCAATACGATGTATTCTCTGCCTGTATCTGATACCTACGAATGTTATAATGCACCCCCGCCAGATTATCCCAACAAAAGGCTGGGGAAGGTAGATATACAGCTATCTTACAGTCGGGACGGAGTGCATTGGTCCCGTCCGAAAGACCGTTCTCCCATTGTTCCAAATGGTGAAGCCGGTTCCCCGGATGAGGGCCACATCTTTGCTCATGCCGGCAGACCGTTTGTCCTAAATGGAGAAACATGGATATACTACGCTGGATTAAGAGACCGTCATAATTATTGGACGGTCAAACCAACTATGGAAAAATTCGGCTGGGACTGGCGAAAGATCGGTTTTGGAATGCTCGCAAAGATGCCTGAAGACCACTGGGTGTCGCTTGATGCCGGAGTAGATGGCGGTTCATTTACCTCTAAGCCATGGGGCCCGCCTCATGAGGTCTTCGTTAACGCCGACGCAGAAGGAGGTTCAATCGAAGCCGAACTGGTTACACCTTACGGTCAGCCCGTTCCAGAGTTTACACGCCAGGACTGTATACCTGTTACCGGCAACGGCAAAAATCAGGAAATCAAATGGAAGTGCGGCCGCAATCCGTGGGATTTTCAAAAACAATACTTGGGTGGAGTGTTAGTGAAGTTCCATCTCAAGAACGCCAAGCTGTATTCTTATACGTTTACCCTACCCGACCCTGATGGTCAGTTAGAGCGTGACCGCCTCAATGCCCGATGGTGTGAACATATCAAACACCGTTCGGACAACTGGGGTAGAAACAGTAATGAGCCGGCTATAGGTGTTCCGCCTTATGTCGGCCCCGGACCAAAAGAATAACAGAAAGGTAATTCAACTTTAAGCGCGTCGGAATAGTTAATATCCGGATATGTAGAAAATTGAGCAGGATACTCAATTCCTGTCGGGTGCGCATGCAGGAATTTATAAAAAAGGAGATTTACCTTAAAATTACTTACCAGAAAATTGTTCAAAAAAGCGGAGAAGTTTTAGTAAAAATGTATTGACGGTGTGTATAGTTAAAGAGAACAATTGGCAGAATATGGGAAATCACAGATGAACTTAATGTTTATTGACTGGTCGATTATCATTGGGATGTTTTTGTTCCTCATCTATACTTGTCCTGCTCAAAAATTCGAACTTGCGAGCATACAAGGATTTACATACAATGACCATGCAGATATTGAATGGTATTTTCATGTGAATTTCAAGGAAAATCATCGTGATAAACATGCTCACGCTTTTATTTGCAGCTCTCAAAGCGATATTCTCTCCAAAGACCAACCTGATCTTTGAAAATATCTCGCTCAGACAGCAGCTCATTGTTTACCAGCGAAGCGTCAAACGACCTGAAATCAAAAACATTGACCGCGTTTTTTGGGTCTGGCTATCAAAAATCTGGAGCAATTGGAAAGCCAGCCTCATTGTTGTCGAGGCGGCGACCGTTATAGGTTGGCATCGCAAAGGTTTTAAACTCTACTGGAAAAGGAAATCTCGCAGTATTGGCAGGCCAACAATTGACTGGCAACTGATCAAACTCATCCGAAAGTTTCAGAAGGAGAACCCGACCTGGTCGGCTCAACGGATTCAAGGTGAACTCGCAAAGCTCGGACTTAAGGTGAGTGATAACACTGTCACAAAATATATGGCCAAAGTCAAAGGTGAGAATCTAAAACGACAGCGTTGGTTGACGTTTCTGCGAAATCATGCAAAGCATATCGTCGGCATTGATTTCTTCGTGGCGCGAACAATCTTCTTTCAAGCAATTTACGTATTTGTCGCCATTTCGCACCAGCGGCGAAAAATAGTGCACTTTGGCGTCACTTCGAATCCGCGTTCTGCATGGGCAATTCAGCAACTGCGAGAAACATTTGCATTTGATGACATCTCCAAATATGTCATCAGGGATAATGACGCAATCTTTAGCGAAGATTTCAAAATACACATCAGGCGATTTGGCTTGGAAGACACGCCGACTGCCGCACGCAGCCCATGGCAAAATCCTGTCGCTGAACGTGTGATAGGAACGCTACGCCGAGAATGTCTTGACCATATGATCATTCTCAATGAACAACACTTGCATGATGTTCTTCATGAATATATTTACGACTATTACAATGTCAGTAGAACACATATGTCGCTGGGGAAGGATTCCCCAATCCACCGTCCGGTTCAAAATTATGGCAGAATTGTCAGCAAACCTATTCTCGGCGGGTTGCATCATTGCTATAGTAGAGTTGCCTGACTTCGAAACTCATTTTGTTTTGTAAACGATACGGAGATAGTCCGACTGGTTGTAAGAATTCACTGGAAATTTACTCCCGAACCAGCAAAACCCCTTTACGAATCAACTGCTATGAACTTGCTAATGAACAAATTCCTACTGTGTCATCGTGCAAATCATCTAATTCTGCTGCCGTATGAATTTTTGAGTAAGACAACGCTAAATATTACTTAAGTCAAGATTAATTTTTATTCAAATAAATCTGGAACGAGTTGGGTGGAATGAGGTACTCCTAACCGATCAAAAATGGTATCACGACGTTGGATGCAGTGTACGGCCTTACGTTCCGGTAGAACTTCAAAAGACCACCGAGACGCTGATGGCATTCTATTTCACCAGTGCCTTGCGGCAGGGGGGTGATGATGTTATTGTCAATGCCTTGGTGCGTT
>VGXU01000104.1 GCA_016873215.1 Planctomycetota bacterium
TTGATCAGCCCCGGAGGAAGTCACGACTAACTTCGTGCCAGCAGTCGCGGTAATACGAAGGTGACAAGCGTTATTCGAAATCACTGGGCTTAAAGGGTGCGCAGGCGGAAAAACCCGCTTTGGTTCTCTCAACAGAGGGAATGATTATTGATAAATGAATAATGATAAATGAAGCGACGCGATGAGGGAAATGAAGCGGGAACGGGCAAAAGAGTGTCTGACCCGCTTTGGTTCACTCATTTCCCTGATTTCCTTCTATTGTCATCATTGCACAACATTTGACAATTATCTGCGGATGTCTTTCCCCCCTTGTGCCAAGGCGTAATATGGTCGGCTTGCATTTCGTCAATCTCAAAACGCTTCTTGCATTTCACACAGACGCCCTTTTGTCTTTCGTATGCTTCTCTTTTTTGTTTAGGGGTAAAAGATCGGATATTCAAATATTTTTCATCTCGACTTAGAATATACGAGTAAATGCCCTTTTTATTCGTAACATCCTCATCTTCCATCAGTTTAGCAATTTCTTTTTCAAGTTTCTTTGAGTCAGATTTCCTATCTTTGTATTCATTAAAAAGGAAGCCCCAGGCAACGTCTTTCATTTCCCTGCGATAATTCGTAAACGTCTTTCTCACCCATGCGATAACATCCTGAAAGTATTGCCACAACTCGTCAGCATTTTTATCATGCTGATGCTTAGCCATATAATTATCTATTTTGCCGTCATTTATCCACGAAAGCGCAGTTTCTAAATACTCTTGCCGTATTGGGGAACCACTAACTAATTGTCCGCCGTCGTTTGCCAATAAGTATGCTACGCAATTTGTTTTGCTGAATTTCAACTTAGCATCGGATAGCCACGGTCCGGTATAAACCGCATTGCGGATTTCTTGCTCGTTCACTTTTTCACCAAAGGTGTTGATAACCGTGAACCAGTCCAACCGTTCTTTGTCCGTGCCTTCGCAAAAATAAATCATTAACTCGTAATCCAAAATCTGGTCCTGTTCCGTTTTGGTCAGATTATGAAAATACCTTTCATTTAGCGAAAAATCACCATTCACATATTGGCCGATACTGATAGTGCGCTGCTGGCCGTCCAGCATTTCGTAGCCACCATCCTCTCTAATCATCCAATACATTACATTCAGCGGAAAACTGTTTTTGATAGTTTCTATCACAGCATTGCGTTGCTTTTCCTTGTACACAAACTCGCGTTGATATTTCGGTCGAATATCAAGTTTGCCGTTATAAGCGACCACACCCTCTTCGGCGCTGTCTTTATAGCCGGCCATTACTATGCGTATTGGAATTTGGTGAAGTTCAATTTTCATACGAAATCCTTCTTATAATTTTTGCGGCTTTCGGTTGCGAATAAGGATACGCCCATATTTTAATTTGCCGTTTATATATGGTCCATCTTTGCCAGTTGATGAGACAATACCTGCCAGTCCTCTGATATTTCCTGCAATTAGCCCTATAATTTCAAACTGTTCGGGGCTATATTTGTCAACAAAAGTTATTGGCACACCCATCACACCTTTATAATCCGAAGGGATATCAACGTATCTATTGACATTGATAGCGTCATAGTTGTCATACTTCGGATATTCTTCTGGTTTATAGTTTTTGTAAAGATATAGGTTTTTGTGGCGTTTTGTAGTATCCAAATTTGTAAACCATACAATACGCCCCATGCTGAAATACTTATTCCCGTTTTCGATTTTCCCCCTTGAATCGGTTGTAATGTCGTAGTCGTCAGGAACTTGAAACCACTTTGTACCACCGTTGTCGTAACCAAGCCATATTTTATTTTCTTTAATGAACTTGAATATTTCTTTATATGTTATGGCGTTCTGGTCACCAAGAACCAGAAACTTTTTATCATATTCCACAAGCTGCGAGATATATTCGCGAAACAGAGAAAACGGAGGGTTGGTTATTATAATGTCAGCTTTTTTGAGCAGTTTTATGCACTCTTCACTGCGAAAATCACCGTTTCCGAGGAGAGGTGTCGCAGTGTTTTTATCGTGCTTTAACAAATACTCTACATCGTCAAGGTTTATCGCACCATCGCTGTTGATATCTGTCACTTCTTTGATTTCGATTTTGAATGGCTCTTTACCTGATGGCTTCAACCCTTCCATCTCAAATAAGGGCAACTGCTCGCCGACAATCGGCGATTTGACGTAGCTCGTGGTGATAAGTTTTTTTATCCCCATGGCATTAAAATTGGCAGCAAAATATTTAAAAAAGTTGCTTTCATAAGGATCGTCGCAGTTACAATACACAACTTTGCCACGAAATTGGGATTTGTAATGTTTCATCTCCTTTTCAATATCAAAAAGCTGAGTGTAAAACTCGTCTTTTTTAGCATTCTTTGCTATACGGAGATTTTTATTTAATGACGTTTTGCTCATAAAGACAATCTCAACGTTCCTTATATTTTTTGGGAAAAAAGGGAAAGTGCCGTCTTCCCGTAAATACCTATATTACATCTCCACAATGGTTATTGCAATCCTAAATTTCCGACAAAATTAATCCCTGTCTCATTTTTCAAACCCTGTAAAAACTTCTAACCTGTGGAAAAACGTTTTGATACAGGAGACTGAAATATGGCAAGTGTGTTTTCAATGAAAGAAGCCTGCGTCTTTGTCGGCGGCAGCGGGACAAAGGCCGGAACTGCTATGGCAGGCGGCTGTACGCGGGCGTGGCTGGAAAGCAAGGGAATGAATCCGGCCTCGCTTTTCGGGCCTAACGGAAGCTGTATCTGTCAGGCAGACGACCTGGAAATCAGCATGTCGGGCGTTATCAATGGCTCCGTCGGTCAATTCAGCGGGGCTGAACCGGGAATGGTCGCCTATGTCTCCAGCGGCGCGGGAAGCGGGATTTATGAAGCGACCGCCGTGGGAAGCCAGGGCGATTCGATCACGTTTGGCGGATGGGATCACGGGACGACCGATACGGTTGCCGTCTATGTCGGCGGCGCATTCAACGGGCTGTATCAGGCGATGTTTTATTCCAGCGCCTACAGCTATAACTGCACTATCCTGAGCAACAAAGACGAGACCATCACCGCGAATATGGATCTGCGTTTTAACGGCAGCTCTCCCCAGCGTAATACGTGGATGCGGTTTGTCGGATATAACCAGAATCTGTATCTGAGAGACGGGCGGATTGTCAGCGATATGGACGCGGGGGAAATCTATTACCGCAGCGCCGAACAGATTCTGCAAACAGGTTTCGCCGCCGGCACGAAAGTCACTATCAACGGTTCGGGATTCTCTGGTATCGCCGTAAGC
>VGXU01000105.1 GCA_016873215.1 Planctomycetota bacterium
CAAAGCCGGTCGGCAAAGATACTAAATGCCATTTGCCAATGACTGCGGTCTGATAGTTCGCTTTTTGCAGTTCCTTCGCGACGGTCCATTGCTCGGAGTTGAACGTGTCGCTGTTTGTCTTGAAGCCGTTGATGTGGCTGTGCTTTCCAGTCAGGACGGAAGCTCGGCAGGGACCGCAGATGGAATTGCCGACAAAGCTGTTTTCAAAAAGGACGCCTTCGGCAGCAATCTTGTCGATATTGGGTGTGATGTTATGTTTCTTGATGAACTTCTGCATCCTTGATTTGCAGGCGCTGAGTGTCTGTAATGAATGATCATCGGAAAAAATAAACAGGATGTTCGGCTGTTTGGGCACAGTCAGAGCTGAAAGCTGACTGCTCAAACCAATCGATAGAATACCGATACTCTTTAAAAAATCTCTTCGATTCATATCTTTCCCCTTTACTAAGGTTTTGGGCGTCTGAAGTTTAGTATATTACGTTAATTGTACTTTGCCAGCAAGGTGTAGGTGCCGCCTTTTTGGGTTTGGAACTCCAGATATTTATTCTCTTTGAGCCTGGCTTTGGGACCAAAGAATGACGATTGCATTTCCAGCGGCGTATTGCCGCGAATCCGGCAGACTTTGCCAAGCCTGGAATGGATGACAACTTTTGTGACTTTTGCATCCTTCCAGTCGATGTCTATTTCAAAGCCTTCACGTGCGCAGAGACCTTTGACCGAACCGATCGGCCAGGCCTTTGGCAACGCGGGCAACACATGAATCGAATCGCCATGGCTTTGCAGCAGCATTTCAGCAATACCGGCAGTGCCGCCGAAGTTGCCGTCAATCTGAAACGGCGGATGCGAGTTATACAGATTTCCCAGCGTACTATGACGCAGCAATGCCAAAATATTTTCATAGGCCTTATCACCATCCTCAAGCCTGCTAAAAAAACAAATCACCCATGAAAGAATCTCCGGCAAATGGATAGTGGGTTGAAAAAAATAAAATTTATTAAAAATCCCTCTATTACACCGTAACGGTTGATTTTGTATGTTGTCATTCCCGCGTAGACGGGAATCCAGTTTGTTGCGCAGGCGTTTTGTGTTTTGACAACCTGCAAATTCAAGTGTTATGAGGTACTATGCACCAAATCGGCAATCCGATATTTTCAAACCCTGTGAAGAGAGATAAAAAAAGTTCATCAGGAAGGGTTGATGGCGAATAGGCACCAAATTAAAAATAGGTAAAGAATCCCGTAAATCCTGTCTGAAAAACAGGTCGTTTGTGTCTCTTGTGTCTTTTGTGTCTTTTGCGTTAAAAACTTTGGAACATTTCAACAGAAACCACGGACAGAATCCCGCTGCCGCCATAATTGTCGACGATGGTTTTGGGTGGATTTTTCGGAGCAGGGCTGCTATGCTTGTTGTCGCTCTCTTAGTGTCGATTCGAGTTGTTTATATGAAAAGGCTTTTAAAATGACAATTGAGACGGCATCAGCAGGTTTAAGTCGCAGAGACTTCATGAAGAGCGCGTTGTTAGGAATAGCCGCAGGTCCGAGTCTTCTTGCGATGGGTGATAAAGCCGCGGAGATGGAGTCCGCCATGTCATCTCGGCCAAATATTGTCTTGATCTATGCCGACGATATCGGTTATGGCGATTTAGCGTGTTATGGAGCGACGGCGGTAAAAACTCCAAATGTGGACCGACTTGCCAAAGAAGGTCTGAAATTTACCAATGCCTATGCGACATCGGCAACCTGCACCCCATCCCGGTATTCGATGCTGACCGGTCAATATGCCTGGCGAAAGGAGGGGACAGGAATTCTTGCCGGTGATGCGAAGATGATTATTGATACCGCCAAGATGACCCTGTCATCCATGCTCAAATCGGCCGGCTATACAACGGGCGTTGTCGGCAAATGGCATCTGGGCCTGGGAAAAGGGAAAAGCGAACTGAACTGGAATGGCGACATTAAGCCAGGCCCACTCGAAATAGGATTTGATTATTCATTCCTGATCCCGGCTACCGGAGACCGTGTTCCCTGTGTTTATGTGGAAAACCATCGGGTCGTCAACCTCGACCCAAATGACCCGGTTACGGTCAGTTATCAAAAACCAATTCCGGGAGTACCAACAGGCCAAACCAACCGTAACCAGCTCAAAATGGACTGGAGTTACGGGCACAACAACTCCGTGATCAACGGCATCGGGCGGATCGGCTATATGTCCGGCGGGAAATCGGCCCTCTGGAAGGACGAAGATATCGCCGACACCCTCGTGAATAAAACGGTGTCGTTCCTTGAGAACAATAAAACCAAGCCGTTCTTCTTATATTTCGCTACGCACGACATCCATGTTCCGCGCGTGCCGAATGCTCGTTTTGTCGGAAAAACAGATATGGGGTCTCGCGGGGATGCAATTGTCCAGTTTGACTGGCAGGTGGGGCAGATTCTGGATGCTCTGGATCGCTTGGGGCTTACACAAAATACGCTCGTTATCCTCAGTAGCGACAACGGTCCTGTTCTGGATGACGGGTATAAAGACCAGGCCGTGGAGAAGGTGGGAAAGCATAAACCTGCCGGCCCGCTGCGTGGAGGAAAAAGCAGCATTTTTGATGCCGGCACACGTGAACCTTTTGTGGTGCGCTGGCCAAAGCGTATCCGGCCGGGTGTCAGCGAAGCGCTTATCAGCCAAGTGGACCTGATGGCGTCTTTAGCAAGCCTGACGGGGCAGAAATTGGCTGCCGAGGAGGCTCCCGACAGCCTGAATATGCTGGAGGTACTGCTGGGCAAAGATAAAACCGGACGAGATCACATCATCGAGCACTCACAGTTCGGAACACTTTCAATTCGCGTGGGAGACTGGAAATATATCGAACCCAGCGACAAATCAAAATTTATCTGGCAGACCGGGATTGAAACGGGCAATAATCCCCAGCCGCAACTGTACAACCTTAAAGATGACCCGGGAGAACGCAATAACCTTGCCGATAAACATCCTGACATTCTCAATAAACTTAAACCAATGCTCGAAAAGGTAAAACAGGCAAATCGAACAAAAGAATAAAACTCTGGTAGAAATAGATAAATAAACATAAATAGGGACGGGGGTAAATAGGTACAGGCGGGGCTGTTGAAAAAGTCCCATCCATCCTGTATAATAGCCATCATACAATGACCAAGGAATAATTTCAAGCATGGAGGTTAATTGTGATAGGCAAACAGGAACGCTGGCAGGAAGATTTGTTTGTGG
>VGXU01000106.1 GCA_016873215.1 Planctomycetota bacterium
GTTTTGCAATTGAGCGGATTCGACCAGCGCGCGGATGCCGAGGAGTTTCGATTCAGTCAGGGCACGCAGGCCGAATGCGGCGATGATGCGGTTTTCGCCGCGCAGGTCAACGACATCAGCGATGGTTCCCATGCCGGCCAAGGTGGTTGCGCTGACGAGATAGTCCCGCAGGGGCTGGCTGAGGGGGCCGGCGCCGCGAAATTCATTGGCGATAGCCCATGCGAGTTTGAACGCCGCCATCGCCCCGCAGGCATTCGGGTTGCCGTAGGCGCTGTCGAGCGCCGGGTGGACGATGGCGCAGGCTTTGGGCAAAGATTCGACAGGCTGGTGGTGGTCGGTGACGATGACATCCATTCCGAGGGCGGCGGCGTGTTCGACTTCGTTTAAGGCGGTGATGCCGCAATCGACGGTGATGAGCAGCCTGACGCCGACTTCGGCAAGCTGCGTGACGGCGTCGGCGTTGAGGCCGTAGCCTTCTTCAATGCGATGGGGGATGTAGTAGGCGACCTGGGCGCCGAGCATTTTGAGTAGATGCCAGAGGATGGCGACGCCGGTGATGCCATCCACGTCGTAGTCGCCATAGACGGCGATTTTTTCGTTGTTTTGGATGGCCAGCCGGATGCGTTTTGCTGCGGGAACGACCCCGGGCATCGCGGTCGGCTCGATTAAATCCGTTAATTTCGGCGACAGAAACGCCCTTGCGGCGGCTTCCGTTTCGATTTGGCGATTGATTAAGAGCCGGGCGAGTACGGGCGTGACGTTGAGTTTTTGGGCGAGGGATTCAGCGTGCGGGCTTTGGGGCCGAATCGACCAGACCTTTTTCTGCATCCGTGCCGGCATTTTCATCGTGTTTTACGCCTCTCCGTGTCGCTACTCTTATATTCTAATCCTGCCCAAGCAGGCTGTGGGCAGGCCACCCAACCAAAATTTCCCATCCACCTCACAGCGTTCGGTGGGTGCCACCCAAAATTACAACTTTTAACAGCAAAAGTATATCCTTTTATTGGTTCAAGGTCAAATTTTCTATTGCTCTGCTGAAAAGCTCTAATTCTGTCGCCCCTTCGGGGCTTAAAAAAAGAAGGAAGATGGACTCTTTCTTTCCGGGGGCTTACGCCCCCGGCTATTATATGTCGTCCCTTTGGGACTAAATTATCGTTTAGAAGTCCTTTTACTCCACGCCCTTACGGGCGTGGCTACACTATGTCGTCCCTTCAGGACTAATGTGGATTTGTCGTTTATCTTGACTTGCGCGGCCGGATGTGATAGAAGATTTTTCTTACAAGTATGGTCTGCGGCAAGGTTGCCGCGGGCGGTCAAAAATCGGGATATCGCATGCAAACAGGCGAAAGCCTTTCGGACATTACCGTTTATCCGGCCGAAAACCACGGTGGAGGGTTTTTGTGCCAGTCGTGCAGGCTGATTCGGGAGATTGCCGGGACGCGGCGGATTTACTCGGCCCTGTGGCAGGAACAGCCGGTGATTGTGAAAATATTTTACCGGCGGTTCGGCGCTTATCGGCATACGATGCGGGAATGGCGGACGCTGCGAAAATTAGCGGCGCTGCAGATTGCCTGCCCGGAGCCGCTGTTTTACGGCAAGACCGGCGAGGGTCATTGGGCGATAGTGACGGCGCTGATTGCCGACAGCCAGGAGATGTTCGGTTTATTCGGCAGTATGGACGACGAGCAGAAAAGGATGCAACTGCTGATGTCGGTGGTCGGACATTTGGCTCATCTGCACATTCGCGGGGTTGAGCAAGAGGATCTGCACCTGGGCAATTTTCTTTGGGCCGCGAATCGCATTTATCTGCTGGACCCGGCGCGGATTCGTTTTTATGAAGGGCCGGTGCCGATAACCAAAGGGCTTTATCAACTGGCAACGCTTTGCGGCTACTGGCCGGCGAATCAAGAATCGCAAATCGAGCAGTTTGTCCGCAAATATTTCGCAGCGAGAGGATTATCATTCAGTTCCCAGCATCTGGACCACATACTGAAAATGATTCGTTCTCATCGGGAACGATTGATTCGCCGCAGGCTGCAAAAATCACTTCGCGACAGCAAACGCTATATTACCTTAAAGAGCGGAACCTTGCGAGGCGTGTTTTCGCGGGAATTGTGGGCGCAGAAACAGGCGGCGGAACTGGCCGGGCAAATTGATACGCTGATGAATCATGGTAAAATCCTCAAGCGTGGCAATACGTGTTTTGTGTCGCTGGTGGAAATCAGCGGCCGGGCTGTTGTAATCAAACGCTATAATCATAAGGGACTGTGGCATTCCATTCGTCAGACGCTGAAAGGCAGTCGTGCCCGGCGATGCTGGCTGTATGGCCATCGGTTTGACGAACTGAAAATCCCCACTGCCGCCCCGCTGGCGTTTATTGAAAAGACGCAGGGGCCGCTGGTTTATTGCTCGTATATTCTAAACGATTACGTCGAAGGGACAAAATTGTGTAATTTTCTGCGTGATTTAAGCCGGACGGAGGCGGAACAAACGGAAGCAGTCGAACGGGTGGAGGCGATTTTGAGGCAGATGGAAGAATATCATATTACGCACGGCGATTTGAAACCGTCGAATATTATTATCACTTCCGGCGGGCCGGTGCTCATTGATTTGGATTCGGTGAGGGTTCATCGGACGGGGTTGTCTTTTCGCCGGGCCAGGGCCAAAGACCTGAGGCAGCTTTCTATTCTGGACCGGAGTGAATATACTGGGCGATCCGGGACTTGAACCCAGGACCCGCTGATTAAGAGTCAGCTGCTCTACCAACTGAGCTAATCGCCCGCCCCTGTAGGGGAAAGAGGAAGTGTACCGTTTCGGCTGATTTTTTCAAGGGAAATTTCGCTTTTTCCGACTGTTCCATTTAAAACCCCATTTCGCCCACTCCGCCGGTTAGGGCAACCATGGTACATCGTCCCCCCTCAGAGCATATTCTTCCTTGGTGACATAATCCGGTCCGAGCCAGTCTAACATCAGCGGTTGGAGTTTGGCAAGTTCAATCGTCATTTTCGGCCATTCGGCATGTACGATCTGCCAGGGGGATTGATACTGTTTATTCATATTAACCCGGACGAGATTATAGTACGCCTGATAGGATGCAACGCGTTGATGGAAGTCTTTGAGGCCGGTAAAGCTCTCGAGATCAAAGAACTCCTGTTCAATGGTACTGTGGACAGTCTCGACGTCGCTGTTATAACTCCAGG
>VGXU01000107.1 GCA_016873215.1 Planctomycetota bacterium
ATATAATTTTGCTTTTGAGGAAATTGCAAAAGAACTTTATAGGATAACTAAAGGTGGAGGAGTAGTTGTATGGGTAGTTGGAGATAGACTGAATGGCGGTCATAGTTTAACAAGTTTTAAACAAGCCTTATATTTCAAAGAAATTGGTTTTAATGTTCATGATGTGATGATTTACAAGAAGAAAAATACTCCATTCATGCGTAGTAATGCATATACAAATTGTTTTGAATATATGTTTGTTCTATCGAAAGGAAAACCTAAAACATTTAATCCATTAAAAACAAAAACCGTTAGGAACGGATATGAGATGGTGCCATTTAACAAAAAAGCTGATGGAATAAATAAAAAGGTTCTCAAAGAATTGAAAAAAGAAAAAACAAGAACAAACATATGGGAGTATGCTGTTGGTCTTGGTGGAACTACTAACGACAAGATAGCTTTTAAACATCCTGCGGTTTTTCCCGAAAAACTCGCTGAAGACCATATCTTATCTTGGACTAATGAGGGAAATTTAGTGTTTGACCCAATGTGTGGTTCTGGTACAACATGCAAGGTGGCAAAACTTCATAATCGAAGATATATAGGTGTTGATATATCTGAAGAATATTGCAAAATTGCTCAACAACGTATTCGAATAGTCGAGATTCAAAAGGATTTGTTCAGCAAAGTATAAATAAAATTAAGAATGAGGGTGTGAAATAAACTGTGTAAATGGTCATAGAATTGTTAAACTTTTGACAGGAAAGGAATTCTATGGCCCCGAAGACACAGGAACAGTTGATTGACGAACTCATCAAGGATTACAAAGGCCCCGAATCGTTTTGGGGTGAGACGGGCATATTTGCCCAGCTCAAGAAGAAGATTATTGAGCGTACCCTCGATGCCGAGATGGACAACCACCTCGGCTATACCAAGCATGACCCCAAAGGTCACAACAGCGGTAATTCCCGCAATGGCAAGGGCAAAAAGACCATTGTGGTAGACTCCGAGCCGGTCGAGCTCGAGCCTCCCAGAGACCGCAACAGCACCTTTGAACCGCAACTTATCCCCAAGCGGCAGAAATATTTTCAGGGTTTCGACGACAAGATACTGGCGATGTATGCCCGCGGCATGAGTGTACGCGACATACAGGCCTGCCTTTTGGACATGTACAAGGTCGATGTTTCGGAAGGCCTTATCAGCCAGGCAACCGAAGGCATTATGGAAGAGGTCAAGGCATGGCAGAACCGTCCGCTCGACAGCGTCTATCCCATCCTGTTTCTGGACAGCATCGTGGTCAAGAGTCGAGAAGAAGGCAAGGTCTGCAACCGCAGCGTCTATCTGGCATTAGGCGTGAATATGGAAGGTCAGAAGGAACTTTTGGGCATATGGATAGCCCAGTCCGAAGGAGCCAAGTTCTGGCTGGGCGTGATAACGGAGCTTAAGAACCGCGGCGTAAAGGATATATTCATTGCCTGCGTGGATGGCCTTAAAGGCTTTCCTGAGGCTATTGAGAGCGTATTTCCCAATACTCAGATACAGCTTTGCATCGTGCATATGATTCGTAATTCGGTTAAATATGTAAGCTGGCAAAACCGCAAGCAGGTATGCGAAGATTTGAAGACGATCTACACATCAGCGACCGAGCAGCAGGCCGAAGCTGCCCTCGATGCATTTGGCAAAAAGTGGGATTTAAAGTATCCGACGATAAGCCAGATGTGGCGTAATAACTGGGAGCGTGTGATACCGTTTTTTGACTATCCCCAAGACATCCGCAAGGTGATCTACACAACCAACGCGATAGAATCACTCAACCGTTCGCTTCGCAAGGTCATAAAAACCAAAGGAGCGTTTCCCAATGATGCGGCGATACTGAAAATATTTTACCTTGCCCTTGCGAATATCGCCAAGAAATGGACGATGCCGATACGTACATGGAAGGCCGCCCTGAGCCAGTTTGCAATCAAGTTCGCCGGCAGATTCGAACTGTAAGAAATAAGGAAACCGCCTTCGGCGGAGATTGTTTTATGAGTTTTTCGCTTATAAGCCAAAACAGAAATAGTAAAAGCTCCGGCAGCGATAAAAACTGCGGGAGCTTTCTGTCTCGGCATCGCCCTGACGCTCAGGGTGCTCTCCAGCAGAGCCTTATCCTTCAGAGCGATGTGGACAAATTAATGCAGATGGACTATAATAGCAAGTGTGAAGTTAAATCGTTAAGACCGTTTACACAGTTATTTGAACAGACCCTCCTCAAATCGTCTGAAATTGCATGAATTGTTCTGAATTGCTCTCAATTTGCGCCAATTGCTCTGAAATAGTCGTGAAATTGCGCCAATTTGCGCGAATTTTCGAGGGCGATTTTTGAGTTAACTCCTTTCAAATAAATACGTTAAGTTCAATTTTGTGCATTTTTTAAAGGACTTTTTCATAAATTTTTTAATCTCCCAGATAAAGAAGTATTTTCGACACTACCCCCGATCCTCGCTTTCACGAGGATGACATGGTCGAGGGTGACAACATTCCACAGATTGCGTTGCCTGCTCAGCAGTCTGCAGAGCACACCTGCGCGTTCAAAGCACATAGCCAGTACTGGTAACAGGGTTCCAGTGTCGGCTGATATGCTTTGTCCGAACACCCTATGGGCTGTTGCTGAGCAACGATAGAACAACCACGGATTAACACGGTTTTTTTGGCAAATTTTCATTCCTTACGAGGCGGGTGTCTTTGCCGCACAAGCAACCGCGGGCAAGATGACCGCGACACGACGCGGGTGTGCCACACGCATCGGGCACGGCATGCAGTGCCCCTGAAAAACAAGACAAGTATTTACTTGTCAGAGAGCCGCAGAGGGCAAAAAGATGCCCCTCTATAATAGGCCCACCTTGCGCAAACGCCGCGTTTTTTTATAGCCACAGAGGACAGAGGAATTTTCATAATTCCAAAAAGTGAATAAATACAGCCCATCGTTTGGGTTATACTCTTTTTAAGATTCCAATTTTAAAAAGGAGGTTAACCATGGACGGTAGGCTGTGGAGCAGATTGT
>VGXU01000108.1 GCA_016873215.1 Planctomycetota bacterium
CATCGGAACCCATGCCGAAAATCTGGCTGAATATATCACGGGCCTGAAAATGACGCATTTGTGTGCGGAGTTGACGACCTTTGTCAAAGGGCGAAAACTGGATGATGACGTCAACTGTTTAGTGAAGTATCAGGCGGGCGCCAAGGGCGTTCTTCATGCCAGCCAGATTTCCGTTGGTGAAGAAAATAATCTGGCAATCTGGATGTATGGTGAGACAGGCGGCTTAGAGTGGCATCAGGAACACCCCAACTATCTGTATGTCAAGCCCATGGGGCAGGCAACCCAGGTCTGGAAACGCGGCAATGATTATGTGGGTCAATACAGCGCAGCCGCCAAACGCGCTACGCGTCTGCCGTTTGGACATCCGGAAGCGTTTATCGAGGCATTTGCGAATAACTATGTCAACTTTGCTGATGCCGTCAGGGCGCGGATCATGCGTGTAAAACCGGATCCGTTGATGCTTGATTTTCCGGATGTCAATGATGGGCTGCGGGGGATGCTGTTTCTTGAAACACTCGTCAGCAGCGCCAAGAGCAAACAAAAGTGGACAAAATTCAAAAAATAATCTTACTTGAGCAATAGGAGAAACGACAATGGCAAGACCCGTAACGATATTTACCGGCCAATGGGCTGATTTGAAACTGGAAGACCTGGCAAAAATGATGGCTGAAATCGGCTATCAGGGTTTGGAACTGGCCTGCTGGGGAGATCATATGGATGTTTTCAAGGCGGCCAAGGATTTAGATTATTGCAAACGGCAAAAGGCGATATTGCAGAAGTATAATCTTCAGTTGTATGCCATCAGTAATCACCTGGCCGGGCAGTTGGTCTGCGACCTTAATAATGACAGCCGTTCGGACCTGTTTGCCCCGGCCGATTGTGCCGGCAATGCGGAAAAGAAACGCAAATGGGCCGTCAAGGCTATGAAGGCGACGGCCAAAGCCGCCAAAAACATGGGCGTCAAGATTGTCAATGGCTTTACCGGCTCGAGCATCTGGCATTTGCTGTACAGTTTTCCGCCGGTCAGCGACCAGATGGTCAATGACGGATTTAAGTATTTTGCTGATATGTGGAATCCGATTCTGGATGTCTTTGATGAATGCGGCGTTCGATTTGCTCTGGAGGTACATCCCACTGAAATCGCGTTTGATATCGTAACGGCCAAGCGGGCTCTGGAGGCCATTAAATACCGCAAATCCTTCGGATTTAACTTCGACCCAAGCCACCTGCACTGGCAGTTAGTTAACCCGGCGCGATTCATCAAGGAATTTCCCGATCGTATTTTCCACGTTCACATGAAAGACGCCGCATTACAGATTGACGGCTATAACGGCATCCTTGCTTCTCATTTGAATTTCGGCAATCCGCAGCGAGGTTGGGATTTCCGGTCACTGGGACACGGCGGAGTCAATTTTGAAGAGATTATTCGCGCTTTAAATCATGCCGGTTATACCGGGCCGCTTTCGGTTGAGTGGGAAGATTGCGGAATGGAGCGCGTTCATGGCGCCAGGGAAGCCTGTCAGTTTGTCAAGAAGACCGACTTTACGCCTTCGAATGTTCAGTTTGACGCAGCCTTTGATAAATAGTTTCTGTTGTAGAAAGACGAAAACAAAAATTGCGTATAGAAAAAACAGGCGTATTGGCCCAAAAACTGGATTCCCGCCTTCCCCCTTCGGTAGGGACATGTCGCGGGAATGACACGGACCCGTATCCGCAACAGAAACTAAATAACCGGCAGTAAAATCTGTTGTTTACTGCCGCTTAGTTTGCATAGTCTCAAAAACAAAAAGCTATTGAGAGGTTCAGTATGGCAAATACGACACAGCAAACAAGCAGAAGACTGTTTTTGAAAAAATCAGCAGGCCTGGCCGCCGGCATTGTTGGTTTTCCTTATCTGATTGGTTCTTCTGCTCTGGGGCTGGCGGGGACGGTTCCTCCGAGCAATCGGCTTCTGATGGCTCAAATTGGCTGCGGAAGCATGGGAACGGGAAACATGAAGTCCTTTCTGGGAATCGGTCCGGATGTGCAGGTTGTCGCGGTGTGCGATGTGGACGCCCAGCATGCCCGGAATGGAAAAAAGGAGGTGGATAGCATATACGGCAATGAGGATTGCCGTATGTATCATGATTTCCGTGAATTGCTGGAACGCGAAAGCCTGGATATTATCAGTCATGCTCTGCCGGATCACTGGCATGCCGCGGTAACTCTTGCGTGCGCGAGAAAAGGATTGGACATGTACGGCGAAAAGCCTTTCGCACGATCGATCGGCGAGGGACGCGCCATGTGCGATGCGATTCGGCGATATGGATTGATCTGGCAAACAGGCAGTTGGCAGCGGAGCGTTCAGGATTTTCATCATGCGGCCGAACTGGTTCGCAACGGGCGGATCGGAACGGTCAAGTATGTTGAAGTGGGTTTGCCCGACGGTTCTTCCGGCCCCAAAACCGCCATCGAGCAGGCGCCGGACTTTATCAACTGGGATATGTGGCTGGGATCGGCGCCGTGGCGTCCTTATCAGAATTTCAATGGAAAACTCAGCAGCGCACCGGGCAATGGTCCCCACTGGGACTGGCGGTGGATCATGGATTACTCCGGCGGTCAAATGACTGACTGGGCAGGACATCATATCGATATCGCTCACTGGGGTCTGGGCCTGGAACACACAGGTCCTGTGGAGATCGAGGGTAAAGGTCAATATCCAACCGAGGGTATTTATGATGTGCCCTTTGCTTATAATTTCTTATGCACCTACACCAACGGGGTACAAATCCGCGTCGCCAACGCATCGCAACTGCCGCACGGAATGGGAGCCTGCTGGTATGGCGACAAGGGATGGATTCATGTGACTCGCGGACAATTGCAGGCTTCGGCCCCCAAAATTCTTGAGGAGAAAATCGGTTCCGGCGAGATTCCACTTTATAAAAGTCAGAATCACCACCGGAATTTCATAGACTGTGTTAAAAGCCGTAAAGAAACCATTGCCCCCGCAG
>VGXU01000109.1 GCA_016873215.1 Planctomycetota bacterium
CACTTTACACTTCGGCGAGGTACAGTCGAATGTAAACAAACACCGCACCTTGGACAACGAGGAACTGATGAAGAAAAGTGGAGAGAAATAGTCTTAGCGCACACTTGTGATTTTTACCAAGTATTGCTTCTTGCAGCATTTTTCTATTTCACTCAGCATCCTATCTGGATTTTGGGTTGTGTTATTTTCATTTTCCAGTATTTCATTAGTGTACGTGCCCATAAAGTCATACATGACATCCCGAAAACATATGGGCTTGCATTATTAATACTATTCGCAATGTGCCTAGTGGTTTGGCCGGTATGTTCTTGGTGGGGAATAATACGAAGATATGATATTATTTTTATCGGCGTGTTAATTAGCGGAGGATTAGGACAAATACTGACGCTTTTTTTGAAAAATGATTTAAGAACAAAAATATTTCACAAGAATATACCCCCAATTGGATTTGTAATAATTTCCACTCTGCTTATTTGTGGGCTGGTTGGAATTTTGGTCTTACCGCCAGATTTGGATGTGAGCGTTGCGAATTTTCTACTTGGTAAACCTTTAGCTAAAGATATTGTTTCGTATAGCATTATCCTCATTTTTGTTGCAACGTTATTTAATTCTATCACCATCCTTGGTTGGCAACACTACAGAATGCAAGAAAATGAAAATATGAGATAGGGGTTGTTTGTGTCTGGTAGCTACAGTATAATTGAGAGTGAAAAGGAAAACATAAAAACCTGTATGTGAATACAAGATTACATTAATAAAACATAGAATTGGAGATATATGAATATTGTAATTGAACATGAAAATTCGTTTCAGAAGATATTAGGGGATGGGTTTAATTTATTTGTTGGAGCTGGCTTTTCCACTCTTGCGAAAGATAAAACAGGCAAAAATTTACCGATAGGTAGACAACTAAAAGAGGAGCTAATCCAAGAATTCCGTAAGGAACAATATGCAGGACTCGATTTGCCTAAACTGGCCAAGATATTAGAAAGCACTCAAAGAGAAGCATTTCAATCCTTTTTATGTAAACGTTTTTTTGTAGATAAATTCGATTCTAAGTATAATGTCTTAGAGCAAGTCAATATTAAAGCTATATTTTCAACGAATATAGATAATCTTATAAATAGGTACTACCTCATGATATTGGTAAAGCTTTATTACGTATATAAACATCAACGGCTGATTCCAGCACGCTGTTACGCTGTTCGGCCCAGTCTGCACGCTGAAGGTCGCTGACATGAACCGGATACAAAATATACTTCAACACCGTCCACACCTCGTCGGCCAGCCCGATAGCCATCGCCGGCGTTTCGTCCAGCAATGCATAATGAACGCGTGTCCAGTTGATCAAATCTCTCCACAGCCAGATCGAATACTGCAGCATCCTTTCCAGATGAGAACCGCCGCGCGTTCGTCGGATCAGCCGGGCTTGCTGACCTCGGATGGTGCCGTTGAGTCGTTCCACATGAGAGGTGTTGATCGTTTGACCAATCCCCAGCTCTCGAATACGCTTCTCGATGGTTTTCTTTTTGCCAAACAATGCCTTGCTCGAAACTTTCAGCAAATGCCCCCGGTCGTCTCGCAGTTTCTTGACAACGCCCACCTGCAAATTTGCCGGCGGTTTGAGCCGGGGATCCTTGAACCGGCCGCGGCCGTTTTTGCGGCGGCGATGGCGGATTTTTCCAAATACCGTAAGAATGGCCTGCGGATATGGCAAATGATCGTCGATCAAAATCAGGGGTGGGTCCTTGTCTTTGGAATAAACAGCGACCGAGGCCGTCAATTCCAACGCTGTATCGAGGGTTCGGGGACCAATGATCGAATCGAGCAGAAAACGACTTTTTACGGCCAGAGCCGTATGAAGCCACGTTTTGCCCTTTTTTTACAGAGGCGTTTACGCAGCTTTTTGGGAATCTCCACCAGCACACTGTTCCGTTTGGTTTTGACGGTTTTGCCGTGCAACTCATCCATCTCGACCGCCTCGAGGGGATTCTCCAGCTTTTCCAGTTGCAAGCGGTGGAAATCGTTGGCACGTTTACCGGCGTTCTCCAGGAGCCGCTGCACGGTGCGAGAATCCACGTCGCAGATGTCCGCCGTGGCTTCCATCGTACAGCCATGGCCCAGACATTTGAGAATGCGGACCACATCGACTTGCGGTAACTTTGTATATTCCATGAGCGAACCTTGCCGTTCGCTGAAACGGGCACCGCAGGTTTTACAATACAACCGCCGGATGGCCTTGTCTTTGCCCATCCATTCAGCAACGGAGAGGTTTCCGACATCGAAACGGTTGAAGTCGGCACACTCGCTGTTGGGGCAGGCAAAAAAAGACAGCGGCAGTCCCGATGTATCGGGATGCGGGGCATCCGGCTTGGGATGTTGGATGGCGTCAGGCATATCGGGTTTCCCTTCAAAAATAAAGAAGTTGTCCGATAATATATCGGCCAAATATGCCTTAAATGACAAATTTTATCGTTTTTCTTTACCAATATCATGAGTGAGAACCATAAAAATAGCCAGCCGCTTGTCTCTTCAATCCGCCCTCAACCCCCGCGGACGACCCAAAAAACAGGAAAAACCATGAGAACGATAGGCGTCAACTCAATAAAGGTGTCTGACCTTTTTTTAGTTTTCCTAAAATGGGAAATGCCAAATAACAATAAAGGGTTTTTTTATGAAGAAGCTGCTTAGGGCCGTGATATTTGTTACGACCTGTTCAGGTGTGGCGCTTGCAGGTCTTTTCGGGCCGGATGTCAGGCCAGTGGATATCAGATGCGAGGATC
>VGXU01000110.1 GCA_016873215.1 Planctomycetota bacterium
CGGCATGAGCCGATTCCTTAACTTCCCTGATGAGTTCATCATAGCTGGAAATCAGCTTTAAAAATACGGACCCATAGTTCTCAAGCGTCTCGAAATTGCTGAAGACAAAACCAACGGGATTGTTGATTTCATGCGCAACCCCGGCCGCCAGATGACCGATGGACACCAGTTTTTCGTTCTGGATAAGCTGGGATTGCATGCCGATTATGTCTTTATTGGCCTGTTCCAGTTGTGCACATGTTTCGTTGAGCTTTTCTTCGGCCTTCCTGCGTTGACTGACTTCCCGATTGAGGTCCTCAATCGAAGAAGTGGTTGCCTTGAGGTCTTGAATCAACGTATTAAAGGCTTTGGCTAATCGTCCTGTTTCATCATTTGATTTCACCTCCAATACAACATTAAGATTGTCCCTGTTGATACGCGACACATCGGCCGTTAATTTTTGAATGGGATTGGATATCGTATGAGAAACAAACAGACCCAGAATAACCGACAATAGGGTGATTGCCAGCGAGATAACCAGGATATTCACTTTCATTTGACTGACGGGGTTAAACATTTCATCGGCATGCACTTGGGCTATCAAATGCCACCCCAGACCCTTAAAATCACGGAATCCGCCTGAATGAGCCAGTGCGAATAATGTTTTACCGGCCTGGTGATTCTTTCCGTATGCCAGAAAATTATCCAGGACTTTGTAACTGTTTTTTTTGTCCGGCAATAAATCGAGCAAGCCGGCGGGCAACCGTTCATCTGATTTGCTCGGGGAAGTGCCATAGATAAACGCTGCATCCCCGGTCAGCAATTTCAGCTCAAACGTCTTATATTGTTCCTGCGATTGCCTGGCTTTATCAAGAAAAACGCCTATTTCCTGTACGTTTAAGGAATCGTAACAAAATAAATTGATTATATTTCTGTTTTGTGCCGATAATAAAGGCATGGACAATGAAAAAACACTTGCCATGAAATATCAGACGCTGCAACCGATTCTCAATGAGCGATCTCGTCGCCTCTGGGCAGGCACCGAAGCTCTTGCCTGGGGTCGTGGAGGTATCGCGGTTGTTGGCCGAGTGACCGGCCTGTCGCGTAATACTATTGTACACGGCATAGGGGATGCACAGCAAAAAAATGGTTTGGACACCGCGAGAATTCGTCAAGCGGGTGGTGGCCGAAAACGCAAGGCCACGGTTGATACGACGTTGACCGGAGCTTTGGAGCGACTGGTCGAACCGGACAGCCGTGGCGATCCACAATCGCCACTGCGGTGGACCTGCAAAAGCACGCGACGATTGGCCAAGGAGTTGACCGATCAGGGGTATGCGGTCAGTCATCGGTTGGTTGCGGAGTTGTTGCATGAATTGGGATATAGTCTTCAAAGCAATCGAAAGACCAAGGAAGGCACCACACATCCTGACCGCAACGCCCAATTTGAGCATATCAATCATAAGGTAACAGGATGGATCCGCCGCGGACAGCCTGCCGTCTCGGTTGATACCAAGAAGAAAGAACTGGTCGGTGATTTCAAGAATAACGGGCAGCAATGGCGTCCTAAAGGCAATCCGGAAACTGTACAAGTGCATGATTTTCCTGACCCACAGTTGGGCAAAGCGATCCCCTACGGCGTCTATGACTTGGCGCGAAATGCCGGCTGGGTTAGCGTGGGAATCGATCATGACACGGCGGCGTTTGCAGTCAATACAATCCGTCGCTGGTGGAAAGCGACAGGGCTGGCCGCTTATCCCAGGGCGAAATCGCTTCTGATCATGGCCGACAGTGGCGGCTCTAATGGTGCGAGGGTACGATTGTGGAAATGGGAACTGCACAAGCTGGCCTGTGAAACAGGGTTGACGATTCACGTCTGCCATCTGCCGCCAGGCACGAGCAAGTGGAATAAGATTGAGCATCGTTTGTTTTCGTTCATCAGTCAAAATTGGCGGGGGCAGCCACTGTTGACGCATGCGACAATTGTCAATCTGATCGCAAACACACGCACCTCGACAGGACTGAAGGTTCGGTGTATTCTGGACCGTAAGCGGTATCCGACCAGTGTAACCGTGAGTGACGAGCAGATGGCGAAAATCCGACTGATTCCGGACACCTTTCACGGCAACTGGAACTATACCATTCGACCAATATGATGTTGAGGAATTAATCATATTATTTTGTTACGAACCCTAAGTCGCCCTTTTCATAAGTTAGACCGAAATCATCCAATAAAGAAGCAATAACTGTTTCCGAGTTATTGTCTTTCTGGCCTGAATATGATCCCTTCTCTTTATATCTTACCAAGGTATCAATCATTGCCGGGAGATCGAACTTCAGTTTTGAGATGCTCAGTTTCTTTAGTTCAAAAAGAGGTATAGTGTTAGCAATGATCGGGATAGTAGCACCCTCAAAAAATATGTTAATGATCCCTGTCCTAAAATCCACATTTTCGCAAAGCATTTGAGCTATTTTTGTATCTGACCATTCTTTAATATCGTCGATGCTTTCGGAATGATACCATTTATCCTTTCGAGATATTTTCGTAAGCGAGGGGTCGTTAACTACTCGAACAAGTGTTATTAAACGTTTCAGTGATTCATTAGAAAAGCCTGTCAAGGCAAGTAAGGCCGTCAAACCATTTTTATTTTCTATAAGAAGTTGCTCAAATATTTCCTTTTTTAATCCTTTTGTTTCGACTTCGTTTTTAAGAACAAGCAGAGTTTCTCTTATTGAGTTAAGGGG
>VGXU01000111.1 GCA_016873215.1 Planctomycetota bacterium
AGCAGGATACCTAAATCGACCAGTATGAAGGGGGTACGTAAGAGGACTCGAAAGGGGATGCCGGTAGCCTGCGAAAACTCTCCCAGTTTTGATATAACCATGCTAACAAATGGCGGATGATTCATCTCGGGATTGGCATGATAATAATTAATCAGGCCATAATTTCCCACGCTCAAGGCATGCTGATTCCATATATTGACATCGTAGGTTCCATTGGTCCATATCGCCAGGTAGATTCGAATGGCCAACCCGGCCAAAACTGCAAGCCACAAGTCAATCCTGTGACCCAGACAGGAATTCTGGTTTTCTTGTGTCAGGGGGGAAAGATGAACAGCGGAATGGCTTTTTTTGGAACGTAAATCGCTGAAATTTTTGGGCCGTGACATCTTATATCTTACCTAATCCAACGTATCTGGTATTTTTATCCGAATCGTTTATCATTCATTCATTGCGTCTGGAGGGAGTCGAACCCCCAACCCTCAGTTCCGAAGTGGGCTTTTGCCCGTTTGTAACGCCTTGCAGTATAACAACTTACACGTATAACTCTTGTACATATAACTCTTTACGAGTCCGTATTTGTTCGAATGGATTTTATCGTATTCTCAATATTTTGTCAAAAGTTATACGCAAAGTTATACGGATTATTTTTTGCTCTTCACTTCCGCCTTGATTTCATCGACGGCCTTCATGATATATTCGATTTTTGTCTCGATTCGAATAATCACCTTTTCACTGTCAGCGGCCTGTCCGGATACCGTCTCTATCCGCTTGTTGAGCAGTTCAATGCTGGTTCTGTTTTCGGCAATCTTTGCATTCTGATTAGCCCAGGTTATCCCCCATCCGACCAGTATGGAGGCAATTCCAAGGTATGTCAGTATGTTTTTTCTCATAAAGTCCCCCTTAAATATTAAGGCTAAGCTGACAGCGGCCAATTGCCGCGTCAGCATAGTCTTGGTAGTAATCCAGTTTTGTTTTAAAATTAGCCCAGATATTGTCGTCTGAAGCACCGCTGGCATACATACCGCTGTAAATGATCGCCAACGTAGTATAAACCGAAGCCTGTTTCAGAACATTCATGTTTGTCAGATTTTCAAAGCCATATTGACTGTCCGGGCATCCGGGTTTCAGCCCCAGACGCTGGGACAGTGCAAAAGCCGCCTCAGCCGCCTGTGGAGCAAAGGTAATAATCCGCCATATCAAGCCGCTTCCCGACCCCACCGGAATCGCCGGGTCGGTCGTTTCCGCTCTCGGCGCCGATACTGTCAGGACGGTGTTGCTCACCACAGCCGCGATTTCGTAAACCCCGTTAATCATCCCATCCAGACTTTGAATGTAAATCACATGGCCAGCCTGCACGCCTGCGGTCTGGAAATTCCCGCCCGAAACAGTAAATGAAGTATTGCTTAATACCCCGTTTGCCCCTTTACCAAAACTTTGAGTCATATAAGGAGTAGTGGCCGTAAACAGTCCTGGGTCATGTTTCAGTATGTCAATATCTTTATGGAGTACTGCCATATCAAATATCCCTGTATTCCACGATTGCCGGGTCACCGTCCAGCCCGGCTATCAGCTTTTCAATTTCCGCTTCAAAGGCTGTTTTATGCGGATTTTCACTTTCATCTATCCCCTGGTTCTTTTCACGCCAGAGTTGAGCCAGCACACCTTCGATAATAGCCTCATTGAAATCCGTCTCGAACAAAATATCCGTAAATACCTGTGGATGAACTATCGAGTGATCTATTTTCAGGCTATAGACCTGATCGGGTACCGGCCACAGGTATATCTTTTGATGCCGGATAGCATAGTTAGCAGGTTTGCCGCTTAGGGAAGTGCCAGCTTCTATGGCCTTTAAGTACTGCCGATAGGTCTTTTTATCGAGTATCGGCCCATTAACGAAGGTAATCTCATAGATGTTTTTAAGATTCGCAGGCTGTACATATTCCGCCTGCCCGGTAACCGTGGCCAGCGAACTTTCCGCCGTTAGAAAATCCGCCCGGCTGGAAACATCCGTAAGCACCCCTTTAAGCTGGGAAGTGATGGAAGGAATCGCCGCCCCAGGTCCAAGCCTCTGTAAAACAACCTTCAAGACATCTTTTTCAATCATAACTGATTATCCATAAAAAGAGCGGGGCGGTTTCCCGCCCCGGCCCATAATTAAGCTGCCTGATCCAGTTCCACCCGGGTATCGCAGGTAATGACCGAGAAATCCTCATTGTTGAATTTGGATTTGTTGAATCCATAGATACTGGACACCTCAACACCAAACTGGCTGTCGTATTCAAACACTTTTTCTTTCCAGCCGACCTTTCGGCCATAAGCCAGGATTCCCGCCTGAGCACCGCAGAACAAGGCTCGGGCCACGGTAATTCCGTTAGCAATCGGGTCCCCGGCCTCAAAGAGTACCGTTCCGCCCGCAAAACCGGTCCTGCAGAAAATCTTGTCGTACTCATGGATAAGCACGCCGTCCCAGATACCGGCCGCACCGCTGAAGATCGGATTGCTTTCCCCGCGAATATTGGCATCCTTCTGGGCATTGAGCCATGCGGTTTCCTGCCGCAGGGCTTTGACATGCCACTGACTGACAAACATGTTATAGATTTCCTTGCCGCCGATGATCAGCGGCCGGATTTTACCATAGGCCGAACCGCCGTCCTTTTTGGCCATGCGTTTCAGATGCGAAATCACCAAGGTTCCAAACTTATGTTTGCCGCCGGTTTT
>VGXU01000112.1 GCA_016873215.1 Planctomycetota bacterium
ACCGCCGGCGGAAAGCGAAGTCAGAAATTCCCGTACCGGCTCGGCAAAAATATCCGTGTCAATACATTTTTGTTTCTGCTCGGTCAGTTTGCTGTTATCTTCGGCCAGATGGGCCGCGGTTTGACGGATGATTTCATAATAATCAGCGGCGCGCTGAGGCGAACTCAGACCCAGCCATTTGCTTTTTTCCTCGACCTGCACGGCAAGTCCCGCGCTGATTTGTTCTATCTGCCGGGTATTGAGATTCAGCAATTCCGCCAGCGTTTCAATCTGGTCGGGTGCATCACAGCTTCCTGATTTACCCAGGCCGCATTTGCGCGCCAGCGCATCGGCCAAAGCAACGACTATCGCCAGCCTGCCGCCGGGCATTTCCGGCAGCACGGACGGCTCGGCATGATGCAGCCATATCGCCTGCGTCACCGCCTGAGGCAGTTGCCATTTTTCCGCCAGCCGTTTGCCCAGAAGCGCATGTGTCAATCCGAGATGTTCCTGCTCCACTGCGGCAAGACTTTGCCTTTTCTGCTGCGCCTGCCGGACAAGCTGTTCAAAACTTTTCGGCATCGCCTCGTCGAGAGCGGTCTTCCCTATGTCATGCAATAACCCGGCGGTGAACGCCAGGCCTCGCTGCGGTTCATCGAGAACATATTCGGCTATTGCCGCCGACGCGCAGGCCGCCGCCAGCGAATGGATTGCCAGTTCTTTGCGGGGAAGCACGCGCTGGCTGTCAACGTCGGTCTGCGTATCGAATACCTGCACCACGCGGACCGACAAAACAGCATCCCGCAGCGCCGCCGTCGGCATCGCGTCTATGATTTCGGCCAGGGACGCAGAGCCATTTGCCCCGACAATCCCCATCCGTCCCGCCAGGGCCAGAACACCGGCGGTCATCGCTGCGTCCGATTCAATAATCTGGATTAGCTGGGCCGTATTCAGCGGCGTATTGAGCAGATGCGGCAATATCCCCGCCGCGACCTGCGGCAAAGTGGATAACGTGTTCAACTGACGGATAATCAATTCCACCTGACGCGCCACGGAAGTCTTGCTGGTTGGTTCGTCCATTGTTTTTCTGTCTTTACTATTTAATCTTTTATTTTGAAATACTACGCCTGTGCCAGCGCCGCCAGTTTATCGACCAGTTCGGAGATATTGAAGGGCTTTTTTACAAATTCGGCGGCGCCGGACTTGAGCAGTTCATCAATTTCGCCCGGATTGACCACGCCGCTGACAATAATAATCTGCGTATTGGCAAAATCGGGATTTTTTTTGATCGTCCGACAAACGATGTTGCCGTTGACGTCGGGCAGCATATAGTCCAGCAGAATGACATCCGGACGGAACTGCTGCGTCGTCAGGCCGGCGTCATAGCCGCTGGTAGCGGTGCGGACTTCGAATCGCCCGTCGCGGGTCAGAACATCCACCAGCAATTCCACGATTTCCATATCGTCATCGACAATCAGCACTTTTCGTTTGCCCGCTACGGATAAATTGGACAGCGGAATGTTGTTTTCCTTCATAAACTTGATGAGGCTTTCGCGTGGAATCCGGCGAAATTTTGAGCCGGGAACGCGAAACCCATCCAGCTTTCCGGAGTCAAAACATCGGATAATGGTTTGCTGGCTGACTTGGCAGACATCCGCCGCCTCGCCGGTAGTGAACAGGTCTTTTATTTTTTCCATCCTGTGATTCTCCTTAACGGGCAACTTAACCTATCTTTCTTCTTTTGCCTATCTTAACTATCGGAAACACTTCCCGTCAAGAATTAAAAAAAGAAGAAAATTCCCCCACGATAGCCGATAAACTCTAAACCATTTGATAATAAGAGACGAGGAATCATTAAATATGCAGATTTTGAGACGACATAAATACATTCTCTGGTCGCTGGGCATTTACTGGCCGGTGCTGTTTTTGCTGACCCATATTCCGGTGCCGCAGATTGCCGGGCAAAGCGGGATGTCCGACAAGCTGATGCACCTGCTGGCGTATCTGATCCTCGTGTTGTTTGTGTGGCTGGCCATCAGTCCGTATGAAAAGGTGCGATGGGGCCGGGCCAAAGTCTGGCTGGTGCTGGCGATTATTGTCTGGTATGGCGCCTTCGATGAATGGCTGCAGGGGCGGGTCGGACGACAGGCCGAACTGCTGGATTTTGTCAATGATTTGATTGGGGCGATGCTGGGGCTGGGGATTTTGTCGGTGTTAAGTTTCTGGCCGGCAATGTTAACTGTATCGGTGATTTTTATCTTCGCCATCTCCAACCGTTCACTGCTGTTGACCCTGTACCCGGAGTGGTATCTGGACACGGCATTTCATTTGACGGCTTATACGACATTGACGCTGCTGTGGATTCAGCATTTGGGCCGATGTTCTGAATTTCGACGCAGGCATCGGACCTGGCCGATTACGGCGATGGCCTTGCCGCTTGTGTTATTAGCAGCGGTGAAACTGGTCGGCTTGTATTATTATCATAAACCCATCTGGTGGGTGGATGTGGCTACCGCAGTCTTCGGCATCGCCGCGGCAACGCTGGTTTCTTATCTTACTTTTCTCATTGCCGCAAAAAAACAACCGCCCGAAATTAATTCGCCTTAGGCCAATAATGGTGCAGAGCTGTTTTTGAAAAA
>VGXU01000113.1 GCA_016873215.1 Planctomycetota bacterium
GCGGTTTTGCTTTTAGATGGATTATAATCTTTAACTTCTCTTGTTTTGAGGCCTGTTCGATGAGCTGGGGGTGTATTTTTCCGTGTCTCCAGTTGCTTTTGTCTTCTTCAGACATGGCCGGTTCAAACTGACCATCCTCATCGACATGGTACTTTTGCCCTTTTTTGCTGCCGACAAATACATCGTTGTCCCCCTGTGCAACAAAATCAGTCGGAGCAAATTCTTTTTTATCCTCACTCTCGACCAAAACTTCAGATTCCTCAGTAAAGAGGTCACCTTCTGATATGTGCGGCACAAAGAGGCCGATATCTGATTCCGGTATGTTACTATCTAAACCTTGTTCTCTAACCGCCGGAAGGGAATTATCCTGGCGAAATCGTCCATCATTCTGCGAATGTGCAAGGATAGGCACAAAAATTGCAACCACTAACAAAATTATAAATCTGGCTTTCATAATGAAACCTCCAATCTTTACTCTCCATAATATACCAGTGCCTCAACATTTTTCATCATACCTAAACAAATTATGTTCTTTCGCAACAATAAAATACTCCAACCATGTCTCTTGCTGATATTTTGTGCTCGACCTTGGCTCACATGGATAAGAGTCCGACAATAAAAACTAATGGATAGGCTATAATAAGGTTTGCTTGAATGATACTTGTCAAAATTGAAAACGCTTCGGAGATAATTGTGCTGCTCACAAATTAGAAGAAACAAAAGATACGATAGGAATCTCCTTATAACAACTACCCAAAACGCTTCTGTAAAATTCATAAATATTTGTAAAATAACGACTTATGTCATTATTTTTCTTGCAATCTCCTCCGTCTTGGATATTATGTAACTATCGTTTAATAAAAAACTTACACCCAAAACGCAGGAGATTTTTTCATGTACCACATTCAAACGTCACTGTTTTATAACCTCCAGGAGCTTGTCCGAAACTCATCGCTGCTGCAAAAATACTACTATCTCTTTCAAGTACTCGATCTTTCCATCCTGCCAGACAGAAACAACGGTGTCGGCAGAACCGGCCACTCGCAGCATGCGATACTGCGGGCATTCATCGTAAAGCATCTCCAGCAAGTCAAATCCGTCCCGCAACTGATCGAATACCTCGAAGCGATGCCGCCTCTTTTGGAACTGTGCGGCTTTACGCTCGGCGACATGCCTGATGAATCTCAATTCTATCGCTTCCTGACAGATACCAACAATGCCATCCTCAAGGATATTCACCACGGCCTCAATCAGCAGCTGATATCGCAAGGGCTGGTCAGTCTTGATATGCTTATCGCTGATTCAAAACCGGTCATGGCCGCTACCAAGGAAAACAACCTCAAAAACCCCGCTCGCAATTCCACCAACAAAACCAAAAAGCCAAAGCGTAATCCCGCCGCGACGCTGAGCTACTACTCCTGCCAGATAATCAACGGCAAAAAGGAAAACATGCTGTTCTTCTGGGGTTATAGGACGCATGTAATCATCTCAAAGGAAGGCATCGCGCTTGTTGAAATAACCCTGCCAAATAATATCACCGATCAGGAAGTCGTTTTTAAGCTGCTCCGAGAGCTCAAACGCAGGTACAAACTCAAAAAGGGCTTTCTATTTCTTGGTGACAAAGCCTACGATGTCAGGGAACTGTACACCTTTATCGTCGAAGAGCTGAAGGGAAATCCGTATATTCCCATCAATCCCCGAAATCAGCAGGATGACAAGACATTCGGCCCTCACGGCTGCCCGATATGCGATGCGGGTATTGAGATGAAATCCACCGGCAGATGGACAGAAGGGAATCGTAAACGTGTCAAATTCCGTTGCCCCTTAAAGGCTGCCAAAAAGGCCGCCGCCCAATACCATAATACCTGTCCGGCGAATCATCTTTCTTTTAGTACCGGTAACTGCTACGGTTGTACAAAATATCTCGATGTCACCGATGATGCCCGTGCTCGTGTTCCCAGAGATTCAAAGGAATTCAAGGAAACGTTTAAGTACCGAGAATACGTCGAGCAGTATTTTGCAAGGCTGGGGGATCGTGAGGCCGAACAGACCACACACTATTCTTTAAAAGCAGTGCGCAACCAAATGACCATCACTCATCTGACCGCAAGCCTGATCGGCGTTGCCGCCGCCATCCTGCTTAAACAACCAGAGAAAATGCGGTGCAACAAGACATTTGCACAATTGCCGCAACGGCGTAATGCCGGCTAATGTGCTGCCAGTTGACGTTGAATGATTAACTTTTTAAAGAGCTATGACAAGGGCATCAAAGATACCCTGCCCTACAAAAAGCCTTTCGGCCTTAAAAACTTCAAAAACCCATACTCATCTGAAAACTTCACCAGCTCCGCCGCAAATCCATCGCTTCACTACTCCAACCTCCGTTAAAAATCATTCATTTTGCAGAAGTCTTTTTGATAAACTATACAAAATAGGCAAAAT
>VGXU01000114.1 GCA_016873215.1 Planctomycetota bacterium
TCAAGCTGCGGAATCCCTACTTTGATGCGCCCGACAAAAGTTTTTTCAGGCGGCTTTGTTTAACGTTGAAAATTTCTCATTTTGCGGAACATACCGCAAAATTTGATTCTTTACACTTACTATACTGCTTTGGGGACGAATTTGCAATCTCAACAACACAAAATTGAGGCAAAATACGGCCGCCGCGGCCTTTTTGTGTATGATTTCACGCATTTTTGCGCATGCCGCAGCACGCAGGATATTCCATCCCGCTATTTTCAGATAAATCGCATTGAATACTCCAGGTCGGCCACGAACACGCAACTGTCCTAATCCCGTCCGACGTTTGAGGCCGCTGTTGGTTCCCTCAATACCGCCGCGAATACTATATCGCTCCCGAAACACTTCCGTCGCCTCTTCCCTGCGGCGGCCGGCAAGGCGACGCTGTTTGGCGGTATGTTCAAAAGTATAGCCGTCGCCGTTTTTCTTCACCGGGCACTCTCCGACAAATTCACACCGGCTGCATGCTGAGTGCGGCATCACCGTTTTTGTTTTTCCCGTTTGCTTATCATGGACAGACGACTGCGGCAAATGACCTGCTGGACAACATACGACCTCTTCGGTTGTTTCATTAATGTCAAAATCGTCGATATTCAACTGATCAATATTCTTCGATTCTACCAGTCCTGACGGCACAGGTCCGACAAGTTCAACGCCATGCTCCTGTGCATGCTGAACATTTTCATCACTGGCGTAAAGAGTGTCCACAAGCATCTCATCAGGTAACAGTTCTAATGCAGCCAGCTCATTAATGACCACAGGCAAGGCCGCCGTATCTGATTCTACCGCTGTCTGCGGTATAGCAACAGTAATAAGCTGTACTTTATTTTCGGGATTGCAGGTCTCGGCGATCTGTGCCTGGTAGCCCGGCCCTTTATGGCCATCATAGGTGGCGCCTGGGTCGGATGGGTTCTGCATAACATCACCGCCGGTCTTTTCCTTTACGCTCACATTATCTTCATGGACACTGCACTGTTCATGAAAAATACGCTCAAGGGCTTTGTAGGTATCTTTGTCATTATGCACAGAATTGTCTGCAAAAAGTTTAACCAGAGAATACATATCCTCGGCTACCTGCTGACGAAGCAGGCGACGCGATTCGCTGTCTTTTTGGGTGTCTGCAAATAACTGATTGACGCCCGGGGCGTAACGCTGACGCAAAGATTCATCCAATGCGTTGTAATGTTGTTCATCATGCCGTTTGACCTGCGTCAAAAACCGTTTGATCGCCACGCCCATCAGGCGGGTTCTGCCAAAACTGGCCATATCGCTAAAGATGTGTGTCGAATCCAGCCGCTGCTTGTCGATCTTGATATCGAGCAGCTTTACAAGTTCAACGGTAATGTCCGACATGACTGTTTTGGCCAGGGTGTTCTCTTCAAACAAATTGATATAACGCTCCAGCGTACGCATCGAAAGGTCATGGGCAACAGGTTCGAGGTTCAGAGCATACTGGATGTTGGTATGAAAGCTGTAGGCTTTGAGCGTTTCGGGTTTGGTCCAGTTCATGAATTCCTTGATGAACAGCAAACCGGCCATTGAATACAGCTCTTTAGTCGGTCTGCCCATGGTTGGGTCGAACTGTTCGCTTATCGCATCAACCGGCATAAGTTCAAGGATGACATGACGAAAAACGCCCTCCCAGCCGTCCAACAGACTCTTGCGTGTTCTTTCGGTGAGGATGCTATCAAAGGGGTCGAAAAGACGTATTTGTTGTGGATTTACAATTTTCTGCATAATTTTCTTAACTCATTAAATAATAATGAGTTACATTATATATGTCACACCATGCCTGTCAAGCATAAAATCGTCATAAATATTTTATTTGTAAAGATTTATCATATTTTTTTCTTTTTTGACGATAGCATCAATATAGGTATACTTAAAATCTACTTTATTTATCTTATTTTGTCAATGGTATTTTTCTTTTGTAATCAATTATAATCATTTTATAGAAAAATTTTGTGTGGAAGCTCTGATATTTCATCAAGAATAATTTTAAAAATCTGTTTTTTAACCTATAAAACACGTGTATTTACAGATTTCCTGATTATACAATAAAATTATTGAAATAACATTTTGATTGCTATTGACGAAGTATGAGCGTTTGTGATATATTGCTGGAGTCAGATAGATTGAAATAGGCATTATTTCTGTTGATTGGAATTGATTTTGAATAAACTATTGAACCTAAAAGTGGGCGTAAAAACCGATCCTGTTGAACATCGGTACAGTTACGAATGGCTGTTTAACATTCTCCGGGAAGAAGACATTCACGATATTCAACTTGGTTCTTTCCCAGAGATGTACCATCTGCCGGATTCGTGGTTTTTGCGATTGCGGGATAACGCTAAACAATACAATGTCGATATCTCCAGTGTTTTTACCAGTCATCGGGAAC
>VGXU01000115.1 GCA_016873215.1 Planctomycetota bacterium
TTCCAATGCATCCAATTGATTCATAGCCGTTTTTTCTTCCATATTATTTGTTCCAATGCAGGCCGCATTCTTTATGTTCCGGTTCTTCCCACCACCACCTGCCGGCCCGAATATCTTCGTCAGGCCCGATTGCCCGTGTACACGGAGCACAACCAATACTCGGATATCCTTTGTCGTGCAAAGGATGATAAGGAACGTTATTTTGCTGGATGTAATTCCACACATCCTGCTGACTCCACAGGGCCAGCGGGCATATTTTAAATAACTCGAATTGCTCGTCCCAGGCAACCGTTTCAATATTCTGTCGTGTCACCGCCTGTTCTCTCCGCAGGCCGCAAATCCAAGCCTCCAATCCTGTTAATGCCCGCCGCAGCGGTTCAACTTTTCTGACCTGGCAGCATGATTTTCGATTTTCAACGCTGCGGTAAAACAAATTCGGCCCCTTTTGCCCAACCATTGTTTCCACCCGCAGTGCATCTGGAAAATATACTTTGATGTCGAGGTTATATTTTTCTTTTACAGCTTCCATCACATCGTATGTTTCCTGCGGCAGCCGGCCGGTATCAAGAGTAAATATACGTATTTTTCGACCCAGCCGCCAAAGCATATCGGTCAACACCTGGTCTTCAGCCCCAAAGCTGGTGGCAAAAGCGATTTTGCCGTCAAACAAACCTGCGACGTAATCGAGGATTTCCCGGCCGGAAAGCCCCTCGGTTTGTTCACGAATGTCATTTTCGTTTTTCATAAAGCCTCACAGGATATATATTGCGAACAGTTTGACCGATTAAATCTGGTATTCCGGCGGTTTAATTTTTCCAAAAGATATTCTATGCCACAGCCGTTCATGAAAATAAAACGCTCCGATTTTCAAGACCGTATCCAGCACGCCAATTCCCGCCGCCATATCAAGTTTTCGGGTCACCATAAATGCCACTGCAAACGTTACTCCAGATCCCAAAAACCGGTAACTGACAGCCTTAATAATACTCCTGGTATGCGTTTCCATAGTATCTTGTATCTCTCTCTATTTAACATTTGGGAAACTAAATAACGGCATTCAAAAACAATTGTTCCATCATAAATAGTACATCACGTAATTTTCATTTTTCTGCCGGCTCCAGGCCAGCATATCGGCCAGTGTAATTTGATTTAGCGTTGTCGAAATCGCCTCGCCCAGCCTGCGCCATACTTCATTGGCCGAACACAATTCCACGCGACCACAGACCGCCGGTTCCCGCACACAGTTCACCGGCATCATATCCTCCAGAGTCTTCACAACATCCCCAACGGTAATCGCGTATGGCTCGCGTGCCAGCACATAGCCGCCATTGGAGCCCCGGAACGCGTTAACCAGACCTGCGGCCCGAAGTTCCATCACAATGTGACTCAAATACTTCTCCGACAATTCCTGATCACGGGCAATGTCCTTAAGAAATGCCGTTCCTTGCCCATAGCGATTTGCCAGTGCCATCATCAACCTTAATCCATATCTTGCTTTTGTAGATACTTTCATATCTGGATTCCTTTTAATTACTACTATTCCTATTGTATTAGTATGAATATATAACAAAAAAACTACTCTGTCAACGCCTTTTTGGGAAATTTATAAAAAAATTTTTGAGATCCAATTATAAACCTCAAAAAATACGGTTTTTTCGATTAAAAATTGTGAAAACCCAACAGGAGAATGTGAAATCCCCAATCTGATTTACGGTTTTTTTAGGAATAAAAAAGCCAGAACCGCATTGCGGTATCTGGCTTCGGAGGAGGGTGATGAGAAGAAATTTAGTAAAATCCCAGTTTTTCGGACTAATAAAAGCTAAATAACGGGATTTTTTATCATACTATTAACTTGTCAAGTTTTCGCCAAAACCTGTCGCTGCTTTTACAACCGCTGACTGTTTTTAAATACTATTGCAAAATACCCGTTGTTCAGCAAATGTCAATAAATTTTTTTTAAAAACAGATAGGTTTTGTCCGGTCTTTATTGTATCGAGCCATTTTTTGACCTGAAAATTCTATACGAATTATCTATTTTGTCCTGTTGAGTGTAAAAACGGTGATTTCCGGCCTGCAGTTGAAACGAACGGCGGCACCGCTGGCGGCGGCACCCCGGCAGGTGTAGCCAAGCATATTCTTATGCCGCCATAAGCCTTTTCTCATCGGCCGTGGAACTGAGGCACTGGAAATGAGAGAAACACCTCCGGGCAGACAGATTTGCCCGCCGTGAGTGTGGCCGGAAAGACATGCGTCAAAATCCGCCCCGGCGGCCTGTTTATATATCTCCGGCGAATGCGATAACAGAATTTTACAGTCGCTTTTGGGGATACCCTGCATCGCCTCATTCAAGTCG
>VGXU01000116.1 GCA_016873215.1 Planctomycetota bacterium
CAGTATCCGTTCAAAAGCCGTAAAGTCATCGTCTTTGCGGAATATCCGCAACCGACCATTGGCACGGTTTAAGACATGATACAGATAACCACCAGGACTTTTGCGTTTCGCTCTTGACATAATCCGCTAAACTAACACAAAATCCTCCCTTGTCAATCATTATATGTACCTGACCCCTTTAATTATCTTTGTACCTGACCCCTTAATTATCTTGGAGAAAATGTTGATATGACGCCTTGTGTATGCTACAATCCATTGAGTCAAAAATGGGTATTTTGAGATTGAGCGCGTTGCTCAATACACTCAAAATATCCGTGAACGGTTACAAAAAATGAAACAACGAAAAATACAATCTTCTGTTGTGAGAAAAAGCCCGGCCGCTGACGGCACCGTTATAGAAAATAAATCCAAACTATGGTCTTCCCCTCTTGTACCGGTAATAGTTGTTATTTTTTGTCTTTTGCCGTTCGTTAATAAAGCCTTTCATATCGATGACCCTCTCTTTGTGTGGACGGCACAACAGATACAAAAACATCCGTTTGATTTTTACGGTTTCCCCGTAAATTGGTACACCACGGAAATGCCCATGTTCGAAGTGACTAAAAATCCGCCGTTGGCAAGTTATTACATTGCCGGCGTCGCTTCTTTCGTTGGATTTAATGAAGCCGGGCTTCACATCAGTTTTATTCTTCCCGCTGTCGCGGCGGCGGCCGGGACTTTTCATCTGGCACGACGATTCTGTTCAAACCCGGCATTGGCAGCCCTAATCACGATATTAACCCCCGTGTTTCTTGTATCCGGCACAACATTAATGTGCGACATGATATTACTGGCCTTTTGGGTATGGTCATTGTTCTTCTGGATGCGCGGGATAGAAACCGGAAAGAAAATGGATTTATTGTTTTCAGCAATACTCGTCTCGCTGACTATACTGACCAAATATTTCGGCATCGCAATCATTGCGTTGCTGGGAACTTACGCCATCTTTCATAAACCACGCCGGTTTGGCTGGATCCTTTATCTCCTGATACCGCTGGCAACAATGGTTCTATATCAATGGCTGACCCTGTCGCTTTATGGAAAAGATTTGCTTGACAGCGCACTGACATACGTAACGGAAATTGAAAATAAATCCGGCCTCACTTTTTTTCATCGCTGTCTTGTCGCCCTCGCTTTTACAGGCGGGTGCTTTCTTCCCATTCTTTTTTACAGTCCTTTCCTGTGGTCCGCCAGGATACTGCGCGTTGGAGTTGTCGCCGCGGTTTCTTTTATCGTTATCCTGTATTTCTCTCCCGCCATCGGAGAAACATCTCTTCGCGACAAAGCCGGCATCCGATGGGATTTGATTATTGCCCTGAGTCTGATGGCTGTCGCAGGGGTCAGCCTGCTTGGCTTAACATGGGAGGAATTTCGAAAAAATAAAAACGACGATACCCTTCTGCTGCTGTGCTGGGTTGGAGGAACTTTCTTTTTTGCAGGTTTCGTCAACTGGAGTATTAACGCCCGCAGCCTGCTTCCGATGGTTCCTGCCGTGGGAATTCTTATTGCCAGAAGCATGGAAAAGAAAACAGCCGGGAAGCGCCTGTCTGCATTTCGATACCTTGTGCCTCTTTTGCCATCCGCTTTCATCGCGATAGCGGTCACCTGGGCGGATTATACGCTGGCTGACACCGCTCGAACCGCCGCCAATGTCATTCACCGTGACTATGCCGCCGCCAGGCAAAAAATATGGTTTGAAGGACACTGGGGATTTCAGTTTTATATGCAGGCTTATGGCTATAAGATCGTGGATATCAGGATGCAGGATATTACCGTCGGCAGTATCATCATTATACCAAAGAATAACACCAATTTAATCCCTCCAAAAAAAAATCTGGTTTCTTTGATTAGAACCCTGCAATTAACTTCCTGCCGATGGCTGACCACAGTGCAGCCTGAGCTCGACGCCGGTTTTTATTCGCATCTCTTGGGGCCGGTGCCGTTTCTTTTTAGTAACGTTCCTCCGGAAGTTTATTTCCTTTTAGAGGTCAAATCGCCCCCCCGCAAATAATTAAAGGGCTCAGGCGGGCGATTGGCAAGAGAAGGGCAACCATGGTACATCGTCCCCCCTCAGAGCATATTCTGCTTTGGTGACATAATCCGGTCCGAGCCAGTCTAACATCAGCGGTTGGAGTTTGGCAAGTTCAATCGTCATTTTCGGCCATTCGGC
>VGXU01000117.1 GCA_016873215.1 Planctomycetota bacterium
GGGGATGGACGTTCTCGATCAATTGGCATCGGACTTATTTAGGCATCTCCATACAATAGATGATGAGGCAAATACTCCGGCCGGGTGCTGTTTCCTTGCAGGGTTTGGTAATTATTCCATCTATCAAGGGCTTAGCGGTCGAAAATATGAGAAAACCTGGAATGACAGATAATCCGGGAATCAGAATGGCCCTGCTGGCTGCGAGAGTTTTGCTGGCGGGTATTGTTGGTCAAAGTGAACCGGAGCGGGTCGGACACGGATATTGTGAGAATTATTTGAAAAGTGTGTCGCCCCGCTGGGCATATGCGTCAACTTAAGGCTCCATAGCTTCCATTGTCAATAAGATTTTAGTCTCTTTTTCGATAAAATTAGGTCGTTTTCGTCTGTCATAGGTGCAGTATCGCTCTATGATCTTGAGGTGTTTTATCGACCCACAGACCACATTAAGCAGTCGGGGTATTGTCCTGAGATTCCTGCTTATATATCGCATCAGTTTCATCAGGCTGAGTATCTTTTTGCTTTCCTGATATACCCTCTGCTGCAACGGGGCATAGATTTTTTCATAGAACAGCGTGATTGCTATAAATCGGGCGATGAGCAGCAATCGCAACTGAATCTCACCGACAACGTGTATTTTATCGAAGTTCATATGGCTTTTCCATGTTTTGAAGATGGTTTCGATTTTCCAGCGAAGGCCGTACAATTCCATAAAATCGTCGATAGTGATCTCACTGCTGGTTAGACTCGTGATGAAAATGGTCCATCCCATCAGGAATAAAACCTCTTTTCCAGGGTTATGACCGTTGTAGTCCCGCTTGGCCTTTTGTCTTCTGCGGCCTGCAGTCTCCTGAGAGACCTCGATTGCAATCAGACGTACCTCTGTTTTGCCGTCTTTTCCGATCAATATCTTCTGATCTACCGTTCTTTTTGTATCGAGAAGTCTGCATAAATCAATCTCCTGACCCGTTTGTGGATCAAAGAAGGCAGGCTTATGCTTATAGCGGCTGATGAAATCCGCCCCGGCCCTGATAATCCGCTCAAATTCCGCAACTAAAAAATAGCCTCTGTCTCTGAGAACCAGATCGCCGGCTTCTATCCTAAGTTCGCTGGCGGCGGCTATGTCGTTTTTGCGGTAGGCATCAATCGACCATTGTATGAAAGAGCCGCCCAGTAAATCGAAAACAGACTGTATTCTGGCATTACAGACTTGCGTATGTGCGTTTTTGACCCCTGAAAAAACCGCCATCAATCTGGAGGGCAGCTTAATTACCGTGCTGTCCTGGACAAGAATGCGTTTGAAACGGCGGAATTTTGAATGGATCACAGCAGAGGCCTTGGAATTCATAATGATCGCCGATAGGGTCTCAAAAAACAGCAGGCAGGCAGCCCCCATTTTTTGATGATATGCCTGACGGCTGGCCGCAGTGCCGGTTTCGGCTTCGATAACGGACGCCAGATCATTGCAGCTTACACATCCTCGAATGGATTCGGTGATCATATACACCAAAAACTCTACCGCCTTTATTTGCCGGCAACGCTTGATAAATCCCGTCTGAACAGAAAGCACATTAATTGTTTCAAGACCCACTCCGGCTTTTTCCAGCAGTTTAATCAGAACATTATTTTTCATCGCAAACTCCTTTTTGCTTGCATTTTCCGATTCGGTTATATATAGTATATATACTATATTTATAAAAAACCAGAAACTTTTCATAGGAGATTAAGATGGGTTACACGGTTAAAATGCAAAAAGTAGAACGGCCGACAAACAAATCGTTTTATCTGAATTTCCCGGCATCCGTCGCCGATTCGTGTGAGATTGCAAAGGGAGAAGAATTCGAGTGGCTTGTTCAGGATCGAAATACGTTTGTCCTGAAACGAAAAAAGAAGGCTAAGTCCTTTGTGAGAAAATAATTACATTCTTTAAATTGACGCATATGCCCAAAGGGGCGACACAAATTCAAGAAAGGAGATTCTTATGAATAGACAATTGAAATGGTATTCCTTTCGCTGGCGGATTGTACTGTTTATCTTTCTGGCAATCGCTTTGGTCTTTGGTTATATCGGCTACCGTCTTTATGGCGCCATGCGGACCCGGCCGATGGGCGACGGGCCGGCGGGGCCTGCCATCGCTGCAGAACCTTTTCATAAAATCTGGTCCGACCAAAAAACAGTTTTCCTCGGTCTTGGCGACAGTGTCACCCGCGG
>VGXU01000118.1 GCA_016873215.1 Planctomycetota bacterium
CCCTTTTGGAAATGCTGACGGCCATGGCGATTATCGCCGTGATGATCGGACTGCTGCTGCCGGCCATCGGCAAAATTCAGACGGTGGCCATGGTCGTCAAGCAGCGAGCGCAGTTCAATGCTATCGGGACCGCCCTTGAGGCGTTTCGTTCGGATTCGAGCTGGAATGACTATCCGCCGTCCAGTTACACGAATCTGGCCGGGGAAGAAATTACTACGTCGGGGGGAGACAACACCTGTTATACCGGCGCGCAGAAACTGGCCGAGGCGGTCATCGGGTGGGACGGATTGGGTTTTCATCCCCAAAGCCAGTGGCACTCCGATGGACGTGAGGCAGTGGATACAGACGGCGATGGTACTATTGATACGTACTACCCACTGTATTATGGTTCGACGGGGTTTGCTGCTCTGACGGAACCAGAAAAAGCCATTAATTTGGGATTGCGCAAAGGGCCGTATCTGGAAGTAGAAAAGGCCAACGCTGTGAAAGTCAGCTCTCTTTATGCTTCTAATACCAAGGTCGCGGATACCTACGTTCTGGCGGATATGTTTCGGACGGTTAAAAACAGAACAACGACCCGGCGCACCGGAATGCCGATTCTCTATTTCAGGGCCGATACGGCCAAAACATGGAGTGCCAGCAATGCCCAGGGGATACCGACTAATCCGTTGAACTGTCTTTATAACTATAATGATGATTTTTGGGGATTTATTTTTGTCCCCCCGCCGTGGGATATCACGCAGCCTCATCCGATGCGCGTGGACCCATTTATTTTTTATCAGCGGATTAAGAACCCGAATTTCCCCGGCACGGCCGCCAACAATTATGCCGACGCCCGTCCGTATCACGCCGACTCTTATATTCTGCTTAGCGCAGGCCCTGACGGCTTATACGGTTCGGCGGACGACGTCTATAACTTTGATGAAAACGAGTAATCAGGATGTCCCTCGTTCGCGGTTTGTTGACAAGTGAATAATGGACAGGCAATAGCAATTAACGGCAATATATCCTCTTTTCCGAAAGTCATTGCGGGAAAGAAAGAAGAGATGAAACAAAACGACAAAAAAACCCGGGCGGTGACGCTGACGGAATTGCTGGTGATGATGGCGGTGATGGTGATTCTTCTGGCCGTCGCCGCGCCGGTGGCACAAAAGCTGGCGCAGTCGCTGGGAAGTTCCGGCGGCGCACGCAACATCATCGACGCGGCGCTGACCAGCGCCCGCGCCATCGCCGTCCGGGAAGGGCAATACGCCGGCGTTCGCTTTCAGCAGGACAGCACCGGCAGGCAATATCTGGTTTTTATCGTCCACGACCCGGATGCTTCGCCGAATGGTACGGGGTATGCCAATGGTTTTCGCGCCGTGGAAGGACGCAAGCCGACAGCTCTGCCGGAAGGTGTGGGCGTTACAGGTTATCGGGTACAGAAAAAGTATAACAATCTTTCTACTGATTCTGATCGGATTGATGACTGGGACTTGAAAGATGTCGGCAAACTGAATCCGTTGGCGTCGGATCAATATCTTGATTCTAATGTCGAAATGAATGACGCAACAACTTTTTCAATTGTGTTCAGCCCTTCCGGGAAATTTGTTGTGCATCCGGTTCGGATTTCTAACGGAAGCAGCACGGATAAAGTTTTTAATTTTAAAGATTATGTTTTCAATGGTTCCAACTCCCTTACGAGATTTGCATTGCTTCGTCAGGATGAAAGCGAAGAAAGCCAACAAGATGGTTACCAGGAAGAAAAGAGCGTGCCGAGTTTTATTATTTATGAAAAGAAAGAATTAGCAAAGAAACCCGCCAATCAGCGATGGAGCGGGTATTTATCAAAGCTTAATACGGACTATATCAATCCTTATACGGGCGAACTGGTAAGGAAAAATTAAAAGTCAAAATTTCGGAGTCGCCGAAGGCGACAAAAAATAAATGAATAAACAACCGAGACAAAAAGGGTTTTCGCTGACGGAAGTGCTGATGGCCACCGGCATACTGGCTATAGGACTGATGCTGGTTGCGATGGCGTTTCCCGTGGGCGTCAAACTTGTCAGCGTCTCGACGGAACGCGCCATCGCCGACGCGGCGATTGGCGAGGCTGCGGCGAAAATGCGACTATATGGAATAAAAA
>VGXU01000119.1 GCA_016873215.1 Planctomycetota bacterium
ACAGCATCGAATGGCCGTACAGCAGTCTGGCGATACGTCAGGGAATGGACAAAGAGGGATTGCGACTCAGTGCCGGGCCGGTGTCGTTGCCCCGCAAGTGGGATCAATTCGTGGATTTGCTGCCGAACGAAACGGACTTGCGGAAGTTGAAGGCGTGTATGAGTCGAGGCCGGCCATGTGGCCACGAGGGTTGGGTCGAGAAAACCGCCAAAGAAATGGATTTGGAATCCACACTGCGTCCGCGCGGAAGACCTAAGCAAGTCAATGAGGCAGAATAATGTACCTAATCCCTTTATTCCTCCCGAAAACAGCAGAAGAAAAAAAGGGCAAGAGGAAATTGGGCGAAAAATGTACCCAAAAAGATTAAACAAGCAAATCGAACAAGAGAATAACCTTTAGGAGTTATAATGATGAACAGACGGCATTTTCTGAAAACGGTGGGAGCGGCGGCTTTAACATTTGGCGTTTTAGGCATGTCCAATCCGCAGCCCAGGAAAAAACCGAATTTCCTGTTCATTCTGGTTGACGATTTAGGCTGGACAGACCTGGGATGCTTTGGTTCATCTTTTTACGAAACTCCCAATATTGATCGTCTGTGCAAAGAATCGATGAAATTTACGAATGCTTACGCGGCCTGTCCGGTCTGTTCGCCGACCCGCGCCAGTATCATGGCCGGTAAATACCCTGCTCGAATAGGCACAACTGACTATTTCGGCGGAATCCAGCCGGATGAGGCAAAGAAGCGCGCGAAATACAATAAACCGTTACTGCCGGCGCCCTATCGAGATCAATTGCCGCTGGAAGAAGTGACGATAGCCGAAGCCCTGAAAGAAGGCGGTTATACCACCTTTTTCGCGGGCAAGTGGCATCTTGGAAAAACCTCTGAATTCTGGCCGGAACATCAGGGTTTTGATGTCAACAAAGGCGGCTGGGCCAAAGGGTCACCCCATGGTCCGGGTAAATATTTTGTCCCTTATGGCAATCCCCGTTTGGAGGACGGCCCAAAAGGTGAGCACTTGCCGGATCGACTGGCGACTGAAACGGTCAGGTTTATTACTGAAAACCAGGACAAACCTTTCCTGGCATATCTTTCATTTTATTCGGTTCACGTGCCGCTCATGGCACGTGAAGATCTCAAGCAAAAGTACGAACAAAAGAGAGAAAAATTGGAACTTCAGGCAAAATGGGGGCAGGAAGGTGAATGCCAGGTACGTCTTATCCAGGAGCATGCCGTCTATGCCGGAATGGTTGAAGCAATGGATCAGGCCTGCGGTAAAGTCCTGGATGCCTTAAACAAATTAAAGCTGGAAGACAACACGGTTGTATTCTTTATGTCGGATAACGGAGGTCTTTCGACGGCAGAAGGTCATCCGACATCCAATCTGCCGCTCCGTGCCGGTAAAGGCTGGCTCTATGAAGGCGGAATTCGAGAACCGGTCATTGTCAAATGGCCCGGAGTTGCCCGGCCGGGCAGTGTTTGTTCCCAGCCGGTAACAAGTACTGACTTTTATCCGACCATGCTTGAAATAGCCGATTTGCCGGCCAAGCCCAGACAGCATATAGATGGTAAAAGCTGGGTGCCGCTGTTGAAGGGTGATGAGAAAATAGACCGAGGGCCGCTGTTCTGGCATTATCCGCACTATGGTAACCAGGGCGGCTCGCCCGGCTCAGCTATTCGCGATGGCGACTGGAAATTAATCATCTGGTATGAAGACAACCGGCAAGAACTGTATAATCTCAAGGATGACATCGGGGAACATAAGAACCTTATTACCAAGAACCCGGAAATTGCGGACAAATTATACGGCAAGCTGCAGGCCTGGCTGAAAGAAGTGAAGGCTAAAATGCCTTCGCCAAATCCAAACACAAAGTGATATGTTTTACTGTGAACAAAACGGAACAAGGCCGACGCCCAATAGCGCTTTCATGGGTTTTATTGTTTTTATGGACAGAAGTGTATAAAGTACTCCCTATTTTCAATACCAAAATATCTTTTGTATAAGATAGTAGCTGTAACGAATTATCCCATACTATTTTCATCTTTGTTACCATGCAAGGCTACCGTATTTCGCTAACGTAGCTGCGT
>VGXU01000120.1 GCA_016873215.1 Planctomycetota bacterium
CCTTCAGTCGAACAACTTCCGCTTTGCTTAACTCAAATCCCTTCATGTCTTTATTATCGGACATTCTCGCCTATTTCAATAATTTTACCAGACTTTTCCAGTCAGGAACGGTATAATTTTGGAAAATATGGGATGTAAGGATAAACCAAGCGGAGGGTTTATTCTGAAGTCCGGCAGCTTGTTTGCGGAGGGCGATTATGAAGAAATTTGTTTTTGCAGCCTTGATTCTTCTTGGAGTGGCGGGTGTTTCTCAAGCCGATGATGCTTCTATTGCATATCCGGTAATGACTCTCAGCGATGTTTTCTACTGGGATCATAACCCGGACCTTGACCCGTTTAAAGGTTTTGCTACCGTGACTGTGACCAACACAGGTACGGATCCATGGGGCGATTTCCATTTCCAGATTTACAACGGCTGGGGTGGAAATGCGACGAGTGTTCTGTTCAAAGATGCTTCGCTGGGTGGACAAGACCCGACAAGCACACAGGCAGGACTGACTTGGCTCATCGGGACGACCGTAGGTGGATATTCGAAACTCGATCTGTATTTTTATAACAACCCTGTAAATCCGGGCAATACGGCGAGCTTTACGGTCTATACCGACAATACGTCGCAGAAATTGTCGTGGTTTGGGATGATGATTTATCCCACGCCAGTTCCTGAACCGGCGACGATGCTGCTGATGGGATTGGGTGGAGTGGTGTTTTTCCGCCGCAAGTAAAATCAAAATAAAGTGCGAAAAAAGGGATTCAGTGAAAAACTGAATCCCTTTTTTATTTGACACATCGATAGACAAACGCGGCGGGAAGATTTTTCCAGATAATCCGTCCGCTGTGCACTTTGGAAAAGGTCTCCCGCAGTTTTTTGCGAAATCGCTGTCCGGAAGGAAGCATAAGCCCCTGTAAATACGCGAATGTGGCGAACCGGCCGCCCGGCCGAAGAGATTGAATGGCCGCGGCCAGCAGGTTATCCTGCAATTCCGCCGGAAAAGACGCCCACGGAAGTCCCGATACGATACAATCCGCCTCGTTCAAATGATGGTTTTTTAGAATGGCCGGGGTATTTTCAGCGGATTCGCTGACGATGTTTGCGCCGGGTAAATTTCGCCGGAGTATTTCGACTAATTTCGGATTCATTTCAATCCCGACAAAAAAGGCATTTTCTTTTTTCTGTCGGAGAATTTCCCGTGTGAATGAACCCGTTCCCGGGCCGAATTCCACGATTGTATTAGCCCTGCGGACGCCGGCCTGGCGGACGATTTCCGCCGTCAGATACGACGAACTGGGAGCAATCGCTCCGACTTGCCCGGGCCGGCGAACAAATTCACGCAGAAATAATAATGTCTCTTTCATTGCGGCGGCGTATCCCGTGTCAAAATCAGCAATACAACGCATAATAACAATATAAATGGGCCTTCGCCGGCGATCCAGAATGCCGGCAGGCCCAGTTTTGCGTCCAAAACAGTAACCCCGATACTGAAAAAAACACCTACCCACGCCAGAAAACGCAGCAGCGGCCGGTATCGCGGCAAATCAAACGAAACAAAAAACAGCATCGCTCCCAGATACGCATATAAGGCGGATTCCGTTCGGGCAAGGTATTCCGTCACAGGTCCCGTCGGCAAAGGCCCCAGCCCCAGCATTTGATGGATGGAATCCATCCACGCCAGTGGACAGAACACAAACACCATCGCCGAGGCCATCACCAGCCCGGTTGCTCGCAATAGAAAATCCAGCATTTTTTCGCTTACTATCATAATTTGTGTCATTGAAAGCGACATTTATTATTAAGATTCAATACTGTCCCATTAACTTGAGACTGTTATGATATAACTATTTTAATTGCATGATATTACAGCAAAAAACAACTGTTATCGATTTGAACTGGCTATTATCCTACAGTGATATTTTACTGTCACTTG
>VGXU01000121.1 GCA_016873215.1 Planctomycetota bacterium
CGGCTGGCAATATAGGACTTGGCGTCTTCGAAATTATCGAACGTTCTGCTCTCGGCCGTCGGGATGCTGTTAGACCGCATAATCTGCTTGGCAAAGGCCTTGTCGGCCTCAATTTGGGCCGCGGCGCCTGAGGGGCCAAAAACCATCACCCCTAACTTCTCAAGGGCGTCAGTAAGGCCCATAGACAGCGGGTCTTCCGGTCCGATAACCGCAAGTTCGATTTGGTTGATTTTGGCAAATTCCACCAAAGCCGGAATATCTGTATCGGAAATTGCGACATTCTGGCCGTACTGGGCCGTGCCGGGGTTGCCGGGGGCGATGAAGAGCTGTTTGAGTTTTTTTGACTGGGCCAGTTTCCACGCAATCGCATGTTCACGGCCGCCTGAGCCGACTAAAAGTACTCGCATAAGACCTTTCTGAAATTTTTCACCACGAAGACAAAGGACTGTGAAGTTTTTTTTCGACCGAATATTTTTTCGGGATTCCTCATTACTTCGTGATATATTTATATTTTCGTGTATTTGGTGTGTTTCGTGATTAATAAAACCTACGCAATTACGGTCATCTTTTCATAGAGAAACTCGGGGGCCATGTCAGCACCGTTGTCCCAGACGATTGTTTCAATATCCGGATCCACGTGAAACGCTTTAAACCGTGTCAAATCCTTGAGCGGCTCAAAAACTTCGCCTTCGAGACAATCACTTAGATCAACGATACCTTCGGCGCCGTCATTAAACCGCAACCGAATCCGGTAGCCGTCCATATAATTCGCTTGTCGAACATGTAAAAACATACAAATCACTCCAATGGTTCTATACGAAACAGAGCTTTATTTTGCTCCGACAACTTCCATTCGCGACGCAATTCATCCAGATGCAACAGTCGCCATTCTTCGATCAGACGCAATGCTCGAATCGACATCTTACCATTTACATTGCCGCTTTCAATTTCAACGGTTACTTCATCATCCTGATACTTTGCGTGAAAATGCGGTGGACAGTGCTCACGCCAGTACATGTAAATTAAAATTCCAAAAAACCTACTAATAATCGGCATAAAACATCCCTTTTCTGAACACATGCTCTATGTTACCCCAAAAGCTCTGAAAAGGCAATGCAAAATGGCAAAAAAGACGTGACAAGTCCGGTTAAGTGCAGTATATTGACTGGACGATGAAATATGTAACCACAGATTAACACAGATTTTCGCAGATTAAACTTAACGTGGTTTATTTTGAAACAGGTTTTTAAAACAGGCATAAAAATTAGAAATTGAATGTTTGCGGTATAGATTATAAAATCAGTGAGAATCCGTGAAAATCAGTGGTTAATAAGTGGTTTATAAAAAATGATAAATCAGTGGAATCTGTGAAATTTTATGCCTTAGGTACTGTGGTTGCGATTTAGGAGATAATATGAGACTCAGTAGTGTATTGTGTATGACGGTTTTGGCGGCGGTGTGTTTGTTTGGCAATGGCTGTAATGAAGAGATGTCTTCCGACCAGGTCCGCATGGCCCGGCTGGTGGGCAATGAGAATTTGGAGCTGAAAAGACAGATCAAGAATAAAGACAACGAGATAAACAACCTGAATCAACAATTAGAACAGGCTAAACAGGAATCCCAACAGGCAATCGCCAAAGCCCAAAAGCAAATAAAAGAAAAAGACGACCGAGTCGCCGACTTTACAAAGCAAGCAGAGCAGAATATGCGGGTCATCGCCCAGATGCAGGAGGCTTCTGTCCAAATGCAAAAGCATTTCGATACTGCCCTGACCGAGAATAAGCAACGACTGGAAAATTATGAAAAGGCCGCCAGCGCTGCACCGACCCCTTGTCCCGAAGTAGAAAAACAATACGCCTCTCTTTATGAAGAA
>VGXU01000122.1 GCA_016873215.1 Planctomycetota bacterium
GATTGGACCGTTTCTAATACTACAGCGCAAATAATTATGAATCATTGGGTACACATGACCTCAACTGTTGAACATTTATTTTTAATCGCAAAAGATCGGCAAGAGTCTTCTTTGTATGGCAGATCCGAGCCCAGCGGTTTCGTAATTGGTAATATGCAATCCGGTCGGCTGTCTGCTGATAGAGCAGGGATTGGTCTCGTCGAGACAGCAGTTGTACCTCGACCCACGTACACGCTGCTTGGCGAACCTGTTCCACCGTTAAATAAAAACCCTCTGTCGTTTTTTTCTCTGAGTTTCTGATGTGTACAGGCACAAAACAAATAACTCAACTGGCTGATGTAAAAATGGCGATGAATGGCCGTCCAACTGCGAACCTCAAAATGATCCATTCCCAGTTCACGTTTGCCGACCTCAAAACACCGTTCAATCGGGAAACGAGAAAACGCCGTCCACAGCAGTTTTTCCAAGCTAATGCCGTTGAGTCCCGGCACCCTGTTCGAGATAAAATACTTCATCTCACCGCTATTCAGAACATTACGGGCAATCATCAGGTAATGGGCCGGTCCGGGCAGGCCATCCGATCCTTGTTTACGATAAAACCGGGCATGCTTGACTTCCCAGACAATCGGGCCATTCTCACTGTCCTTAATATGAAACTTTTCCCATTTCTGATTCTGAAATACACGGGAATAGACCAGCAGATTTCGAACTTCACTGGCAGGCAAAGCCTTGCGGGCAAGACGCGGGAAATGCTTCTTTCGTCCTCGTTTATGCCGTTGTTGAACCGTTGGCGCAACAAGAATTTCAGGCTCATACAACCATCCGCTAAAGTCAGAAGGAATCTCGCCAACATAGTTCTGACCCCGCGCTTCAAGGCCGTCAAGAAATTCGCCGTCGCGACCATACCATTCGTCAAATGTCCATGCAAATACGCGAATGCCATTTTGCATCGAACGGGAAATCTGATCGAGGGCTATATCGGTTTTTTTGCGATAGACAACATCGTCAGGAATAAAGGCTTTTTTGCGGCGCACAGGGTCATTGGCCCAGCCCTCAGGAAGATATACATCGCTGTCGAGAATACATTGAAAATCACCTGCGGCATAGGCAATATGAACGCCGACAACACAATTGTCTGTCTTGCCGGTATTCCCGCACCACTGCCATTGGACACCGGCCGTGTGAGCACCTTTTTTGGGATTCCCCGAATCATCGACGATTCCTATGGCCGATGGATGGGCATGGTCGGTCGCTATGACCCATTGAATTTTGTTACGAAGACGTTGATGATCCCACGGCAGTATGGACAGGAAACACTGCAATGTGCGGGGTGGGATGTTCGCCGCAAGAGCGATGGGTTCAATGCTCTTGCGAGGCAGATCGGACAGTTGCCCCTTAACATAGGTGCGAAGGTTCTGCCGAGAGCCGCTGCGGCCGAAACAATCGTCAAATTGGGACAAAAATGCGTTCAACTTTTTACCCATACCTTTGATCTGTACAATATCCATTTCGATTCTCCTTATAAGCATCGTGCTTATAAGAAGTTATCGACGTTCTTATATCGTTTTCTTGAGCTTTATTCGCGCTGTGGTATGATGTAAAGTGTGCTTAAATTACTTTGAACTGATTTGTTTAACCTCAATTTATTCTAAAATCTACAGCCGATACATTTATAAACCATTGGTTTGTGTCATTATTGAGTAACACCACTGTCACTTTCAAGTGACGATTGCTCAATAAACAATATGGAAAATAACACAGTATACCCATCGGAAATACAAAACCAAACCGACAGAAAAATCCTGCTGGCGTTCAATCAGCCCCTTACGGCTAAGCCCC
>VGXU01000123.1 GCA_016873215.1 Planctomycetota bacterium
CCTTCCAAACGGGGCTGGACCGGGGGTATTTATGATGAAGGTCGTCGAGGCTGGCTGTATACGCTTGAAGGAAATTCTGAAGCTCAAAAGGCCTTTAAAGCCGGTCAATGGAACACGTTTCGTGTTGAGGCAATCGGCGACACACTGAAAACGTGGGTGAATGATATTCCGGTCTCGCACCTTTGTGATACCATGACCCGCAGCGGGTTTATCGCTCTTCAGGTCCACAGTATTGGAGAGGAAAAGGACAAGGAAGGCTTGCAGGTCTGCTGGCGTAACATTCGGATCATTGACGAGAGTACGGCCAGTTATACACGGCCGATGCCGCTGCCGGTTGAGAGCATGGACAACAAACTTGGCAATAAGGAAAAAAGTCCGGAGTTTAAATATCTCTTTGACGGAAAGACATCTACCGGCTGGCGGGGCGCCAAACTCGATCATTTTCCGAAAAACGGCTGGGCTATCAAAGACGGCATTTTGACCGTTCTGGAATCCGGCGGCAAAGAGTCGGCCAGCGGTGGTGATATTGTTACGGTGGATAAATATCGTGATTTCGAGCTTCATCTGGACTTCAAACTGACTCCTGGTGCCAACAGCGGTATCAAGTATTTTGTTGATCCGGAATTAAATAAAGGTGAAGGGTCGTCAATAGGTCTGGAATATCAACTTCTTGACGATGCGGTGCATCCGGATGCCAGACTGGGTAATCATAAGGGCAGCCGGGCTTTGGGGTGTTTGTATGACCTGATTGAGGCGGATAATTGTATTAAATTGCCCCAGCCGATTGGTCAGTGGAATCATGCGGCCATTATTTCAAAAGGCAATCACGTTGAGCACTGGCTGAACGGCCGTAAAATCCTTGAATATGAACGAAAAACGCCTGAATTTCGCAAACTCGTTTCCGAAAGCAAGTATAAAAACTGGCCCGGCTTTGGGGAATGGGAACAGGGACATATCCTGCTTCAGGATCACGGCAATTCAGTTTCATTTAGAAACATTAAGATTCGAGAGTTAAAATAAACCGGATGAAATAAAAAGAGATTAGTAATCGTATTCCTTAATCCATAGGGAGATATTAAAATGAAAGACAACAAGAAACAAAGAGACTACGGCGTATCTCGCCGGACGTTATTGAAGACGATTTTATGGACGCCGCCAATCCTGATGTTGGGCAAGGGCGGGCTTTTTGCAGCGCAGGAGGTTGAGCCGCTGTATCCGCCGCGGTTTGTCCCGAAGGGGCAGAAAATCAGAGCAGCTCAAATCGGAGTGTTTAACCGGGGCAGCGATGTTTTGAGAACCTTCAATCGGTATTCCAAAGATCAGATTGAGTTCAAGGCCTTTGCGGATGTGTTATTCCTGTCGCCCGGCGCCGAGGTAAATGGATTCCCGGGAGTTCCGTGTTTCCGGGATTATCGGGAGATGCTTGAACAGATGCATGAGCAGATCGACGCGGTGATTATCGCCACGCCGGATCATGCACATTTTGCCATGGTCATGCACGCCATGCTGCTGGGCAAGCACGTTTATGTTGAAAAACCGATGGCTCAGAATGTCTATGAATGCCGTCTATTGGAAAAGACGGCTCGCAAATGCGGCGTGGTGACCCAGATGGGCAATCAGGGGCACTCCCC